>DNHH01000011.1:3115-3520 GCA_003485955.1 Opitutia bacterium
TATCGCTATTTAGCGGGGGTGTGCATAACCTGTGAATGAGTCTGGGAAGACTTAGGGTAATGATAATTTAAGTCGTTGATAAATAGGTGTTTAAGAAAGGTAAAAAACATTCGCAAAAGGGGTCTTTTCCCCTTGCCACCCCCTTGACGAAAATCAGCATTAAAAAACCCCTAAATCCGCCTTCTTTAAACCCCTCCAAAACTAACGTATCTATGAGCGAACCTGAATCCTCCCGCGGCACTGGCAAACACGCTGGTAAAGCATCCTACGAAGCCTCTGACATCAAGCGCCTCAAGGGTCTTAAAGCCGTCCGCGAGCGACCAGGTATGTACATTGGTGATACCAATGAGACGGGCTTGCACCACTGCGTTTATGAAATCGTCGACAACGCGATCGACGAAGCGC
>DNHH01000011.1:3697-7812 GCA_003485955.1 Opitutia bacterium
GTCGACAACGCGATCGACGAAGCGCTCGCAGGTTTTTGTAAGAGCGTGAAGGTCGAGATTCATCGCGACGGTTCACTCTCTGTTGAAGACGATGGTCGCGGTATCCCTGTCGCCATGCACCCTGAAGAAAAGGTGCCAACGCTCGAGCTCGTGCTCACCAATCTCCATGCAGGTGGTAAATTTGATAAAGGTGCCTACCAGGTTTCAGGCGGACTGAATGGCGTGGGTGCAAAGTGCGTGAACGCGCTCTCATCTCGCTTTGTGGCTGAAGTCAGTCGCGAGGGCGAAATTCACCAGATGAAATTTAGCCAACGTGATGTTACTCAAAAAATCAAAGTTATCGGCAAGACTAAGCGCACTGGTAACAAGATCTCTTTCTTGCCCGATCCCCAAATCTTTTCGGTCACCGAGTTTAAATACGAGACACTGGTCCGTCGCCTTCGCGAGCTAGCCTTCCTTGTTCCCGGAATTGCCATTGAGGTTTCCGATGAGCGCGACGGTCGAAAAGACGTTTTCCAATTCAAGGATGGTATCGCTGAGTACGTCTCATTCTTGAATGCCAACGAAGACACGCTGCACGATAAACCTATTTTGATTTCAGCCGAAGTGGACTTCACGGACCCGAGTAACCCGCGCGTGATGTCGGCTGATGAAAAGCCAAAGCCTGGCCAACGCCGCATGACGCTCGACGTCGCCCTGCAGTACAACGATCGCTACGACGAAACTGTCTTCACTTACGCCAATCTCATTAGCAATCCCGAGGGCGGAACACACCTCTCCGGCTTCCGCTCAGCTCTCACGCGTGTGATCAATAGCTATGCCAAGGCGAATAGTTTGGTCAAAGACAAGGATGCTAAATTGAACGGCGATGACATGCGCGAAGGTCTCGTTGCTGTTGTTTCCGTCAAACACCCTGACCCTAAATTCCAATCTCAAAACAAGACACGCCTCACAAATCCTGAAGTTGAAGGCATTGTGAACTCTGTCGTCGGTGAGCAGTTAAAGTATTACCTCGAGCGCGATTCAAAGACCGGTAAGCGCATCGTCGATAAATGCCTAAATGCTGCCCGCGCCCGTGAAGCTGCCCGCAAGGCGCGCGAAACGGTGCGTAAGTCAGCTATGTCTTCGGGTGGCCTCCCGGGCAAGTTGGCCGACTGTTCCGAATCGGATCCGAAGGTTTGCGAAGTGTATATCGTGGAAGGTGACTCCGCAGGTGGTTCGGCAAAGCAAGGACGCGACCGTCGCTACCAAGCTATTCTTCCGATTAAGGGTAAGATCTTAAACGTCGAGAAGGCACGACTGGACAAGATTCTCTCGAACGACGAAATCCGCACCATTATCACTGCGTGCGGTACGGGTATCGGTCGTCACGAAGGTGATGGGGCCTTTGATATTACGAAGTGCCGTTACCATAAGATTATCATCATGACGGACGCAGATGTTGACGGTTCGCACATCCGCACCCTCTTGCTCACATTCCTTTATCGTCAGATGCCTGGGCTGCTGGATGCAGGTTATGTTTACATTGCCCAGCCTCCGCTTTACCGGATCAAGCGCAAGAAGCGCGAGCAATACGTCGATAACGATGCCGACCTTAATCGCATCCTGCTCGAACTCGGATCTGAAGACGTCAATCTGCTACGCCTTCGCGACAAGCACTCCTTCCCTGGTCAAAAGCTTGACCGCATTGTTGAATGCCTTGCGCGTCTTGAATCACTTGGATCGGGTGTTGGTCGTACGGGCTGTCCGCTGTCGCTCTACCTCGACCAACAGAATCACAAGACACATGCCCTTCCTCGCTTCTTAGCGAAGATCCGTACGGGCAATGAAGAAGTTTTTGAATTCTTGGCCGATGAAGATGCCCGTCAGGCATTCCTGAAGGAGCAACAGTTTGAAGATTTCTTAGCGACACAGGTTAGTCGCGAAATTAAAGTCAAAGGCACATCCGTTCAGCAGCGTATCAACCTGTATGAGATCTTTGAAAGCGAAGGCTTAACGAAATTGCTTAAAGAGCTCGACGCTCAAGGAATGGATATCAAGCAGTTCACTCCTGGAGAAGAGTCGCGTTACCACCTCGTCGAAGGTGCGGCTTCAGCCGAAGATGAAACTGCGGAAGAGCCTGAAACGGATGGTAAGAAGCGTAAGGAAAAAGACCCCAAGGCTACCGTCGCGAAGAAGGTCCGCAAGGAAGTCGAACCCGTGCACCTTCGCAGTATCCTGGAGCTGATTGGGCAGATCCGTATTTTCGGACGCAAAGGCTTGTCGATTCAGCGCTATAAAGGTCTCGGCGAAATGAATCCTAAGCAGCTTTACGAGACGACGATGGATCCTGCGAAACGTCGTCTACTTAAGGTCGACGTACGCGACGCCGCTGAAGCCAACCGTATCTTCGCCATGTTGATGGGCGAGGATGTGCCTTCGCGCCGCGCCTTCATTGAAGACAACGCGCTCAATACCTCGAACCTCGACGTCTAATCGCCGTTTTTATTACCCATAACTTCTAAAACTTAAGAAAATGTATTCCGAAAACGAAAAACTCACACCCGCCAGCATTACGGACATCATGCAGACAGCTTACATCGATTATTCGATGTCAGTCATTGTCTCACGTGCCCTGCCGGATGCACGTGATGGTCTTAAGCCCGTACAGCGCCGTATTCTTTATGCGATGTTGCGCGAAGGCTTGGTTCACAACCGTCCGTTCGATAAGTGCGCAGGTGTGGTGGGTGAAGTTTTGAAAAACTATCACCCACACGGTGACAGTTCTGTTTACGACACCCTTGTCCGCCTCGCGCAGAACTGGGTGATGCGTTACCCGCTCATTCAGCCTCAAGGCAACTTCGGCTCGATCGACGGTGACCCTCCCGCAGCCTACCGTTACACCGAGTGCCGCCTTTCCGAGGTCGCTGGAGATCTCCTGACCGACATTGATGAAGAAACGGTCGACTTCATTCCTAACTATAAAGAGTCGACCACTGAGCCTACGGTGCTGCCTTGTGGATTGCCGCATCTATTGATGAACGGTTCGACGGGTATCGCCGTCGGCATGACCACCAACATACCTCCCCATAATTTGGGTGAGCTCCTGGAGGCAATCTGCCGCGTTATCGATAAGCCCTCAACGACTGCAGAGGACTTAACCAAGATTATCTTAGGTCCAGACTTCCCTACGGGCGGCGTGATCAATGGCCGTGAGGGCATTCGTCAGTATTTGTTAACTGGCCGTGGTATTGTCCGTACCCGTGGTGTGGCTCACACTGAAGAATTGAAGAACGGCAAGGAGCAAGTGGTTCTCACCGAGATCCCTTACAATGTGAATCGCGCAAGCTTGGTTATCGATATCGCTCGATTGGTTGGCGATAAGGTCTTCGACGAAGTTTCCGATTTGCGTGACGAGTCGGATGAGCAAACCCGTATCGTGATCGAGTTGAAGCGTAACGAGAACCCAAAGGTTGTCGTTAATAAGCTTTATAAACACACCGCGTTCGAAAGCTCTTTCGGTGTCATTCTGCTCGCCCTCGACAAGCGTCGTCCAAAGCAGATGAACATCCGCGAGTTGATCGACTGCTTTATTGAGCACCGTCGCGACGTCATTACCCGTCGTACTCAATTCCGCTTACGCAAGGCTCAAGACCGCGCGCACATCTTGGAAGGATTCAAGATTGCCCTAAAGAACCTCGATGACTTCGTGAAAATTATTCGCGCTTCTGTTAATCGCGACGAAGCCCGCGTAAAGTTAATCGACAAGTACGGTCTCTCTGAGCGTCAAGCGCTGGCGATCTTAGATCTACGCCTGTATCAATTGACTGGCCTGGAGCGTGACAAGATTGAGGAAGAGTACCGTGCACTCCTAGCGCTGGTCGAAGAATTGCAGTCAATTCTCGGCAGCGAGGCTAAGCTGTTAACCATTATCAAGACAGAGCTACGGGAAGTTTCGAAGACCCACGTGACCCCGCGTCTTACAAAGATTGCTGATAAAGAAGGCGATCTTTCCATGGAAGATATCGTGGCGAACGAAGGTTGCGTTGTCACCGTATCGCATGCCGGCTTCATTAAGCGTACACCTGTTGCTCAGTACCGCCTGCAGAAACGCGGCGGCAAGGGCACCAAGGGCG
>DNHH01000011.1:7986-9467 GCA_003485955.1 Opitutia bacterium
GCGGCGGCAAGGGCACCAAGGGCGCTGAGCTCTCCAAGCCGATTGAAGGTGAGGACGATTTTATTGAGCACCTCTTTACCGCTAATACGCACGACCATATCTTGTTCTTCATGAACAATGGGCGCGTCTACGTGGAGAAGGTTTATGAAATCGAAGAAGCGGCCCGTGCTGCACGCGGTAAGGCTCTAACCCGTCTGCTTGGTCTTCAAGAGGGTGAGTCGCTCGCGGCCATGGTCTGTGTCTCTGGATTCGATGCCGGCAAATTCCTCGTGATGTGCACGCGTAATGGCATCATCAAGAAGACGGAGATTTCGAAATATGCCAACTACCGCAAGGGTGGCATCATTGGCGTGAATATTGAGCACGGCGATGCACTCATCTCGGTTAAGCTTACCGGCGGTGACAACGAAGTCGTGATGATTTCGCAGTCAGGTATGAGCATTCGTTTCCATGAATCCGATGTTCGCTCGATGGGTCGAGATACGACGGGCGTTATCGGTATGAATCTCTCTAAGGGCGATGCCGTGAAGGCGATGGAGATTGTGGATCCGACCTGCACGTTGCTGGTCGTAGGCATTGACGGTATTGGAAAGCGTACGCCGTTTGATGATGCAGAAACCGGCGAGCCTGTTTACCGCAAGCAGTCACGTGGCGGTAAGGGTGTTATTGCCATCAACACCGATGTCGGTGTGGCGGGCGCACTCAGTGTGAAGGAAGATGACGAAGTCATGCTCCTGACAAAGGGCGGACAGTCTATTCGTACCAAGGTCTCCGACATCCGTTGTACAGCAGGGCGCAATACCAAGGGTGTTCGCGTCATGCGCTTAAAAGACAGTGAAGCGCTCCTGGGCATCTCGAAGGTTGAGAGAGCCGAGGACGATGAAGACGGCTCTCTACCTGAAAAAGCTTAAGCCAAGACGTTCTGCAAAGCAGGAGGGAGCCGAAAGGCTCCCTCTTTTGTTTAGGCGCGCTCTAAGTCGACGATCGACTCGATGTGTCGTGTCTGCGGGAAGAGGTCGAACGGTCGGGCACTGCGGACCTTCCAGCCCTTTGCCACCAGCCAGCGTAAATCGCGGGCTTGAGTGTCAGGGGCACAGCTCACGTAGACAATACGTCGTGGGCTAAAGGCGTCGAGTTGAGCCAAGAAGACCTCATCACAGCCTTTCCGAGGCGGGTCGATGATGACTGCTGTATCGGCACCAGCGACTGTGAGTGCCTGAAAAACGTGCTCTGCTGAACCTGCGACAAACTCGCAGTTCGTTAACCCGTTCGCCGTCGCGTTTTGACCCGCGTTGTTGACGGCATCGACGCTAACTTCAATTCCGTAAACTCTCTCGAAGTGTTTGGCGGCGCTCAGTGCGAAGAGGCCTGAGCCACAATAGGCATCGACGAGGTATTTTGCTCCAGAATCTTTCGCCAGATTAATGGCGTGACCGACGAATGTAGGTAAAATGAACGGGTTGTTTTGAAAGAAGTCGCCA
>DNHH01000074.1:0-212 GCA_003485955.1 Opitutia bacterium
TTAGATGCTAGATCCTGGGCAATAGCTTGGTTCAGTAATTCGCCGTCAGGACAAAGGTAGATGACCTCACAGCCCGCGGTTGAAACAGCGTCGACGGCATCAAAGAGAGGCTGGCAGGACATCAGCATGCCCGGTCCGCCCCCAAAAGGGGTGTCGTCGACCCGTTGGTGTTTATCCTTGGTCCACTTGCGGATATCATGGGCCTGGAAGCT
>DNHH01000074.1:448-925 GCA_003485955.1 Opitutia bacterium
ACGACAGATTCCCGCAAAAATCCATCGGCCATGCCGGGGAAAAGGGTCAAAAGATCAATGCGCATGGGCAGTGCCATAGGGGTTATAGGACTTACCCTGACTATTCAAGGGCGGGATGGGGGTCAAAAAGGTGAGTTGACTCCCCCGCCCCTTCTCGGCTTTGTCCGACCTTCCACCGTTATCAAGGCCCTGTAATATGCTTCGCATCCGTCTCCAACGCTTCGGCACCAAAAATGAGCCGACCTTCCGTCTCGTCGTCGCCGAACAATCCGTCCGCCGCGACGGTCGCTTTGTCGAGCTTCTCGGCAACTACAACCCTCGCCCTCGCGGCAAGGCTACTGAATTGAATATCGACGTCGCTCTCGCTGACGCATGGATCAAGAAGGGCGCTCAGCCTTCGGACACAGCTAAGACGCTTCTCAAGCGGGCTCGTGCAGCAGCTAAAGTTACGGCCTAAGAATCATCGTGATTCTTTAA
>DNHH01000074.1:1086-7756 GCA_003485955.1 Opitutia bacterium
CCCCGGTCAACTGAGCGGCACGCTCGGCACCTGCCCTCGCCCCGCCACTGGCGGGGTTTTTTGTTGGATCAGTCTCAAGCCCTTAGCCAATAGCACGTGGTCAACTTTAAGCCTTAGTCTTTCGTCATTCGTCTGCTTACTTTTCCTTTTCCCTTGCTCATCCCGCTGGGGTTTTTCAAAACCCACGTTCGTTCGTTGGAGGGATATCCAAGTGGCTAAAGGGCGCGGACTGTAAATCCGTTCAGCTATGCTGTTCGTGGGTTCAAATCCCACTCCCTCCACCACGAACGAAACTGTCACCCCTGACGCTTGCGCCAGGGGTGACTTATGTTATGATGATTTTATGGCACTTCGCCGCTACAACGTCATCCGACCAGACGGATCCGAAGGTGAATTGCTCGAGGTCGAACAACCCGCAGGTACGCCTGACTTAGCATTACACCCTTTAACCGGCGAAAAACTCCAGCGCGTTTTAGACGCTCCAGGCTTAACAGGAAAATGGACCGAGCGAGCAATGGGCAATGCGGCCAAAGACTCGAAACGGATGAAAGCTGGCGGATTCCGAAAACTCGAACGTGACGGCAATACTTGGCACGACGTTACCTAAGATGCGCGATTCACTCCTCATCGTTTTATACGATCAGCAATGTGGCTTGTGCGACCGCAGTGCTGCCTGGATCGCTCACCGCAATTCACAGGGCAGACTTTTATTAGCACCTAACCAAGGCGTGACCGCAAATATTGCTGGCGAACCCGAGGGTGGCGAAAATACCGGATTGGTTGCTTGGCAAGGCTCGCGACGGTTTGTGGGCGCGCCCGCACTTGCTGCTGCCCTGAAAGCACTTGGCGGAATCTGGAGTGTCGCGGGTTGGCTTTTAGACGCACTACCATCGCCTTTGGCCAACGGAGCCTATCGCCTTATCGCTGCCCGGCGCCAGCGCATCAGTACAGCCTGTGGTTGGGTTGCTCGGTTTAAAGCCGACCTCGACTAACTCAGCGTCGGGTATCGCGTGGATCAAAGGCATCGCGCAAGCCATCACCGACAAAGTTCAACGCCAACAAGGTTGCGGCAAAAATCGTCGCAGGGGCGAGTAGCACCCAAGGGCACTCTTCCATCACATCCGCGCCATCTTTAATCAACATACCCCACGACGTCATCGGGGCCTGCACGCCGAGACCTAAGAAGGAGACAAAGGCTTCGAGCAGCATCACGCCCGGAACCGTTAAGGTTGCATAAATGGCGAGAGTGCCAGCGAGATTCGGCAAATAATGTTTCCAGACAATCCGAGGAGTACTCGCACCCATTGTCTCTGCGGCCTGCACAAATGGCATTGCGCGCAAGGTGATGACTTCATTTCGAACCACCCGTGCCATCGTCAGCCAAGAGATGCCGCCAACCACAAGGTATAGCAGCCATAGGTCTTGGCCAAAGATAACTGTGCAAAGAATAATGATAAGGGTGAGTGGCAATGTGCCAATAACGTCAACTGCACGCATCATGGCATCGCCAATGCGTCCGCCAACTTGGGCAGCGACCACGCCATAGGCTGTTCCGAAAACAAGTGCGATGACTGTGGCAATCAGTCCTACCAAAATAGAAACTGCACCACCGTGCAAAATGCGTGAGAGTAAATCTCTACCCAAAATATCTGTGCCCAGAAGGTGCGCTGAAGATGGCCCGACGGGCCCAAGGGCGAGGTCTTGCGCGCGGTAGTCATAAGGCGCTAATGGACTCGCCAACAAACAAGCTAGGCCGATGAAGATGAGGAAGACGCCAGCAACAACCGCGGCACGGTTACGCACAAAGCGATCCCAACCGCGTGAAAGCGCCCAGCCCACGATGGCTACAAGGAGCAAGAGTAAGGCACCCACGAACCAAGCCGTGGCCGTGCGAACAGCAGACCAAGAAAGCCAGGGAGCAATTTCTACACCCTTCAAGGAGTCGCGCAAAGCAACACCGCCTAAATATATTCCGAGTAAAACTAGCGGTGCGAGTGCCAGACCGAGCAAATAACCAATCCCAAGACCAGATTCTGAATCTGCACCAAGTTTGCGACGGGGATTAAGCCAGGCGAGCAAGAGGTCAGCCGCAAGGTTAAGGATAAGCAGGGAAGCAGCGTAGAGCACTGTCATACCAACAATCATGGTGGCGTCGCGATTGGTCACGGACGCTACGAAGAATCGACCAAGACCAGGTACATCAAACATCGACTCCACCACAAACGAACCCGAGACCAGGCCGGCAGCAGCGGGCGCAAGGTACGTAACAACAGGCAGGAGCGCATTACGCAGTGTGTGCACAAACCAAATTCGAAAAGGGCCCAGACCTTTAGCTCGGGCTGTCCGCACAAAATCTAGGCTACGTACTTCCATCATCGCACCGCGCGTCAGCCGCGCAATTGGAGCGGCAACAACTATCGCCAGCGTGAGAGCAGGTAAGACGAGGTGCTCAGGACGACCCCATCCACAGGGAGGCACCCAGCCTAACCACCGTGAAAGGACTAAAGACAATAAAGGCCCAATAACGAATGATGGCAGGCAAATACCAACGAGCGAGAGGCCCATCGGGATCCGATCCAACCACGAATTCGGACGCGAGGATGCGAGCACGCCAACGGGGATGCCGACGGCGATTGCGAGTGCAAGTGCCGCCAACCCAAGTTGAGCCGAAACAGGCATGCGCGGACCCACGAGCTCATTCACTGTCCATCCTTGATACTTCGTCGAAAGACCCAAGTCGCCCTGTGCGAGGTGCGTGAGGTAGCGGCCGTATTGGACGTAAACGGGCTGATCGAGACCGTAGAACTTTTCGTAGCGCGCTTTGACGGCTGCCGGCATTGCGCGATCCGTATCAAACGGACTTCCTGGGACAATTTTTACTAAAAGAAATGCCGCCGTCACAACGACAAGCAGAACCGGAATGATTTCGCCGAGACGGCGGAGCAAGTAGGAGCCCATTGATTAACGCTCGATTTCTTTAACTCTTCGCTCGAGCTCTTCGGTTGTTGGCGCGGGCGGGATACCTGTGGCTTGAGGCTTAAAGTCGCGCGTGGCTTTGTTCAGAACATCGTACTCATTATCACGCACAGCGCCCGTATTACGCATGTGCTCACGACGAAAAGCGCGATCCGACTCCGCCTTGCGCTCAATTTGAGCTTGGCGCTCCTCTTGGCTCATGCAGCCAACGGACATCAGGCCTAAGGCAAAAAGGATGATTCGCATGGGACAGTCCTACTTAAGGAAAAACCTGCCCCAAAGGGCAACGCAGGAAGTCACTGGGCTTTTTGCTCCCACCGAGGCCAGAAGCACGATAGGGCTTAGGTATGTCCGGCCTCCCTTCTGCAATTGGCTTTCCTGCTGGCCTCCTTGGCCCTGAAGCCCTCCGGGTCACCGTCTTGACAGGTGGCCTAGGCTGGATCGCCTTAGACAAGCCAGCAGAGGTACCGCTCGAAGATCATCCCTGGCAAGAAGGCGCCCCCACCCTACTGGCCAGCCTCCGCACACAACTAGCGGCCAACAAGCCGGAGATGCTCCGCTTAAACTTGGCTGAACCCGCAGTTGTCGTTGGGCCTGAGCCAGAAATATCTGGCATCGCAATTTTGGCTGACCGTGCCTCACGTCTCGCAGACTGGCGAGAAGCATTAGGCTCTGGCGCACTAACGTTAACCTATGAAATGATTGCGCGCATTGAAGACGCACCCGAGGAAGGTGGCCTGTGTGATTTACCATTACACATGGATGACGTGCGTCAACGAGCGGGCGTTTCTCATAAACGCGGTAAACAAAGCGAGACGCGCTTTACTCCGGGCGAAGCACTTGGCCGATGGCGGCTATGGACAGCAACCTGCACGTTTGCGCGCCGTGACCAAATTCAAGTTCATGCCAACGAGTGCGGTATTCGTATTGCGGGAGAGCTCCGCTATGGTCGCACAGGACGCGTCACCTTGGCCGAAACCGTGACCAGTGGCCGTTTGAATAAAGGGGGCGACAAACCCCTGCATCGCAGTGTATTGCTACGTCTCGCTGTCATTGAAGGGACAGTTGGTGGCGAAGCCTTCCGAATTGACGCACCGCGCCCGGACGACTTCGCCACAGCCGTTCGTCGTCTCACGCCGCGCACGGAACACAAAAAAGGCCAGGACGAACCTGGCCCGTAACAAAAGCTTCTCAGCCCTGCTTATTTCTTAGCGAGCGCCTTGGCGATTGCTGCCTTGAGGCGATTCGCTTTGTTGCGATGGATGACGCCCTTCTTGACGGCCTTATCGAGCGTCGAGGCAACGAGTGAACCTTTTTCTTTGGTCGGTGCAGCGTTAAGTTCTTTGATGACGGATTTCAGACGTGTGCGCACGGTGCGATTGCTCGCGGCGCGCTTAGCGGTCTGCCGAATGCTCTTCTTGTTAGCTTTGATGTTTGCCATGGAGGACAACAGGGAAGCCGCCGCCTGCCCCTAGAGTCAATGCCGATTTAGACTCAATCGGGAAAGGGTAACTGAAAGCGGTCGCGCGTACGGACGTACCCATCAGGACTTTCCATGCGTCCAATAGGGGCGTGTTCAGCCACTTTAACCCGCCAAGTCCCCGTATCTGCAAGGCCCGCCCGCACGTGGGCGAGGAGCGCCTCCAAGACGACTAGGCGGTTTTCGCCATAATAACGAATATCCACCACGCGACACTCGAGCGCCACCGGACAATCTTGAATCCGAGGTGGCCGCACCCTTTCCGAAGCGATCGTAACCAATCCAACTTTTTCGAGTTCAGAAACCCCTGGGGGTAGCGCAGCTGCACAAGCCACCATCCGCGCGGCCATCGCTTCGTCGCAAATATGAACGACGGCTTCGCCATTCGCTATCAAGTTACGGGCGGTATCCTTCGGCGTACCATCTGGTCGATTGGAAGGTGCTAAAACTACCATCGCCGGGTCAGACCCTATGAGATTAAAAAAAGAAATGGGCGCCGCATTCACACACCCTTCGGCATCCATCGTTGTAACTAAAGCAATAGGACGAGGCACAACAAGCGCCGCCAGTAATTTATAGGCACGTGTACCCGGATTCGCCGTGAGGTCGAAACGGTCAAAAAGTGCCTCGCTCATATTAAGGGATTTCCGCCCGACTGAGACTCAATGCGTCGACGCATCTCTTTCTCCTGCTGCCATAAAAAAATAAAGTAGAGCCCTACCCCGACACAAATACAGGCGTCAGCAATATTAAAGGCCGGCCAATGGTAGCTGCCAAAAAGCTTAAAGGGTAAGCGGATATCAACGAAGTCGACCACATGTTCGCGTAGCAACCGGTCGCACACATTGCCGACTGCGCCCCCGATAAATAAACCGAAAGCAACTTGGCCCCCTGCGAGCTCTCGAAGAAGTTCGCGGCGCTTCAACCAAATGAAAGCGATGACGACTAAGGCTAAACCAACCAGAAAGATTTGCGTGGCATCGTGCCCAGACCCTGCACCCCAAGCAGCACCCTTATTGCCTACATGCACAAACCGAAGAACGTCAGCGATGATAGAAACTTCTTCTCCGCTCCCAGGAATCGCGGGGTCAAAAAAAGCAATGTGCTTTACCACAAAGAATTTGGTGACCTGGTCCGCTATCAAGGCGACCAGCATGACGGCCCAAAAGGTCGCGTAAGGACGGTAACGGGTCATCTCCAAGCTTAGGTCTCTTCAGGATCACCCTCGCTACCGCCACCACCTGAGCCAAATCCAATCTCATCGCCATCAGGGCCAAGCGGATTGGTGCCGCGTCGACGCATCGCACGACGTTGACGTTCGAGGTCGCGCTGTCCTTCAACCGTGTAACGCGTGAACGGAACCGCCATCAATCGGGCGTGCGGGATGGGCCTGTTGGTGACTTCACAAATACCGTAATCTCCGGTCTTCATGCGCTCAATGGCATCATCGATTTCTTTAATCGATTGTTGCTCATTGGAAATAAGTGATAACGCGAAGTCGCGATCGGCCGTATCGGTACCTGCGTCAGCCATGTGCTGAGAGTAACCCGAAAGGTCGCCGGCGTCATCTTTACCTGACTTCTTCAACGCCTCATCTGTATGGATAGCGAGGCCACGCTCAATCGCGCCACGCAAATCCATCAAGAGTTTATGGTAGCGGCGCCATTTTTCGGGAATCTTCCGATCGTCGTCAATGGGGCCAGTTTTCTTGAAAGGATTAAACCCGAAGAGACTCGAGAGCGAAGCAGCTCCGACTTTGTTGGGCTTTCCAGAGACAGTCTTATTATCGCCCTTACTTGTACGCTCTTTCAACTTACGCTCTTCCTCTGGAATCCAAAGGTTTAAGCGTACATTGCGGCGGGGCTTAATATAGTCACGGACATCATCCACCGAGAAGACGAGTAACTTTGGCCGCGAAGGTGCTTCGACGGGTGAAGTCTGGTGATGGTCTGAGCGATGATGCTCGAGCAATTTACGCTGCTCTTCATGCGAAAGGGACGGATCCATCTTAGGCATAGGGCCTTTGCCTTTTCCTTTAGGCGCAGGTGCGGCTGCTTTGCCCTTCGCAACCTGAGGGGCAACCTTGCCCTTGCCTGCGACGACTTTGACGGGGGTAGCTTTGCCAGTCGGCTTTACAGCGACTTTGGCGACAGGCTTCGCTTTAGGCACAGGCTTCTTGACGACTTTGACTGGCTTCTTGGCGAGAGGCTTCGC
>DNHH01000056.1:0-639 GCA_003485955.1 Opitutia bacterium
CGGCGGCGTCGTAGACGGTCATGTCAGGCGTGATACCCTGGCGCACGCAGTCGAGTAGGCGCCAATTCATGACATAATCCATGCCTCCATGGCCGAAGCCACCTTTACGGGCGTAATCGCCGATCTTCTTCCAAATTGGATGTCCGTTCTCCTTCATGAACTTCTCCATCGCTGGACCTTCGTAAGTCCAATCATGACTACCGTCGACGCAGAGTCGGTCGGGGTAGCCGAAGAAGGTCGCCTTGGTGCCACAGAGGGCGTTGATGCGGGAGTAGGGACGAGGGCTGACCACGTCGTGTTGAATCATGATGGTACGCCCAAGCTCAGTTTTGATAATCGCGGTATTGATGTCTCCACAGACGTACTTCTCATCCTTGTGGCGACCGCCGTTGGGGTTGTGCTTATCGCGGAACTCAGTGAGGTTGAATTCGGGGGATGACATCGAAACGATGCGCTTAAAGTTGTCGCCGCGGTTGATGCCCATGTATTGGGCCACAGGGCCTAGGCCATGGGTCGGGTAGAGATTACCGTCGAGGAATGTGTGGTAGTTGCGCCGCCAGCTGCCTTCGCCCGCGAGCTTCCAGAGAACGCCTGGATTAGCGTTGTTACGTAGATTATGGATGTAGGCGCATTCGGCGT
>DNHH01000056.1:806-1511 GCA_003485955.1 Opitutia bacterium
GGATGTAGGCGCATTCGGCGTGCTTCATTTCGCCGAAGAAGCCTTGGCGGGCCATATTGAGCACAAACAACTCGCTCTCGTTGTAGCAGCAGTTCTCGAGCTGTACGCAGTGACGCTGGGTTTGCTCGGAGGCGTCGACCAGCTGCCAGCATTCGTCGACGGTGACGGCGGCGGAGACCTCAACGAAGGCGTGCTTACCAGCCTGCATGGACTTGACGCACATGGGTACGTGCCACTCCCATGGAGTTGAAATATAGACCACGTCGATATCGTCGCGTGCGATCATCTTTTCCCAGATGTCTTCGTCGCCAGCAAAGATAAGTGGCATTTTCCCGGTCTTCTTTTCCACAAACTTTGCCGCATTATTAGCTCGTTCCTGGCGAAGGTCGCAAAGAGCGATCGTCTCAACGAAGGGAAGATTGACCACGGCGTTCACATGGGCCATCCCGCGAGACAGGCCGATGAAGGCGACACGCACCTTCTCCATTGGCTTGGTGGTGAGTTCCCACACTGGCTTGGCGCCAGCAGGGCGAGGGCGAGCCTTGCCGATATCCGTGATGCCACTGAAGCTCAGCGACCTTGGGTCTGGCGCAGCCACAGCGCTAGCGGTGAGGCCATTCCCGATGCCAAAGCCAAAGCCAGCGAGGGCGGCTAAGCGGAGGAATTCCCGGCGGGAAGAGGATTCGAAGTTGCTCACGTATGTTG
>DNHH01000056.1:1829-7529 GCA_003485955.1 Opitutia bacterium
GGCAGAGGTGCGAGGGACTTCCAGCCGCCGCGGGTGAAGTCGGGACACTGCACAGGCATGCTACCATTCTTCACTGAGCACGCGGAGATTTCCAGGATACAGGACCAGTCGGCTGCATCATAAACCGTCATATCAGGGGTGATGCCTTGGCGTACGCAGTCGAGCAGGCGGTAGTTCATAATGAAGTCCATGCCGCCATGTCCGCCGACGCGCTTGGCGAGCTCGCCGACCTTCTTCCAAAGCGGGTGAGCGTTCTCCTGCATAAAGACATTCAGTTTTTCGCCCTCGTAGGCCCAGCCGTGTCCTTTGCCGTCAACTGCAAGGCGAGGAGGGTAGTCAAAGAAGGTAGCCTTCGTTCCACAGAGGGCGTTGATGCGCGAGTAGGGACGAGGGCTCACCACGTCGTGCTGGATCATGATGCTGCGACCGAGCTCGGTTTTGATTAGCGAAGTGTTCATGTCGCCGCAGATATACTTTTCGTCCTTGTGGCGGCCGCCGTTGGGGTTGTTCTTGTCGCGGAACTGGGTAAGATTGAACTCGGGTGATGACATCGAGACGACGTACTTGAAGGCGTCACCGCGGTTGATGCCCATGTACTGGGCGACCGGGCCGAGGCCGTGCGTCGGGTAGAGGTTGCCGTCGATGAAGGTATGGTAGTTACGGCGCCAGGCACCCTCGGCACCGAGGCGGTACATCTGCTCTTGGCGAAGGTCGTGGATATAAGCGCACTCGGCATGCTTCATTTCCCCGAAGAAGCCTTGGCGGGCCATGTTGAGGACGAAGAGCTCAGTGTCGCCGTAGCAGCAATTCTCAAGGATGACGCAGTGACGCTGGGTCAGCTCGGAGGTGTCGACCAGCTGCCAGCATTCGTCGACGGTCACGGCGGCGGAAACTTCGACGAACGCGTGCTTGCCTGCCTTCATCGACTTCACGCACATCGGTACGTGCCATTCCCAAGGGGTCGAAATGTAGACGACGTCGATGTCGTCGCGGGCGATCATCTTCTCCCAGATATTTTCGTCGCCGGCGTAGACTGCAGGGCGCTTGCCAGTCTTGTTTGCAACCTTCTTAGCCGCGTTCTCAGCACGATCTTGCAGTAGGTCACAAACGGCGATGACTTCAGCGAAAGGCAGGTTCAAGGCGCTATCAAGATGCGTCATGCCGCGTGCTAGACCGATAAAGGCTACTCGCACTTTTTCCATCGGCTTAGTAGCGAGATTCCAAACTGGCTTAGCGCCTGTAGGGCGGGGGCGAGTCTTGCCGATTTCCGTGATGCCGCTGAAGCTCAGTGCACGTGGATCGGGTGCGGCTTCGAGGTTTGAAGTGAGTCCGTTGCCAATGCCTAGGCCAAAGCCAGCGAGTGCGGCCAGACGAAGGAATTCGCGACGAGATGAAGGGGATTCAGGTGCGCTCATAGTGGTAGGTAGATTGAAGACAGTGTTTTTGACTAAAGGTTGCGAGAATGAATCATTACCAGACGATATAGCCTTGGGCAGCCTTGACCCCGAAAACTGCAAGGTTGCGCGCAGTATGCCCCGCGAGGCTTGGGATCATTGACCGACTAGGATTCAGTGAGTTGAACCGACTGAGGTACAACCAGCAGGAAACGGCGAAGGCCGACCCAGAGGATACCCAGCCCTTCATGTCCGACAGGCCATAGCCATGCAGGGTGACGAAGATTGCTGACCCAAAAATGATAACCGCGAGCAGCTTATAGCCGCTAAGGGTTTCGGGGGCTGTAAATCCACGAAACGTCATTTCTTCAACAATCGAAGCACCGAGCATCGCAAATAGGTAGTGTGCCGGCAGCGTCTGTTGTTGTTCGCGTAGCCCGAGACGATTCTCAAACAGGGTCTCGATGATTGTGAGAAGAATTACGCCCGAGATGGCAAAGAGGATGGACTGCCAATTCGCCATGGTAGCCCCGGGCCAAAAACGCATGCGGCCATCGCGCGTTCGACGTAGGTCGCCAATCCACATGGCCAAGACGGATGCGCCGAGGACAAAGTAGAGTAGGGAAAAAATTGGAGTTTTATCCATCGGTATTATCGGGTGCCGAGGACCCATGCTTGGTAGGCAGGCGAAATTGCGACAGCATCGACTGCAATCCACTGAGGTACGGCATAAGGATGCCGTGACAGTATCCAGGCTTGGAGGTCGGCTTCACGGTCACTGGAGTACTTAAACGTCACGCGCCACTCTTCGTCGGCCTTAATTTCACCTTCCCAAGTGTAGTGGGATCGTATGGGGCCGTCTACTTGTGCGCAGGCGGCAAGTCCTGACTCGACGGTGCTAGCAGCTAAACGGTCTGCCTCGTCGCGCGAGGGTAGGGTGGTCCAGCCGATGTGCACCCTTTTAGCCACGACGCTGACCGTCTGCGGTTAAGTAATGCTTGGTCATTTCTGCGATGAGGAAGTCGCGCGCTTCTTCAACCGTATCGACGTGGCGATAGAGTTGATGGTCTTCGGGTGAAATCATGCCCCACTCGTGCATCACTTCTAAGTTGAGAACTTTTTTCCAATAATCGGAACCGAAGAAAATAATCGGGATATGTTTCCGCGTCTTGCGTGTTTGCACGAGCGTGAGCATCTCGAACACTTCATCAAACGTGCCGAACCCTCCTGGGAATACGACCATGGCTTTGGCTAAATAGAGGAACCAGTACTTACGAATGAAGAAGTAATGAAACTCCAGATCGAGATCCTCGGGAATATAGCGGTTATGATCTTGTTCGAAAGGAAGTGAGATGCCGAGGCCGACAGATTTTCCGCCAGCTTCGTGGGCGCCGCGATTGGCCGCTTCCATGATTCCAGGTCCGCCGCCTGAGCAAATGTAGAAGCGTTGCCATTCAGGCAGGGTGAGTGACCAGCGCGTAAGTTCAGCGGAGAGTCGTCGGCAAGCCTCGTAGTGGGTTGAGCTACGTAGGGCTAATTCGGCACGGTGGATACGTTCGGCTATTTCTGCTGGGGAGCCCTTGGTATCCTTTTTGGCTTCAGCGAGTTTGGCTTGAGCGACATCGGCCGGGAGGGTCCGTGCAGACCCAAACATGACGAAGGTATTGCGGATGCCGTGGCGCTTGAACCGGACATAGGGCTCCTGCATCTCAGCCTGTACACGAATGCTCCGTGCAAAGGTTGAGTGCATAAACTCAGGGTTATCGAACGCCTTGAGCGGGCCAGTGCGCTTGCCAGGGTTTGCGGGGTCGGCCATGAAGAAGGCCATTCTGCCCCCCAAAAGCGGTCCTGCCAAGCCGGGAAGCACCGAGGGGGACGCTTGACACTGTGCCCTGTGCCCTTTTCTGTGACCTCTACCTTTTAACGGCCATGCAACCGACCTACCGCCCCTCCCGTATCGCCCGTGCTCGTAAGTGCGGTTTTCGTGCTCGTTCCCGTACCCGTGGCGGTCGCAAGGTTTTGCAGAACCGTCGTCGTACCGGTCGCAAGTACTTGACGAAGGTCTAAGGCCTGCATGCGCCTCCCCCGCGAGCGTCGTCTGCGCCGCCAGGAGGACTTCGGCAAACTCCGCACATTAGGAGCTCGTATCGATTGCGGGTCCTTTGTCTTAAATGCAGGACTTGTTGCGTCTGAGACTCAGCCTGCACGGTTAGGTATCATTGCTGCCAAAAAACAGATACTACTGGCAGTTCAACGCAACCGTGCGAAGCGTTTAGTGCGCGAAGCTTTTCGTGCGTGCCCTGATCTTTTTCCGAATGGCTGGGATGTTGCTATCGTTGTGCGCAAATCGATTCTCACCCGATCCACAGCTTCATTGATTGAGGCGTTGCGTTTGGGTGCAACGAAAGCAAAGACACAACGTCCGCGTAGCGATGGATAATTTGCCGACATCTTGGGCAGTGCGCTGTGTGCAACTATTAATTCAGGTGTACCAGAAATTCTTTTCACGATTGTTACATAAGGTTATTCCAGGTTCAGGGTGTCGCTTTCACCCAACGTGTTCGGCTTATGCAGCCGAAGCCTTTACCCAACATGGATTTTTCAAGGGTTTTTGGCTGAGTATTTGCCGGATTTGTCGATGCCATCCATGGGGAGGTTGCGGTGAGGACCCCGTGCCACCTCAATCTTAAATCACCTTGCCGTTACTGTCTTGCGTGGTGATTCTATCTTTATGATTGAACGTCTGCGCGAAAAGATTGCCACCCGTCAAGGGGGTACACTTTTACTTGCCCTTACTTACCTTGGGCTTTGCACGTTGTTACGGGTGGGGTTGCTCATCGCTAGTGCCGGGTCGGTGTCTTGGCACCTTGCGACCTTCGGTGCGTTCTTCACCGGTTTCTTTTTTGACGTCCTGATGGCTTGGTGGCTAGCAATTCCATATGCATTCCTGACTGCATTTTTTGCTAAAGTTCCGAGCACGGGTTGGCGGCGAATGATTTTAGCTTCAGGATGGTTCTTTGGTGTCTGGCTTTTTGTATTTTGGAAGATGTCCGAAATACTCTTTTGGCATGAGTTCAATGTGCGGTTCAATTTTATCGCAGTCGACTACCTCGTTTACACCGTTGAGGTTGTTAAGAACATTATCGAGTCGTACTCGATGCCACTCATTTTGGTGGGGATTACGGCAGTCGTGGTTAGTATCGTTTTTGCTCTGAACCGATTGCGTCTTTGGCAGGCATGGGCAAGGGCCGATGATGAGCAATCCTCTCCCTGGGTTACCCCTGTTCTTTTAACCCTGCCGTTCTTTGGCTTACTCGTTGTGGCCTATGGCGTTGGTCGTTCTGAACAGAAGGCGATGATGGGCCGCCATACATCAATCGCTGAGCGTTTGACCGCTGGGCTTCGCCACATGGGTGACATCCAGCCAGGCTGGGAAAATAGTTATGATACGGAGCTTGGTAAGAACGGCGAATATGCTTTTCTGGCTGCGTTTTGGGCCAATGAGCTCGAGTGGACGCGATTCTATCCTTCATTGGAGAACCCTGTTCAGTCATTGCGACAACAACTCGTTACTCAAGGCGAGGTTGCCCTAAGTGGTCCTGGCACGGATATCACCCGGAAAGTTACCGCGAAAGGGGTGCCGAGAAAATTAAATGTTATCCAAATTACGGTCGAAAGTCTCAGTGCAGAGTATCTCGGTTGCTATGGTCATGAGCGCTATAAGTCAGCTGGTCTCACGCCTAACTTGGATCGCATTGCGCGTGAGTCGCTTTGGTTTAGGAACTGCTATGCGAGTGGTACGCGAACCGTGCGCGGCATGGAGGCGTTGACGCTTTCAATCCCGCCGATTCCAGGACAATCAGTTTTGCGGCGAAAAGGCTGTGAGAATCTTTGTACTTTGGGCTCAGTGTTAGCTGCGCACGGGTACGACACCTCGTTTATTTATGGCGGTGATGGGTTCTTCGATAATATGAACTATTTCTTTGGCACGAATGGCTATCGTGTGGTGGATCAGCCGGTAAAAGCTCAACAAGGCGTTAAGCCTGTCTTCGCGAATGCGTGGGGTGCGAGCGATGAAGATGCCTATGCGTGGTCGATGGCCGAAGCCGATCGGGCGTTTGCCGAAGGTAAGCCTTTCCATCAATTCATCATGACAACGTCGAATCACCGTCCATTCACATGGCCGGCAGGGAAGATTGATGAAAAGTTAAATGGTAAGGCTGCGGGCGGCGTTGCTTATTCGGATTATGCAATCGGGGCATTTTTAGAAGCCGCTCGATCGAAGCCTTGGTTTAAGGACACGATT
>DNHH01000056.1:7740-8269 GCA_003485955.1 Opitutia bacterium
TGTAATCGTTGCGGACCATTGTGCTAAAGTCGCCGGAAAGCAGGAGTTAGAAGTTAAAAAATATGAAATCCCGCTCTTTATTTGGTCCCCAGGAAATATTGCACCAAAGCAGGTGGATACATTGGTTGCGCAGCTTGACTTTGCACCGACCTTGTTGGGTTTACTCAATCTTTCGTATGAGTCCCGATTCTTTGGTAGCGACGCCCTCAGCCCTTCTTACCAGCCACGTATCTTTATTAGTAATTACCAAAAACTTGGCATGATCCGTGATGGTCAATTGACGGTGGTTAAACCCGTACGCGACACCGCCCGGTTTAATGTCGACCTGGTCACGGGTGCACTCGAGCCAACGACTGCGCCGACTGCCGATGCCGAGAAAAATGACGAAGCCACGAAGGCCTACTACCAAGGGGCTGACTTGCTCTTTAACAATGGCGGACTCAAAACTCCAGCTATCCGCTGACCGCCCTTCGCTGTTACTACCCGCCGCGGTAGTCGCAGTACTCGTGATCTTTTTTGGATTCCGTGC
>DNHH01000090.1:0-1711 GCA_003485955.1 Opitutia bacterium
TTGCTTCTTTTGTATGGAACTGCCCTTGGCTTGCGGCGTCTAATGCCCACGACTTAAGTTTTCACTTTAAGTCACAAGTATGGACGAGCTCGATCTCAGCTTCTCAGTGACGTTCCGTCACCGCATTCTCTTCACCGAGGATGCCTTTGCTGCGTCCAATCCCTGTCTCAAGGGGCTTCTCGGGGCTGCAAAATTCTTACCGCTAGTTGACAGTGGTTTGGCGAAGTCATCGCCGCGCCTACTTGAAAGCATTTCAGCTTATGCAAAAGCGAGCGGACTGCACATGACGCGTGAGCCGCTGGTGTTAACAGGCGGCGAGGCTGCAAAAAAAGACACTCAGGTTGTTAAAGCTGTTTTGGCCGCCATCGAAGCGGATAAGATCTGCCGGCACTCCTATGTCCTCGCGATTGGCGGCGGAGCGTTTCTCGACGCGGTTGGCTTTGCCTGCGCAACTGCACACCGCGGTGTGCGCATCATTCGCATGCCTTCGACGACCCTGGGCCAAGGCGATGCAGGTGTGGGCGTCAAAAATGGCATCAACACTTTTGGGAAGAAAAACTTCACGGGCGCATTTGCTATTCCGGCGGCAGTCGTGAATGATTTGAAACTACTGACCACGCTTGATGCTCGCGGTAAGCGCGACGGTTTGGTGGAGGCCGTTAAAGTTGCGCTGCTTAAAGACGCAGATTTTTTTAAGGCACTTGAAAAAGATGTCACGCAGTTGGCTGCGGGAGATTTGTCGGCGATTGGACGTGCGATTCGCCGCTCTGCTGAGCTGCATGCCAAGCACATCGCTGGCAGCGGCGATCCTTTTGAGTTGGGGAGTGCGCGTCCATTAGATCTTGGACATTGGGCTGCCCATAAACTCGAGTCGTTGACGGCTCACCGCTTGACCCATGGCGAGGCGGTGGCCATTGGACTCGCCCTTGATGTGCTCTGTGCTCGTGACCTTGGTCTCTTCGACCGACAAGAGGCCGAGCGCGTGCTTCGACTGCTCACGTCTCTCGGCTTCAGGGTTTATACACCTGAGTTACACCAACAAGAAAGCGTCCCGCTCTTGGGTGGACTTGAAGAGTTCCGCGAGCATTTAGGCGGACAGTTAACCTTGGTTCTCCCAGCGGCGATTGGTCAGTCTACGCAGGTACACCACATGGCGCCCAGTTGCGTCCGTGGTGTTATCGATGAGTTAAAAACTTACGACCAACTGACATGCGCCGCGCAGTCTTAAATATCGTCGGACTGACTGCTCGTGATTTAACGAGCGGTAAAATGCCTAAGCTCGCTGCGCGTGTAGCCAGCGGGTCGATGGTGCGCGTGAAGCCGGCCTTTCCTGCGGTCACCTGCACTGCACAAGCTAGCTATCTCACAGGCCTTACGCCTGCTGGACATGGTATCGTCGCCAATGGCTGGATGGACCGTACGCTTTCCGAAGTCCATTTCTGGAAACAATCCAACCGCTTGGTTGAAGGTGAAAAAATTTGGGAAACAGTGCGTTCAAAGCGACCTGGATTCCGCGTCGCCAATCTCTTCTGGTGGTTTAACCTTGGATCAAGCGTGGATATGGCGGTCACCCCGCGGCCTATTTATAAAGCGGATGGTTCCAAGGCGCTCGATATTGCAACGTGGCCGCACGACTTACGTTACGCCCTAAAGAAAGATCTTTGGGATTTCCCCTTTGGCGCTTTCTGGGGTCCGTATGCGGGGCTCGATT
>DNHH01000090.1:1891-2515 GCA_003485955.1 Opitutia bacterium
CGTATGCGGGGCTCGATTCTTCTCAATGGATTGCTGATGCCGCGCGCTGGATCGAGCATAACGAGAAGCCAGATCTTAACTTGGTTTACCTTCCGCACCTTGATTATGATTTACAGCGGTACGGTCCTCGTTCTGCGGAAGCAGACGCCGCCCGCGCCGAGATAGATAAGCTTGTGGGGCGATTGGCCGATGACCTCGAGCGTTCAGGCGTGGAGGTCACTATACTCTCCGAGTATGGCATCACTGCTGTCGACCGTGCCGTCTGCCTAAACCGCGTTTTCCGCACGCAAGGATGGCTGGCTATAAAGGATGAGCTTGGCGGAGAAATTCTCGACACCTTCCACAGTCGCGCCTTTGCAGTATGCGACCATCAAGTCGCCCACGTTTATGTGCGTGATCCGGATCTACTCGGCGAGGTTCGCACTGTACTTGAATCAACGCCTGGCGTTGAGCGCGTGTTGGATGTAGCTGCGCAGAAAGCCGAAGGACTTTGGCATGAGCGCTCCGGTGATTTGCTCGCTGTATCCGACACTCACACTTGGTTTGCTTACAATTACTGGGAGGACGACGCCCGTGCGCCAGACTTTGCTCGGACAGTCGATATCCATCGCAAGCCCGGCTACG
>DNHH01000090.1:2686-8272 GCA_003485955.1 Opitutia bacterium
GATATCCATCGCAAGCCCGGCTACGACCCCTGTGAACTGCTCATCGATCCAAACGTAAAGCTGCCGATGTTAAATGTACTTTGGTTCCTGATTCGTAAGAAGCTTGGCTTCCGGGCCCTGCTCCAGCTTACGCCATTGAGTCCTCAGCTTATTAAAGGATCGCACGGACGCATACCCGAGGACTCGCTCGATTGGCCGGTACTCATCGAGTCGCGCGTCGGGCTTCCAGCTACGCTCGAGGCGACGCAAGTACGCGACCGTCTCGCTGCCGGTTTCTGAGTCGATGTTGTTGCTCCACGGACACTACAAATTCTTCCGTCGGCGCGTCGCTGTGCGCAATGTATGGTGCACGGTTTGTAAGGAGCCACGACTCGCCATCGGTATCCGCAGTCTCGTCGTCATCCATCTCTTCTGGATTCCAATTCTACCCGTCGCGCGCGTGACAGACTGGGCTTGTGCTACCTGTGGCAAGAACCCCAAGACGAATCTGACGGTGCGCCCCGCCTCAATGCGCTGGCCCCTAGTGCTCGCAGGCCTATTTGTGGTCGCCGGTCTTTGGGCGCTCGTTGAGACGTTGCGGACGGGGGAGGATGCCTTGGGTGGAAAGGACGCAAGTATGACCGACGGCATTGCCGGCGGGATCACGCTTATCGGCTTTGGCGTTCTTTGGGGTTACATGGTGCAGCGTCAGCTTCGCAAGACTACGGAATTTGGCTTCGACGATGGCAAAACACCCGTCGCGCCGCTCGACGGATCACATTGTCCCCTCTGCGGTGAACTCTTGCTGATTCCAGGCAAGCCGCGCTGCGAGCGCTGCCAGGTTGATATCTTAGTTAACTGACCCTGCTTAGGCTGTCAGGCGCTCGAGACACTCTGTGTAGAGTCGCTGTGTACCCTTCACAATGTCGTCAGGTAGGCGCGGGCCCGGTGCACGCTTATCCCAAGGCTGGGCTTCGAGCCAATCGCGCACAAATTGTTTATCGTAGGAAGGCTGTGAGCGACCGGGTTGCCAGCGTTCGGCAGGCCAATAACGCGAAGAGTCAGGAGTGAGCACTTCGTCGATGAGCACAAGCGAACCGTCGGCCGCATGTCCAAATTCAAACTTCGTATCAGCGAGAAGAATACCGGCTTGGGCTGCACGCTCAGATCCCATGCGGTAAAGCGCAATCGACGCATCACGGACAGCCACAAAATCTTTTTGTCCGAGAATCTCCGCGCAGCGCGCTTGGGTGATTGGCTCGTCGTGTCCGGCGGCAGCTTTCGTTGATGGCGTAAAGATAGGCTCCGGCAGCTTAGATCCATCGAGCAATCCCGACGGTAGCTTGTGATCTAAAATTGCACCGCTTGACTTGTATTCTTTCCAGCCACTCCCGGCTAAATAACCGCGCACGACCGCTTCCACGGGTAAGGGTTTTAATTTACGCACCAACATTGATCGGGGAATAAGTGCTTCATGGCCTTTTAGCGCCGCCGCAACTGCTTGCGCGTGATTGGGTGCAAGGTGAATAGGGAAAATCTTGGCGGCTTGCTCGAACCACCAGAGGCTCACTTGAGTGAGTAGAATGCCTTTGCCAGGTACGCCATTCGGCATGACGACGTCAAATGCTGATAGTCGATCGGTTGCGACAATCAGCAACTGTTCGCCCAAATCAAAAATTTCGCGCACCTTGCCCGTCGCCACTTTGCGAAAAGGTAGACCTTCAACGGTCATTAAAGCTTCGGTCGGTAGTGCGGGAGCGCGCATGTCGATGCACGTGGGTTAAGCATTAAACGGAAAAGACGAAAGCGGAAACGACGGAAGACCCGTCAGGAGCCTCACATTATCTAGATTTGCTGAACACTGCGGCCAATTTCAGCCTATTCCCGTGTTTAATGCTGCGCTTCGTGCGCTTAACCACGCCTAGGCTTATAATGAATTCGATTATAAGTGGCAGCCCGTTAATTTAAGTTTCGAGGAGTGCTAAGCGAATAGCTTCACCCGCAGCAGCGAGTCCAAAGGCTCCGGCAACATGTGCAGCCGTGCCATATCCCCACTCGCAGTTTGGGTGCAGTTCTTCGTCTTCCGGCAACTGATTTCCCGGTAAGCCTTCGCAATCTGTGGCTACGCGTAATGGCTCGTCTGACCAAACAGCAGAGATGTCCATCGGCCCTTTGCGCGGAAAGTCGAAATTTTGGCGCAGGCGCTTTCGTACAAGTCGCAGGAGCGGGTCATCGCGGGTAGAAGTTAAGTCAGAGACCTTAATTTGCGTACCGCTGATGCGCCCTGCACAGCCACCCGTAGTGACGGTGCGAAGTTTAGCCGCGCGTGTCGCGGCTAGTATGCCGCACTTAGCGCTTAGGCTATCGATGGCATCGATGACAATTCCCTGGAACCCGTCGAGGGCTGCGGGTGCGCCTGGGCGAGAGACAAAACGTATTTCTGCCTGTACATCAATTGTCGGGTGAATGCTACGCGCGCGATCTGCGAGAACTTTTGCCTTAGGCTGCCCCATAGATTCTTTTACGGCGTGCAATTGGCGATTGGTGTTGGAGGTGCAGACGTCGTCGCCGTCGACCAAGACAAGTTTGCCCACGCCGCTACGCGCCAAGGCTTCTGCTGTCCATGAGCCCACGCCACCCAAACCTATAATCATAAAAGAGGTGCGAGAGAGTCGCTCGAGTGACGACTTGCCGTAAAGACGGGCTACGCCCGCAAAGCGTTCAAGGTATGCAGAATCCACGGCTCTTGTTTGAAAGAGTCTCGGGTATATAGGCGAAAGTAAAAAAGCCACGCTTGCCGAAAGCTGCAGATTTCTGCAGATTAAAGACGCTTCGCATGTCTTCATCTGACCCTAGGAACCCTGCCATTCTCTTGGCACCCACGACGCCATTGTGGTTTCACGTTGTTAAGTGGGCTTTTGTCGGCGCATTAACTTTTTCTCTTTGGGTCTTTTATACGGTACTTCAGGACTATCTCAAATCTTCGTCCGTGGCAGAGACGTATCGTCGTTCCGCGATTCCTCTTATTCAGTATCGTCTGGAGCAGCGCGTTTGGCCGGAAGATTTTGATCTCACCAAAGCTCCTGAAGGCTTAAACCGGTACAATTTTTCTAAAGCATGGGAAAAAGCTGCGGGCGACCTAACCGTGACGGGAACTTGGCGTTTTGTTCAATCCGGGGCAGAAGGTGTGGCGGCGATTACCTTTGAGCCCAAAAACGTGCAAGACGCGCAAACCTTCCTCATCGCTTTGGATAAACGATTAGATGATGGCCGGCCGGAAACGGGTCGGTTCCGTATCAAGGCAGGCGTTGGCTCGTTTACGCTCCCGGTTGAGTAAACGCTTCCGCACGCGCACGTCGATCTGCGGCAACGAGCGCCTGCGTGAGCTCAGCAATATCGCCGTCGAGTACTTGTTGTAATCCGTGAAGCGTTAAATCAACGCGGTGATCGGTGACGCGATTTTGATGGAAGTTGTACGTACGCACTCGCTCAGAGCGATCGCCTGAGCCAACTTGACTGCGGCGCGCATCGGATCGTGCAGCGTGTGCTTCCGATGTTCGTAGTTCGAGTAAACGTGCGCATAAAATACGCATCGCTTTTTGTCGGTTGCGCAACTGCGAGCGCTCGTCGGCGCAATAAACCATTAAGCCTGTGGGCTTGTGGATAATTTGCACGGCCGACTCTGTTTTATTGACGTGCTGTCCGCCGGCTCCGCTTGCACGGGCAACCGATAAATCTAAGTCTTCAGGCCGGAGTTCCACTTCAGTTTCCTCGGCTTCTGGTAGAACGGCAACTGTTGCGGCTGAGGTATGAATGCGACCGGAGGTTTCTGTGCTCGGCACGCGTTGAACCCGATGGACGCCTGCTTCTTGTCGAAGAGCGGCAAATGCCCCTGAGCCTTCGATGAGAAGCACAGCTTCCCGCACCCCTCCTAAATCTGAGCGGCTTAAGCTTAAGGTTTCATGTTTCCACCCTTGTCGTTCGGCGTAGCGACCATACATGCGTGCGAGTTCTCCGGCAAATAGCGCCGCCTCTTCGCCCCCTGTGCCTGCCCTGACTTCAAGAATAACATTACGTCCTTCGGCAGGATCAGGAGGGACAAGCGCCTCAATAAGGGCTGTGGCTAGTTCGGGTAGGGCAGCCTCTGCTTCCCGGGCTTCTTCTTTAGCTAACTGCCGCATTTCATTGTCTGTGGTGGGGTCTGCGAGTAAGGATTGTGCCTCCGCTAGCTTTTGTTCGGCAGCCTCGACCTTATCTCCTGCCGCAAGAGCGGAGTTTAGAAAGCGGAGTTCTTGGGCCAGGGCAGCCACGCGACGTCCGTCGGCAAACGAGGCGGGGTCGGCTAAAATTGATTCAAGCTCTGCCCGGCGCCGGCGAAGGTTTGTAAGGTTAGGGCGGGGTGGCGATGCACTCATGACCAATCGGGGCTTGGAGGCGGGCGGTGCCGCGGTTAATCCAATGGAGTGCTTGCAGGCACTTCGTGCAAGCCCGACCTTCCAACCGTGTCCGATTCTCGACCCTCTGAACCCGCCTTACGCACCAGCCACGTGCTCGCTTGTGTCTGGGATTTTGATAAAACTCTCATTCCGGGATACATGCAGACTCCCCTCTTCCGTGCTTACGGCGTGGACGAGGCCGCCTTCTGGAGAGAAACTAATCAACTTCCGGGCCTCTATGCGCGGAAGGGTATTCGTACCTCGAAAGATACTGTCTATCTCAACCACCTTCTGAGTTATGTAAAGAATGGGCCGTTGCGTGGTCTCACCAATAAGCGGCTCCGTGAATTGGGTGCAGATATCGAGCTCTGCCCTGGACTCCCAAATTTCTTCTCTGAAATCCAGACCTACGCACAGGCTTTGGGTGCTAAGCAGGGGCTCGAAGTTGCCTTGGAGCATTACATTGTCAGCACAGGGATTGCTGAGATGATTCGAGGCACTCAGTTAGCCCGTCACTGTGCAGGCATCTACGGCTGCGAATTTCTTGAAGAGCCATTACCGCCAAACTTCACTCATCAGCACGAACTTTCTTTAGAGACGCCGTCCGAAATATCGCAAGTTGCGGCGATGGTTGATAATACCGTGAAGACGCGTTTTGTTTTTGAAATTAATAAAGGAACAAGTCGCGACCCAGGAATTGATGTCAACGCAGTGGTGCGCTCTGAGGATCGTCGTGTGCCGTTTGAAAGCATGCTTTATGTCGCCGACGGCCCAAGCGATGTACCCGTATTCTCATTGTTGCGAAAGAATGGCGGCAAGACCTTTGCCGTATATCGCCCTGACAGCGAAGCAGAGTTTGCCCAATGCGACAGCTTGCTTCAAGTTGGTCGCGTCCATGGCTATGGTCCTTGCGATTACACCGATGGCTCATTTACCACGCGTTGGATTCGCCACGCAGTTTCAGGCATGATAGAGCGTCTCGTTGCGGAACGCCGTCAAGCTGTCGACGCCCGCGTCTCTCAGCCACCACGCCACATCCATCCGCCTGCTTCAGGTTCTTCTATTAAGTCCGGCAGTACGCAGTCGGGTCTTTTCGGCGACTGATTTTCATGGCAACCCCTGTGCGCAAACGTTCTGCAACCCTTGCTCGTCCAACCAGCGAGAGCCGGCC
>DNHH01000090.1:8539-15962 GCA_003485955.1 Opitutia bacterium
GATGCGGGCCAAGAGTGTTTTTTGCGCACCACCATTGAGGGTGCTTTCAGTATCCCTTCTGATTCCGCTGTCGAAACAACTGGCACCAATCCATGTGGCAGCTTTGGGGCATTTGTAGCGACGCTGTGTTTTGTATTTTTAGGCTACGGCGCTTTTCTCATCCCCACTTTGCTATTTGTCGCAGGATGGCTGGCGCTCAATCGCCGTGCGCACACGCTCTGGCCAACCAAGACTTTGTTAATGCTTGGTTGTACCCTGCTGGGAGCTGCACTGCTTGCGCTCTTTTTAGGTATCAGCGCTCCAATGGATGGCCTGACGGCTTTTGACCCTAAGGGCGCAGGTGGAATGCTTGGCCGGTTTATGTACCAGCGCGTCCTTGAGCCAGCTGTCGGCGACATCGGAGCATGGCTAATCTTGGTCCCCGCTTATGGCTTTTGTTTATTGGGTGTGTTGGCCGACGATCCCAAGGCAACGCTGGCAACGTGGATTTCGGAATTGCGCGATAGTTTCTTGAGTTGGAACAAGAACCGACGTGAACAAAATCTTCGCGTGGCAGAGGCGCAACGGCGCGATGCTGAAGCCCGTAAACATGCTCTGCGCATGGCAGAGACCGTTAAGGGGTCAACATTGGTCGCCCCCATCGCTGCTAGTCCTGTGGCTCAAGAAGCACCGCCGGCCGTAGTTATTCCTCCTGTAAAAGTCGTGAATCCTGACAAAGTTGTCATCGGGAATCCTGATGACACTAGCGATGGATTGAGCGGAGTTTTATCTGCCGACGAAAAGAAGCCGAAGATAAAAGTAGACCAAGATCCCAAGCCCCAGGTCACTGGCAAAGTATCTATTACGAAGCCGGAGCGCATTGAACGCGCCACAGCCGCTCAGCTTCGCAAGAAAACCGGGACCTACATTTTCCCTGGATTGGATTTAGTAACGCCGCCGCCACCCCGCGATGAAGCGCGTGAAGATTACCGTCGTCGTGCGGGAGAGCTTATTCAGACCCTGCGCGAGTTCCGCGTCGAAGTTGTTCCGGTAGATCCTGAGAACGGAGTTGACGTGGGTATTCAGCAAGGTCCTTCGATTACACGTTACGAAATTAAACCCGCACCCGGTGTTCGTGTTGAACGTATCTCTGGTTTGCAGAACAACATCGCCATGAACATGAAAGCCGACGCGGTGCGCATCCTTGCACCGGTTCCTGGCAAAGGCACGGTGGGTATCGAGATTCCCAATAGCCGAAGACAGCTGGTAGCGCTTCGCGAAATTCTTGAATCTAAAGCGTGGGTTGAGTCCGACGCCTCCATTCCGGTTGTGCTGGGCGTAGATAGTGTGACCAATAAACCTGTCGTCCAAGATTTGGCCAAGATGCCTCATGCACTCATCGCGGGCTCTACGGGCTCGGGTAAGTCGGTTTGTATCAATACGCTGCTTATCTCGATGCTCTACCGTATGTCGCCAGCCGACTTGCGTCTTATCATGGTCGACCCGAAGGTTGTTGAGCTGCAGGTCTACAACGAGATTCCGCATTTATTAGTTCCAGTCGTTACGGATCCTCAAAAAGTTCCTGCGGCACTGAAGTGGCTTATTTCCGAGATGGAGCGCCGCTACCGTATCTTCGCTGCTGTGAATGTACGCAACTTAGCGGGCTTTAATGCCCGAATCACCCGCGATGTCGAAGAGGCTGCAAAAGCTAAGCAGGAAGAGCTTAACTTAACCCCCGACGAGCGAGCTGCGGCTGCCGAGGCGGTGGCAGAAGGTCCTGTGGCGGCGGTGGAAATCCCTAAAGAAAAATTACCCTTTATCGTCTGCGTCATCGATGAGATGGCCGACTTAATGATGGTTGCGGCAAAAGACATTGAAACGGCGGTGGCGCGGATTGCTCAGAAAGCTCGAGCTGCCGGCATCCATATGGTTCTGGCTACACAGCGTCCATCAACCGATGTCATTACTGGATTAATTAAAGCGAATCTGCCTACGCGCATTGCCTTTAAGGTAGCTGCAAATGTCGACTCACGGACAATCCTTGATCGAAGCGGCGCGGAGACATTGGTCGGCTTTGGCGACATGCTTTTCCTGCCGCCTGGTTCAGCTTCTCTGCAACGCGTCCAAGGGTCCTTTATTTCTGACGAAGACGTCAGTCGCATTGTTGGATTCATTCGTGAAAAGAATGGTCCCCCTGAATTCTTATCAGAAGTACAAGATGCCTTGGACCGTGCGAATGAGCCCGATGAAGGCGGGGACTCTGATGGCAGCGGTCCGTCTTCGGATCCAATGTCGGCAAAAGCCTGGGAGATTATCCGTACCACACGACGCGCGTCTGTGTCCATGTTGCAACGCCGACTTTCGATTGGGTATAACCGTGCCGCGCGCATCATGGATAATTTAGAGCAAGAAGGTTATGTGGGGCCCGATAACGGGTCGTCTCCACGCGAGATTCTGCGCGAGGACGGTTAAACGTTGTTAGTATAAAGGGCTTTACTCTTTGTAGCACTTTGCGGATTCGAAATGGCTTGCAACGCCTTGGTCAGTGGGCGGACTGAGGCACTGTTATGCTGTCAACCAAAGATCTCTTCGCGCGCAATCGGGAATGGTCTCAGAACATTCGTCGGACAAAGCCGAAATTTTTTGAAACGCTTTCAGCACAACAGAGCCCACGTTACCTTTGGATTGGCTGTTCCGATAGTCGCGTCCCAGCGAATGAAGTCGTTGGACTGCTTCCGGGAGAACTCTTTGTACACCGCAATGTAGCCAATGTTGTGGTGCACACAGACCTGAATTGCTTGTCGGTTATTCAGTACGCCGTCGAAGTTCTCAAAGTGGAGCATATCATTGTATGTGGTCACTATGGATGCGGTGGGGTTCAAGCGGCGCTCGAGGGTCGTAAGCTGGGTCTGATCGACAATTGGCTGCGCCATATCAATGACGTCCGCATGCGTCACGAACTCACCATTCGTTCAGTGCTGGGTCCAGCGCAGTTGGACACGCTCTGTGAACTCAATGTTGTCGAACAGGCCCGCAATGTTTGTGCGACAACGATTGTTCAAGATGCATGGACGCGCGGTCAGCCCCTGCAAGTTCACGCTTGGATTTATGGACTGCGCGACGGGCTCCTGAAGGACCTTGGTTTATCTGCGGGTGCAGCGAGTGAAGTCGAACCCGCTTACCAAAAAATCCTGGATCGGTACCGCACCTGAGGTCTTTTAACTAAGGTATCACGGCGCTCTACGCTCTTCCTGTTGTCTGACAGGTTGACGTATGACTGCTGATGACCAACCCCGTGAACGGCTGCGTCGCCTTGGGCCCCGCACCTTGCTCGATTCTGAGCTACTGGCCTTAATGGTAGGGTTGGCTGCGCGCGGTCGGCCTCCAGAGTCTATCGCCGATGCTATCCTGTCCGAGTCAGGAGGACTTTCCGCACTGTCCGCTTGGGAGATGCCAGACTTCTCGAGGGTACAGGGTCTAGGTCCCGCGAAAGCAGCTGAACTGGTGGCAGCATTAGAAATTGCCCGAAGGGTAAGGGAGCGAGCACATGATCCTGGAGAGCGTCTCGATGCTCCCGCAAAAGTTTGGACCCGCCTTGAACCATTAGCCTCGGGCCTTTCGGTCGAGAAATGCTGGGCGCTATGTTTAAATCGGCGCAACCGTTTATTGGCACTGCATGAAGTCAGTTCGGGTACGGCAACAAGTTCACTCCTTCACCCGCGTGAAGTATTTCGACAGGCCTTACGTCATTCAGCGGCAGCCGTCATTGTTGCACATAATCATCCGAGCGGTGACCCAGCCCCAAGTCATGCCGACCGCGCAGTCACGCGGCAACTTGTCGAAGCCGGGCGAATGATCGGCGTAGAATTACTCGACCATGTCATTGTCGGCAGGCCCGAGTCCGACCCAACCTCAAAGGGATGGTTTAGTTTCGGCGAAGCAGGGTTGATCTGAGCTACGCTCACATGGAGACTAAGGGCTAAAGACTAATGACTAAAGGCGGAGACAGCGAGAGGCGCTGAAACGCGGCCCGTCGAAAGACCCTTCCGTTGAATCACCCTCCGTTCACAGTGCTTACTTTAGTCCTTAGTCCGCAGTCTTTAGTCTTTCTCAAAATGTCCCCGCCTGTGCCGATTCTGCATTGGAGCCCCAGTGTTTCCCTAGGTTAAGTGGGTGGCGCGGAGCCCGGCTCAGACGAGGCCGGTCGGGTCGCTGCCTCCCGTTAGTATGTACGTGGGAGAAGGGTGCTGCCGCAGGTGTCAAACACTGCAGGGACTTAACAATATGACAGATTTTTTGTTAGAGGCAAGTGACTCTACTATAAATGGGAAAGCCGCACCCCGGTGCGGCTTTCAACCCAACCTTAAGGCTACAATTATTCGGCAGCAGCAGCTTCAGCGCTCGCACCAAGTGTCATGCCTCCCACGACCTGGACCTTCTCCAGAATGATCTTCTGGATTTCAGCGAGAACCTTGGGGTTCTTCTGAAGATGGTCTTTTGCGGCTTCGCGACCTTGGCCGATAAGTTGGCCGTTATAAGCAATCCAAGCGCCCTTCTTTTCTAGGATTTTATGCTCGATACCGAGATCGAGCACGGAGCCCGTGCGAGAGATACCTTCGTTATACATGATATCGAATTCGCACTCAGTGAAGGGAGGGGCGACCTTGTTTTTGACAACTTTCACGCGGGTGCGATTGCCAACGATTTTGCCAGTTGGCTCTTTGATCTGACCGATACGACGAATGTCGATACGGATAGACGAGAAGAACTTTAAGGCACGGCCGCCTGGGGTAGTCTCTGGGCTGCCAAACATCACGCCGATTTTTTCTCGAATCTGATTGGTGAAGATGCAGATGCAATTGGTGCGACTGATGGCGGCAGTAAGGCGGCGCATAGCTTGGCTCATCATGCGTGCTTGGACGCCGACGGTGGCATCGCCCATTTGTCCTTCGAGTTCTTGTTTCGAAACGAGTGCGGCGACTGAATCGATGACGACCACGTCGACGGCTCCTGAGCGGATAAGTGTTTCTGTGATATTTAAAGCGTCTTCACCGGATTCTGGCTGTGACACGAGGAGGTTATCCAGGTCAACGCCGACGACTTTGGCGTAGCGAGGGTCGAGTGCGTGCTCAACGTCGATAAAGACGGCATTGCCGCCTTGGCGTTGAATTTCCGCGATCACAGCGAGACAGAGTGTGGTTTTACCGGAAGATTCAGGGCCGAAGATTTCGACGATACGACCGCGCGGAAGGCCGCCTACGCCGAGAGCGAGGTCGATGGCAACCGAGCCCGTGGAGACACTCGATACGGCCATTTTGGTGGCTTCTCCCATGCGCATGAGGGTGCCGTCGCCATAGGTCTTGTTGATAGCGGAAAGAGCGAGATCGATCGTCTTGCGGTCGGCAGCCTGCTCAGAGGCTGAGTGAGAGTGGGCCTTCTTTTCAGAGGCGTCGGCTTTTGCGGATGACATAGGTGTCGTGGGTTAAGAGTTGTGAATTTGTAAGAGAAAAGGCTGATGGCAAGTAAAATGAACAAGTGTTCACTATAGGGCGTTTTACCCTAGTGTTTATGCCTATCTAGAAGGCATTTTTGCCTATTCGGTGAGCGGTTTACGCAGTTTTTGGCAAAAAATCTTTAAGCAGCGAGCTTTGTGGGTGGTAGACCACAACCACACTTGAAGTTAGTTCCCTCGCCTGTTTCTTTAACTCTAGCCGAACGCATGCGCCTCTTCCTATTACGTCACGCTGAGGCGGTTCCGGGCACGCCGGATGCTGAGCGGGTATTGACGAAAAAGGGCCAACTGCAAGTGAAGTGCTTGGTCGAGTCTCTAAGTCTAAAGGCACTGAGCGATGTCCGCGCCATTGAGCACAGCGGGTTTGTGCGTGCGGTCCAAACGGCGACTCGGTTCGTTGAATTAACGGGTTTAGATTTGCCTCTGCTACCCGTCACTGGACTGCGTCCCGCAGATAATGCAAAGCGCATTCTTAAGGATATTACAGAGACGCGCCACGATCGCTTGATTGTTGGGCATAACCCTAATCTAGCGATTGTGGCTGGGCGATTATTGGGCGGCCGTCGGGATGAAGTTTCTGTGGTGCTCAAAAAATGCGCCCTCATTGCGTTGGAGTGTGCTGAGGGTCCTACTAAAAAATACCCCTTAGGTCAGTGGCGTTTGCTTTGGCTGATTGATCCGAGCCGATTAGCCAATCGACCAGAATGACCTATGGGTGTTGTGCGATCAGCATTTATTTGGACGGGTGTGGGGGCTAGCCACGTTGCTTTGTTGGCAGTTGCCTGGGGCTCTAGCGCAGAGCGTTCTTCACTGAGTGAAGGTTGGGTTACGGTTACTCTGATAGACAGAGACAGAGCGGAACCAAAATCGACGACCGGCCTCTCAGCAGAGGTGCCTGCGGTGGTTAACGTTGGAAGTGTGCCAGAAGTGCCTTTTGTAAAGATTGTCGGGCCAGTGGCAGATGTGGTGGTGCCATCACGTGTATCGATTTCAGCGCCGGCAGAGCCGACCAAAGGTGTCGAGATTGAGCCACCGCGATTTAATTTTAGATCAGAGCCTGTGTATCCACGTGCCGCTCGCCTAGCGGGTCGCGAAGGTAAAGTCTGTCTTCAGCTTGAAATTTCACGCCACGGCACACTGCATCGCGCTACCGTAACTTTAAGTTCGGGCGACACTGCATTGGATCGCGCAGCGGTGGAAGCCGCCGAACGTTCGACCTATCACCCGGCAACGACTTCGGGTGGCCCATTGGACGCCTTTGCGGAAGCAACGTACCGCTTCGTCCTGCGATAAGGCCAGTTAGCGTGTTGCAGGAATTTTCCAGGCGCGCACCCAGTCGATTTCCATTTTTACTTTGGACTCTGTTGCGGAGCCGAAGCCGCCTGCAGGGATGGACCCAGCCCAGCCTTTATCCTTAACCTCACAGGTGAGCAGAAGGTGTTGGGCTGCTTGAGAGACAGGGATTTCTTTGGGGGCAGACCAGGCGAGTTGGTCATCGTAATAAAAAGTGTAACCTTCTGGCTCCCAGCGCACGGCATACGTGTGCCAGCCTTGGTTCGCGCCGTGCGCTGGCTTATTTCGCTTGGTGCGCGTATTCTGTAGAGGTGGCCCATAGCCACCCCAATGGATTGTCGTATCGTAAGTGCCGCCAAATTGAGCAAGGTGCTCGACGATATCTATTTCGACGCCATCGACAGTGGCTTTCGCTGGATCTTTACTTTTGCCATAAGTTTTTGGCATCATCCAAAAAGCCGCCCACATCCCCGGTGCATTCGCAAAGCGAATCTTCGCCTCGAAGTACCCGTAGACTTGTTCGAATTTCCCAGAACTCGTGACAAACCCAGTGAAATTTTTTCCCGCCTCGGTAAAGGTTGTGAGTGTAAGTCTTCCGCCTTGAATCGTGACTGCGCGCGGTGAATTACGTGCGTCGCG
>DNHH01000014.1 GCA_003485955.1 Opitutia bacterium
AACAGGGCCCGCCTCATGGCGGGCCTTTTTGTTGGGACTTTAAAAGAGCTCGCCCTGGGACTTGGCAATACGCTCCGCTTCGCGTTGCTTAAACTTCTTCAGCGTCCCCTGCATATCCATGCCTGCCAAATAAGCCTCTAAGGCGGCAGCGTCCCTCGGGGGTGTAGCGTCGAGCTCACATGTAAAGTCTGTCTTGAATCGAACGAGGCTTAAATTTGCCCGTATACGAGCTGCCTCTGAAACCACTTGCTCGCGGAAGCGGGCGGGCTCGAGTTTATCTGCGGCAGAGAGTACGCCTTCTAAATCCGCGAACTCTGTGAGCCACTTAACCGCAGTCTTAGGCCCAACACCCTTTAGACCGGGGATGTTATCAACGCTGTCGCCTACCAGCGCAAGGTAGTCAGGGATACGCTCCGGGTGGATCCCGAACTTTTCGAATACGCCCGCTGCATCCAAACGACGCCAGTCTGAAGCAGGTGTCGGCGGGGTTAGTTGGAATACCTTTCCACCAACACATTGGCCGAAATCTTTGTCGGCACTGACAATGATAACTTCGTGGCCTTCTCTCGAAAGCCTTTGCGCGGCCGAGGCAATTAAGTCGTCTGCCTCTACCCCGCGTTGCTCAATAATCGTAAGCCCCATGTTTTGGGTCAGTTTTTTAATCTCGGGTATCTGCTTCTCGAGATCCTCGGGGGTATCAGCACGTTGTGCTTTGTACTCAGGATGCGCAGCTAAGTGCCGATCAGATCCCCCGAGATCAAAGAAGACAACCATCCGCTGAGGCTTTTCGCTGTCTTCGATCGACCAAAGCATCCGAATCCAACCATGCAAGGCGCCCGTTGGGAAGCCGTCGGCGCGCTTCAGTCCGAGTCGCTCCATGCCAAAGTGGCTGCGAAAAGCTAAATTGAAACCGTCGATAAGCAGCCAACGCATCAGGCGATATTCCCCAGCAGACGTTGTGTCGCCAGCCCAAACAAACAGGCCCGCCAAAAGGCGGGCCTGTATAAAGTCTGAGCTTAAGGTTTACTTAGCCTCAGGAGCCTTGGGAGTCTCGGCTTTAGCCGCTTCGCTGACCTCGCGATAAACTGCGCCACCTGGGGTGACGACGACAGGGTTCGAGAAGGTAGAGCCATTGTTCACGCCAGGCAGCTTACTGCGCAGGGGTGAACCACCCGGTGAGATAAGGTTGGCGGTAACGAACACCATGAGGTTTCGCTTGCTCGTGGTCTTACCGTTAGAGCGGAAGGCTGTTCCGATAAGAGGGATGTCACCAAGGATGGGGACCTTGTCGTTGACGGTCTTCACTTCTTCGCGGGTCAAACCGCCAATCACAACGGTAGCACCATCAAAGATAGTGACGTCGGTAGTGACTTCGCGATGCGAGAAGATAGGCTGGAAGAAGCCAGAAGGCACCGTGACGGTCGTGTTGCCTTGGATAGCGACCGAGGTGCCACCGTACTCAACGAATCCTTCGAACTCGGTTACGTGCGGCTTAAGGTTAAGGGCGATTGAGTCGTCTTGCTGGACCGTCGGAGTCACTTCGAGGATCACACCAATGTCCTGCTCCTTAAAGTCCTGTGGGGTACCCGCTGTGATTGTCACACCAGCACCACCGCCACCATTTACACCACCACCCGATTGGCCGACGTTCGACTGTACGTCGCCGTAGGAATCGGGGTAGCGCAGGGTCTGCACGATGCGAATAGTCGCAGTCTTATTGTCGACCACAGTTAAGCTAGGCGACGACATGAGGTCGGAACCGTTGTTTTGCTCAATGGCACGAAGGAATACCGTGAGATCGTAGGAGCCAATTGTGCCAACAAGACCGGCAACCCCGGCTCCGCCGAAATTGTAGCTTGGGCTACCAAAGTTGCCACGATTGATAGCGGGTGGGCTATTAGGAATTGAGAGAGCAGGGTTCTGAATGAGCGTCACTGCCCCCGTGACAGGGTCTGTCGTGCTGCTGCTGGTGACAATGCGTCCAGGATTGGAAACGGATGATTCACCGTAAGCCTCATTAATGCCACGGAGGCCTGTCTGTGCGCGAATGATTGTGGACGCGCCGACCGCCTTCGAGAGCTGCCAGTTGGTGGAAAGTTCGTTCAGCGTAGACTCGTTAATTTCAATAAAGCGGGATTCGATGTGCACCTGCTTCGTGTCGGAGTAGCGTCGAAGAATATTGCGGATACGATCGAGGTTCTTGCGTGTCTGGGTGGCGGTGAGCATGGCACCATCCCAAGCAAGGGAAGCGCCTTGAACTTCGAAGCTGACGCCTGAACGACTAAAGAAGTTCTTGATGGCGACTTCGCGCGGGCTTGCGCCGCTATCACCTGTCGGACCTGCACCGGATCCAGCGCTGAAGGGACTGCTAGTGCCAGCACCGGCGCCATTATTGGAAGTCGAACTGATGCCCGTCATCTTAGTTACGGCAGCATCGGGAAGAGGGAAGAAGTCTGTCTCGAGATCGCTAGAGCCGGAATCAGGGCGAACTTCGATAATACCGTCGTTCACCGTGTAGGTGAAGTTCACTTGCTTGACTACGAATTCGAGGGCGCGATCGAGCGTAACGTTGCGCAGCGTGATATTGACGCTGGGGTTACGTTTTTCAGGGTCAATGGGGACAATATTCACACCCTTCGACTCTTTATCGTAAGCTTGCGAAACAATCACGAGCTGTTCGAGCGCGCGATTTAAAGGAAGGTCCTTAATATTGATTTCTGGGACCGTGATTTCTTTAAGTTTTTGTAGAACAGGATCAAGGGCGGTGACGGTCGGGCCGGTTTGCTCGCGATTGTAAACTTCAGGAAGTTTCCAGGACTCATCGAGTAGTTCGAGAAGTTTTCCTTTCGTCAGGTCACGATTCCACTGACCCGAGTTATCGGAAAGCAACTTGCGGATACGGACTTGGTAGGCTTTCGATTCCGTATTGTAAGGCTGGTACTGAAGCACTTCGCGATAGGTATCAAGAGCACCTTGGTAATCGCCGTAGAGATACTTCGCACGACCTTTAACGAGCAACTCTTGGACCTTGTCGTCTTTAGCCTTCAAGCCGGGCGAAATTTCGTCGACGCCTCTGAAAGAAGGGTCTGCCTTGCGAGCTTTGTAGAGAGCATTCAGGCGGTTATAGGAAATGTCTTCGCTACCCTTCGTGAGCACCTTGTATTGATTAAGGAGATCAGGAACCTTGCCGAGTTCGCGCGCTTCAATCGCACGGTTGATTAACTCAGCGATAATCAACTTACGGATTTCAGTGATCTCTTCCTCGATGGGGAGGGTGGAGATATTGCGAGGGCGCAGCTTGGTGGCTTCATCGAGAGAGACTTTTGCGCCATCGAGGTCGCCGCGGCGAACCTGTGAGCGAGCTTCGTCAATCAGACGGTCCACGCCATCGACTTTCTCCTGGTTCTTACGGGCGACTTCACGCATGCGCTGGTTAGCCATGCGCTCAACGTCATCACCCGAAGAATCGCGCGCGCCGATGATGTCCTGGCGGGCGAGGGAAACGCGGTCGCGGTAGACTTTTGCAGAGGTGTTATTTGGCAAAGCTCGGCTCGCTTCATCAATTAAGCGAATGGCTTTATCATACTGGCCTGTGCTGGCTAAGCTAATGGCTTCATTAATCGCAGCTTCGACTTCGCTGTAAAGCGCTTGGCGCTCACGACTGACTTCATCAATCAGCGGGACATTAGTAGGTTCAGTTGGAGTAGTGACTTCAGGCTTAACAACCGGAGCGGGCTGAGCGGCTTTTTCGGCAGCAGCAAGCTCGGCCTCAATCGTCGCCAAACCTTCACGCGCACCGATATCCTTTTCATTCATCAAAAGCAATTGTTCGTAAGCCTTCTTTGCTGCGAGCAAATCACCGCGCTCCTGGGCAGCCACAGCCTTATCGTGGAGCGCATAGCGCTCGGCCTCGGGGGAGGCATCCTGGGCAAAGAGGAAGAATGCGGATGCAACCAAGAAGGTTGTTCCAAATGCAAAACTACGAATGTAAGAACTCATCGGATAGGGTTGGCTTTGCCGGTAGATGAAGGAGGGATATTTGAAGGGGGGGTGATTAAAGGCGGGGATACAGACTTAGGTGTGGCCGTTGGCGGCGTAGAATTTTTCGACTTGGTGTCTCCTGCTGGAGCAATGACTAACGTCTCAGTAAGGGTCTTAGGGCCCTTGCGCGGATTGGGCGTAAAGGTTTTGTCAACTGTCACCGAGCCTGCCTGAAGGTCAACCCCTTTGACCACGAAGGTGGCCCCGCCATGCTCAAAAGTGGCACCCTGGCCATGGAACGTCCAACTCGGAGACCCGCTGCTAGCCACGAGTACGATGTCGAGCTGATCGGCAAACTCGATGGGCTTGACATCATTAATCTCAATTTCTTTTCCGAGCTTTATATCCTTAACCCTCAGTATGTTACGCTTAGATGGCGCACCAT
>DNHH01000077.1 GCA_003485955.1 Opitutia bacterium
CGCCTATTTCCATGAAGCTAAAGCGCTTCATTGTGGGCGTTTATAAAGGTACCCGTACGCTCAGTAATCTCGAGAAAAACCCTGTGGGGGTTTTGCAGTACATGGCGGCTGATCAGTGGGAGCATGTAAAGCTGCTTGGGAAGAAGTCAGGCAACAACGTTGATAAAATCAGCGCACTGGGTGCGGATGTTGAACACATCACAGGCGGACTTTATAAACTCAAAGGTATTCTCGCATTAGTGCACCTGCGTTTCCTTGAGCGCATGGACGCCGGTGATCACTGGGCTTGGGTCGCACACGCCGAATCTTACGAAAATCTACGCGAGGCTGATGCATTAACATTTAGCGAGTTGAAGCGTCGAAAACTTATATTGGTTTGAGTTCAAGCTGATGCATTACATTTTTTTGCATGGTTTTGTGGGCTCATCGGAAGACTTTGTGCCAGTTCGACAAGCGCTCGGTAATCCAGCTAAGGTTATAGCTCCTGATTGGCCAGGACACGGATCACTTTCATCATTACGTGACGTCTCCGACTATAGCCTGTCGGCCCACCTCAAGATCATTGATGAGGCTGTAGCAAAGACTTCCGGCCCCTTAACCTTGGTTGGCTATTCAATGGGCGGAAGAATTCTCCAACATTGGCTTATCCAAAACCCTACCCTGCCGGAGGAATCTAAGGTTATATTGGTCAGTACCAGCCCAGGCATCTCTGATGTCGCTGAAAGACAAAATCGTGTCGCAGGTGATGCGGCCGTTGCTCGCCTGTTGCGCGTCGAAGGTATGCAGCGCTTCCTTCACTACTGGCATTGGCAGACCATGTTTCAACCGCTCATGCGACTCCCGCGGGAGACGTTAACGCCTATTTTAAAGCGCCGGACTGCCTGTGACCCCGAAGGACTGGCACTGAGTCTCAGCGGGGTTGGTACCGGTGAGCTTGCAGACACCTGGAGGCTTTTTCCAAGCCTTAGCGACACTACCAAAGTCATCGCTGGCGAACTCGATAGTCGATACGTTGATCTGGCCCGCCAGATGCATGTGGCGGCACCACAGCTCAGACTCAATATTCTTAAAGGCGCCGGACATGCCGTGCATCTTGAAAAGCCTAAAGAATTTGCAGAAGCTTTACTTACTTAAGGTTCGCACATGCATGGGCATGCTCGTCGAGTGTGACCTTAATCTTATCGCAAAGTTTTTGTAGGTCATTGATGTCTGCCGTCGTGAAATCTGGACCCGCTGGTAAATTTAGCGCAGATAGCGCGCTATTTGCACGAGTTAACTTTTCAGTAGTTACCTTAATTGTCGCACTGCGATCACGTGTTCCAGAACGTTGCGTATTCAGGGCGGTGATGACATTACTGTTAGCCGAAATGACATCGGCTCTTAGCTTTGAAAGACGTGTGCTGACATCTTGGAAAACCTTATAGGAAGCTTGTCGGCCAGCCTCATCTTTCGCACTGCGGAATGTAGACTGTGCTTTGGCGAAATCAGCCGTAATCAGGGATCGCTCGGTTCCTAAGGCTCGTGATTGATCAAGGCCTGATGCCGCTAAAGCGATAGCCGTTCCAAGTAGATATAAACAAAGGGACTTCATTGCTTAAAGCTGAATAAATTTATAAATTATACAAGATGTAATAAGAATACTTGTAGAAATATTGAGCAGGTGTACATAGAACTCCCTACGACGATGAATCTTATTCAGATTATCTTAGTTATCTGGCTGCTAGCGACGGTTGTTTACCTCGTAGTTGGGGTTGCTTTATGGATTCGTCGAAAGATTAAAAAGGCACCAAACAAGGATTCTGCCGACTGAAAGACACATCTATCTTTTGCCTTTGCGGTAAGCCAGAGACGCGTTTGGATGTTATCTGCGTGTTGAATTGCACTACATTGAACAAAGGTACGGTCTTATGGGTTGTCACGGGTATGTTGCTCGGGGGCTGTCATGCTACCTACCCTACTGAATTATCTGGTTTTCAGACGGCTTATCGCTCCGGTGGATTCAGCGATGCCGTCGAAGTCGCACAAAAGGCGCAGCAAGAGCACAATCATTCGTCACTCATCTGGACATTGGAGTTAGCCAATACACAGCGCAGTGCTGGTAAGCTTGCAGAAAGCGTGAAGGCATTTGAAGCGGCAGAAGACTATTTCCGAGATGCGGATGCGGCGGCCGACCTATCCCTCTCTCAGGAAGGTTTAGCGTCTTTTTCTAACCCATACCAGATTCAGTACCGCGGTCGTAACCTTGATCGGATATTCGCTGCCACCTACGAAGCGCTCAACTGGATTGAATTAGGCGAGACCGAAAAAGCACGCGTGGCTTTAACGCGATCGCTCTTCCGTCAAGACGATGCTCGACGTATTGCCCAGGAACGTATCCGGCTCGCAAAGCAAGAAGCTGCCGCCATCTCAAAACAAGACACTCAGTTTCAAGCACGTGACAATGATGCCCGACTTGCAGAAGCACGGGCCAAGGTGCATGCCAACTTTAGTGCTACGACGACCTATGCCAATGCGATGAACCCTTTCGCGGTCTGGCTGAATGGCATTTATTACCTGCAGACCGCTGAGGGTCCTGCAGATTTAGAACGTGCCCGTAAATCCCTCGAACAAGCCAGTAAGCTCGCCCCCAAGAACCCCTTTATTCAAGCCGATTTGAAACTTGCGACGGAAAGCAACATTCGTCCCAGTCCTGATGAAGGCAAATCAGTCGTCTATGTTATTTATGAATCAGGCTTAGCTCCACGCTGGTCAGAACATGTTGTCACCTTACCGTTGATTTACGGTGATCCACTCGCACCGCTTGTGAATTTAGCCCTTCCGGAGATTTCGCCTGAGTCGAGGTTGCAAGGCTTGGTTGAGGTATCAGGCAATGACCTTCCGAACACCCCGCTGGCTGCCTTAGCCGATGTTGACGGCATCGTTTATGCTGAGTTCCGCGAAGAATACCCGATTGCGCGGAATCGTGCTATTGCCTCGGCGACAATGAAGGCCGTTGCGGGCTACGTTGCCAATAAAGCTGCCAGCGATAATGCGAAACGTCGTGGGCGTGACCCCAATGCCGAGTTTGTCTTCCTTGCCACATTAATGGCTACAAATGCTTACGGCACGATGTCTGCACGCGCGGACCTGCGTAATTGGTCGACCTTGCCCCAAGAGATACAAATGGGTCGTTTTGTTATACCAAATGGAAGCACACTTAAGCTATCCGGTGGCGCTCTTAAGGGTACAATGCTTTGTCCTCTACCTAAAGCCCGAGTTGTTCTCGTGACGATTCGCTCGATTTCTCCCCAAATCCCTGCCATTGTGCGTACAAGTATCCTTCAACCATGAAAAATATTCTAACATGTATTGCCGCCTTCATCGCTGTCGGATGTGTATCGAGTGATTCGGCGACATTGCTGGTGCCCTCAGATGCTCCCCTGGGATTCACCCTCATTTCTGAAAACCCACAGTTCAGCCGTAGCGCTGAGCCAACTGAATTAAAGCGTGGTTTTGCTGAAGACGGTGTCACCCCTAAGATCAGCTTACTTGTGCAAAACACTACGTCGTCTGCACAACGTCTAAACTACCGCGTCGAATGGCTTGATGCTCAAGACATGCCCTTGCGTGGTCAGGTTGATGTCGCCCGTGAAGCCACCATTCCCGCTGGCAGCGTCCAAAGTCTCGTTTCGGTTGCACCCAGTTCCAAGGCTGTACGGTTCCGCTTTTGGATGACCGACGTCGGCGGTGCTGCATCGATGCGCTAATTTTTAAATCCCATGAAAAATACCCTCCCTATCTTACTGAGCAGCTTAGCGATCTGCGCTTGCAGCAGTCCTGCTGTCTACGTCGATCCGAATAAAGGTGCCGGCGTTGTCAGCGTCGATGCAGTCAACGTGCAAGACTTTGCCATGGCTGCTGACGGCATGTTGCAATCGCTTTACGACTCGCCGGCTTTCACTGGCAGCAAAGCCAAAGATGGCGGCGCACCCGTTTTACTTGTTGGACGTGTTCGCAATGATACAACGGATAACTTCGACGTCGATATGCTTGTAAAGAAGATGACCGTTTCGATTACGCGTAGCGGTAAGGCGCGGGTAGCTAAAGCGATCGGTGTCGGCCCAACGGAAGATACGGTTGCCGCGGAAGCTCGTAAAGGCGCCCCTGCCCTCACTCCGGATTACACCCTATCAGGGAAGATCCTTGAGAGTCGTGCAAAGGCAGGATCAACACGCCAAGCGACGTACACCTTCCAACTCTCACTGACAGACGTAAAAACCGGTCTCTCGGTTTGGGAAGAAGAGAAGGCGATTACGAAACAAGGAACCAAGAATAGCGTCGGATTCTAATCGTCATACTT
>DNHH01000040.1:0-8019 GCA_003485955.1 Opitutia bacterium
AGAAGCCGTCATAGTGGCTCTGCAGAAGGAAGGTCTCAACTTGGCGCATGGTATCGAGAACCACGCCAACGGTAATTAGCCCGCCTGTGCCGCCGAGGAATGTCGCCAAGCGCGCAGGAAACGAGAGCTTGTACATAAAGAAGTCCGGCAGCAGAGCAATAATGAGCAAGAAGAGTGAGCCAGCGAGCGTCAGTCGAGTCATCACGAAGTCGAGGAACTGTGCCGTGGGGGCGCCAGGGCGAACACCGACAATGTACCCGTTATTCTTCTTTAAATCGTCTGCGATTTGTACCGGACGGAACATAATTGAAATCCAGAAATAACTGAAGCCGAAGATGAGCAGCGCAAGAATGGTGTAATGCGTTGCTGTCGGGTACTGTAACTGATCAGCCCAATCTCCCAGGAAGCCAACCTGCGTAAAGTTGGAGGCAAGGAATCGGAAGAGCATTGGCGGGAACGACAAGATCGCCCCAGCAAAAATCACGGGCATCACGCCAGCATAGTTCACTTTCAGCGGAAGGTAGGTGCTTTGACCACCGTACATCTTACGACCCACCATGCGCTGAGCATATTGCACAGGCACTTTACGAACTGCCTGATTCAAGGCCACCATCGCAGCGGTAACGACCAAGAAGAGGATAACCATGCCGACGGCTTTTTCAGGGCCATGCATGTCAGCACCACTTCCCTCTGCGCCTCCGAAGGCGACAGTGACGAAGGAGCGAACGGCACCAGGAATATCGGCGAGAATGCCAATCGTAATGAGAATAGATGTTCCATTACCAATACCGCGCTGGGTAATCTGTTCACCAAGCCAAAGCATTACCACTGACCCTGTCGTTAAGAGAATCACACCTAGGATAACGAAGACCGTTTGATTCTCCATCACCACAATCACACCACTGAAATCACTACCTAAGCCCAAGGCTTGTCCGACTGACTGAGGATTACAAAATGCCCCCAGCAACAAGCTAGATTGAATGATTGCGATGAAGATCGTCAGGTATCGGGAATACTGCGCAAGTTTTTGGCGACCCACTTCACCCTCTTGCTGAAGGCGCGCCAGGGTTGGCACAACCGCCGTCATCAGCTGCATCAAAATGGAAGCACTGATGTACGGCATGATACCGAGCGAGAAAACCGCTCCTTTGAGGAGCGCGCCGCCAGTAAACATATTGTACATAGCAACCACGCCACCCGAGGCGTTGTTCGCCATGGATTCGTAGTATGCAAAAATATCTTTCGGATCGACGCCCGGAAGAGGGATGTTCGCGCCAATACGAGCGATAAAAATCAGCCCGATGGTCGCAATGATACGCGCCCGTAGTTCCGGGATGCGCCAGCAGTTGAGGAAGGAAGCCAACATTAAGTGGCGCGGCGCGAAGCCTTACTTAGCCTCAGGGGCCGGTGCGGAAGCAATCAGGACAACTTTACCGCCTGCTTTTTCAATCTTCGCTTTCGCGGAGCCAGAAAATGCATGAGCAGTAATGGTGACGGCGCGTTTGATTTCGCCATTCCCGAGAACTTTAAGTTTAGAGTCAGCGCTACGAATCAAGCCAGCTGCTACGAGTTCAGCTGAGCTGAGTTTAGCACCTTCGATAGCTTCGAGATCGGCCACATTAACCACTTCGAATTCGACGCGGTTAATGTTACGGAAACCGCGATGAGGCAAACGACGGTAGAGAGGCATTTGACCGCCTTCGAAGCCAGGGCGATGGCCACCGCCGGAGCGGGCCTTCATACCTTTGTGGCCACGACCGGAAGTCTTGCCGTGTCCTGATCCACGACCGCAGCCGAGGCGCTTGTGACGGTGCGTAGCACCTTCAATAGTTGGGAGATTGTGGAGTTTCATAATCGTTACCGCTTAAGAGCGGATAGCTTTGATTTGTGCGAGAGTGCGTAACTGGGAAAGACCATCGAGCGTTGCTTTCACAATCGCCTGAGGGTTGTTCGATCCCATCGACTTAGAAAGGACGTCTTTAAGACCCGCGACTTCTAGGACAGCACGAACGCCGCCGCCAGCGATGAGACCGGTACCAGGAGCAGCCGGGCGAAGCATGACGACACCACCGTCACAACGTCCAATGACGTCGTGGGGAATAGTGTTTCCGCGAAGATTGACGGTGGCCAGAGCACGGTGCGCGCGCTCAGTGCCCTTGCGAATCGCATCGGGAACTTCCTTAGCCTTACCATAACCAATACCAACGCGACCCTTGCCGTCACCCGATACAACGAGCGCAGCAAAGTTGAAGCGACGGCCACCCTTTACGACTTTAGCGCAACGGTTAACGTTAACGACCTTGTCGTTATATTCAGAGACAGGACGATCATCCCGACGTGGAGGGCGTGGGCCGCCGCGACGAGGGCCACCGCGTGAATCGCGTGGGCCACGGTTGTTACCGCCGGCATTACCGTTACCGCCGGCAGGACCCTTGGCGCTGCCAGAAGCAGGTGCGGGGCTCGGAGTCTGTTCGCTCATAATAAGTTTTTAGGTAGTAAGATTAGAAAGAGAGGCCACCTTCGCGGGCAGTCTCAGCAAATGCTTTGACGGCACCGTGGTATGAACGGGCACCGCGATCAAGGACGACAGCTTTGATGCCAGCTTTGACAGCGCGCTGAGCAAAGGCTTTTCCGAAAGCGGAAGCACCTTTGATATTCGGGCGAATTTTTGCAGCGCGGAAGTCCTTCTCGGTCGTGCTCGCAAATGCAACCGTGACACCTTTGTCATCATCAACTGCTTGGGCGTGAATGTGGAGGTGCGTGAATTTAACGGAGAGACGAGGGCGGGCAGCTGTACCGCGGACGCGCTTACGCAAGCGCCAGCGACGCTTTTGAGCGAGCGACTGCTTACGGTGTACCTTATTGGCGGGCTTGTTCATGTTACAAAAAGCGAATTAAGCCGTCTTCTTGCCTTCCTTACGGCGGACATGTTGGCCAACGATGCGGACACCCTTACCTTTGTAAGGCTCAACAGGATAGTAGTGCTTAATGTCGGCAGCAACCTGACCCACGAGGTGGAGATCAGGACCGGTGACTTCGATTTTCACGTTTTCCGTGATAACGATTTTAACCCCTGCAGGCACTTTGTACTGAATGGGGTGAGAGTAACCGAGGACGAGGTCGAGTAAGTCACCCTTGAGGATGGCCTTAAAACCGACGCCTTGAATTTCGAGATTCTTCTTATAACCGGTCGCACAACCTTCGACCATGTTACGAAGGATCGCACGGGCAGTACCAAAGAGTGCACCAACTTCGCGACTCTCACCCTGAGGGGTGACAGTGACAACGTTATCGGCGAGCGTGAAGCTCACGCCTTTGAATGTACGCGAAAGCTTACCCTTAGGGCCCTCGACGTTTACGGTGGGTCCTTGGATCGCGACTTTTACGCCAGCGGGGATAGGAACAGGAAGCTTACCAATGCGGCTCATGACAGGAAGGTGTAGAGAGGGTTACCAGACTTTGGCGAGCAACTCACCAGAGACTTTCTGGCGGCGGCAATCGACATCGGTGAGGATTCCTTTGGAAGTGGTGACAATGGTAACGCCCATGCCACCGATAACCTTGGGAATATCCGAGTTGCCAGCGTAAACGCGGCGACCGGGAGTGGAAATACGCTCGATCCCTGTGATGGCAGGTGCACCCGCAACATACTTGAGCTCAACCTCGAGTACAGGCAGGCCATCCTTCTCAGCGCGTCGGTAGCCCTTGATGTAACCAGAATCCTTAAGGATGCGGGCGACACCCTCGCGGATGCGGGACCATTGTCCAGTGACAGTTGCACGCTCGGCCTTAGAGCCGTTGCGCAGCGTGGTCAAAAAGTCACCAAGTGTATCAGAAGAAGCAGACATGTTTGTAAGGTTACCAAGAAGCCTTCGTCACGCCAGGGATCTGGCCGTTGAGCGCGAGCTCGCGGAAGGTAATACGGGAGAGTCCGAATTTACGGATAAAGGCACGAGGACGGCCAGAAATGGGGCAACGATTCTTGAGGCGAACCTTGGAGCCGTCGCGAGGAAGCTTTGTGAGCTTGCTCTGGGCGGCGTAAAAAGCCTCCTCGGTGACTTTAGGGTCAGAGAGGATTTTCTTAAGCGCAGCACGCTTAGCGGCTTGCTTGATAACGGTGCGCTCGCGTTTGAGCTGGCGCTGGATGACGGACTGCTTGGCCATATCGGTAAGTTATAGAATTAAACTTGGGTTGTTGTTGCTGTCGCTTCGGTCTTAGCGGTGCTTACACGGAAAGGCATGCCGAGAAGGCGGAGCAATTCGCGTCCTTCTTCATCTGTAGCCGCCGTGGTAACAATGGAAACATCGAGACCGATATTGGCGCGCTGGGTGCCGTCGGCCTGTGTTTCCGGGAAGATTGTGTGGTCGGCAATACCGAGTGAATAATTGCCAGCACCATCGAGGCGATTGGAGACACCGCGGAAGTCGCGAATCATCGGCAATGCAATCAATGTCAGACGTGCAAGGAAGTCCCACATGCGATCGCCACGAAGGGTGACAATGCAACCGAGAGGCATATCTTGACGCACCTTGAAACTGGCGACGCTCTTACGTGCGTGCGTGATTACCGGCTTTTGGCCAGTGAGCTTGGTGATCTCTTTAACGACTTCGGCGTTTTGCGCTTTCTCGGCCTCAGCCTTGAATGCGGAGTTGATCGAAATCTTGGTGAGAGTTGGGACCTGGTGGACGTTGGAGTAGCCGCGGGTGCGACGAAGCTCGGGTACGACCTTCTCGAGGTAAACTTGTTTAAGGTAGGGCTTGCCCATGGGCGTGTGTAGGAGAGTGGGTTAGTTTATTTAGCGGCTTTTTTGGCAGCAGGACGCTTGGCGACACGTGCATCCCAAAGAGACGCAAGCATGACATTGGAGCGATGGATAGGGGCAGCTTTTTCAGTGATGCCGCCTTGACCATCTTCAGTGCGCTTTAGGTGGCGCTTAACCATATTGATGCCGTCGAGCGTCACGCGCTCGTCAGGGCGATCGTAACGTACGACTTTGGCACGTTTGCCCTTGTGGGCTCCGGTGATGACGACGACTTCGTCGCCTTGTTTGATGTCAGTCTTAGCCATGGCGTTCAGAGAACCTCGGGAGCGAGGGAAATGATTTTCATGAAGTTTTTGCTGCGAAGCTCACGGGCAACAGGCCCGAAGATACGCGTTCCGCGAGGGTTGCCATTATCATCCAGCAACACGACGGCGTTTGAATCGAAACGAAGATAACTTCCGTCAGCACGACGGATAGGGAACTTTGTTCGGACAATCACTGCACGAGAAACAGAGCCCTTCTTGACGGTCGCGTCAGGCGTGGAGTCCTTGACCGCACAGACGATAATGTCGCCAACGGCGGCAGTATCGGTGAGTTGGCCGAGGCGGCGGATCATGGCCACCGTCTTCGCGCCGGTATTATCGGCGACGTCGAGGCGGGTAAGCATCTGAATCATGGCAGTATCTCTTTAGAGTGTTTGAGGGTGAAAATTACTCGGCTTGTCCAAGAGCGATCTTGGCAGTTTCGATAACACGAACGACGCGCCAGCGCTTCATCTTGGAAAGAGGGCGTGTTTGGGTGACCTCGACTTTATCGCCAACCTTACAGGCATTAGCTTCGTCGTGGGCGTGAAGAATGGTACGGCGCTTCACTTCTTTACCATACAAGGGGTGAGGGACCTTATACAGGTAAGCGACCTTGACCGTCTTGTCTCCCGAGCGGGAGGTGACGAGGCCTTGCAGCGTCTTACGTTGAGTGCGTGATTCGGAATCGGACATCGGGAAAGGGCTTAGGCCTTAGTGGTTTTTTGGGTGAGGAGGGTCTTGCAGCGTGCAATTTCCCGGCGGAGCTTCCGAATGCGGGCAGGGTTCTCGACGGAACCTGCAGCCTTGCGGAGACGAAGTTGTAGGAGCTCATCGCTGTTTTCGCGGACGCGCTTCTCCAACTCAACGTTGGCGAGGGGGCGCAACACGTTGGCTGCGGATGACTTACCTGGAGTGAACTTTGACATGGAAAAGGGTCGGTTTATGAGGGGGGGATACCCGAGGCATCAATACTTTTCGAGTTCTTCGCGGGCAACGAAGCGGCTACGGACTTGTAGTTTAGTATCGGCAAGGCGCATAGCCTCACGAGCAACAGCGAGCGGTACGCCTGCCACTTCAAACATCATCGTGCCGGGCTTAATGACTGCGACATAGTACTCTACCCCACCCTTACCAGAACCCATGCGTACTTCTGCTGGCTTCTTGGTTACCGGACGGTGAGGGAAGACGCGCATCCAGAGCTTTCCTTTACGCTTGAGGGCGCGGGAAATAGCGACGCGAGCCGCTTCGATCTGGTTTGCAGGGATACGACCGCGATCCAGGGACTGGATGCCGAAGTCGCCAAAGGCGAGAGTGTTGCACGAGGTCGCATTGCCTTTGACCTTGCCCTTGCGGAATTTACGCCAGGCGGTGCGGGATGGTTGAAGATTAGCCATGAGGGGCGGGGAAATGAATGTGGATTAGAATTCGGAGTCCTTAGCGCAAATCCAGCACTTGATGCCGAGCTTGCCATAAAGGGTACGTGCTTCTGCGAAACCGTAATCGATGTTTTCGCGAAGGGTGTGAAGGGGGACGCGGCCAACACGTGCGGATTCCACACGGGCAATTTCAGCGCCGCCAAGACGGCCACCGAGACGGAGACGGATACCATCCGCACCGGCTGCCATGGTTGACTGAATAACTTTCTTCATGGCACGACGGAAGGAGATGCGGCGCTCAAGTTGTAGAGCAACGTTCTCAGCGACAAGCTGTGCAACGAGATCAGGACGGCGAACTTCATTCACCTCGAGAGTAATGTCGGCTTCTTTACGGCCAGCGACTTCCGCAATTTCTACGCGGAGGTTTTTGAGTTCATCGCCCTTGCGGCCAATGACAACGCCTGGGCGGGCGGTCCAAATACGGACGCGAACTTTCGAGCCAGCACGCTCAATAAAGATGCGAGGCACGGAAGCTTGGCGTAGCTTCTCTTTGAGGAATTCACGGATCCGATAGTCTTCAAGCAAGAGACCCGCAAAGGTGCGCTTGTTAGCGTACCAGCGAGATTCCCAGTTGCGACGAACTGCGAGACGGAAACCGATTGGATTTACTTTCTGGCCCATGGGTAAAGTGAGAGATTACTTGTTAGCAGCGAGGACCACTTTGACGTGGCTCATCGAGCGGTGAATAGGGTGAGCGGAACCACGTGCAGCAGGACGTGAGCGCTTAATCACAGGACCTTGATTCACAGTCGCGGAAGCGACAATCAAAGTGGCTGAACTTAAGTTGTGGTTGTTCTCGGCATTGGCGATGGCGCTTGCCAACGTCTTTGCAATAATCCGCGCAGACTTGCGTGGAATGAAACGGAGAAGCTGCAGGGCTTCTTCAGCTCCGAGTCCTTGAATTTGGCGCGCAACGTCGCGGACCTTCTGAGGGGACATCCGGGCGTAACGGGTAGTGGCGTGAACGTTCATGTGATAACGATTTTTCTAGTTAGATGCGGGAGTTGGCACGGGCTTCGACCTGATCGCCCGAAAGAATTTCGGCGGATGGTGCGAGAGAAAGTACAAGTGCGATGGCGCGTTCAGTATCAGCTTCGACGATGATAACTTGGGCGACAGGTTCGGTTGAGCGAGTGACCGCACAAACCATACCTGGGCGCAAACCTGACGCATAACCGCCTTGAACTTTAACGAGGTCGGACTCACGTCCGGCCACGACCGATGCAACCGATGCGCGTCCTCGAGATCCCGCAGAACCAAGCGCGAGCTCTCCTGCACCGAGAACGGTGAAGAGACTAGCAGCAAGGACTGTGGGAAGAAGGTGCATTAAGCTTCGACCTTCTTAGAAGGTTGGGTGTGTTGCTTGAAGGTTCGAGTCGGTGCGAATTCGCCCAACTTGTGGCCAACCATATTCTCAGTGACGTACACTGGGATGAAGGTTTTGCCGTTATGAACTTCGAGATTAACGCCAATGAAAACAGGGGTAACTGTCGAACGGCGCGACCAAGTCTTGAT
>DNHH01000040.1:8192-12793 GCA_003485955.1 Opitutia bacterium
GCGACCAAGTCTTGATCGGCTTGCGGTTACCAGCCTTCTGGGCGACCTCGACTTTAGTCATCAAGGACGGATCAACGAAGAATCCTTTTTTGCGGGAGCGTGACATCGTAGAGTATCAGTTAAGGTTAGGCCTTCTTCGTCTTCCGACCATTACGGCGGATGATGATTTGGGAATTAGAAATCTTGGACTTCTCGCGCGTCGGGAAGTGCTTCGCGAGCTGGCCCCAAGGTGACTCAGGGTGCTGACGACCACCGCCGCCCTTGGACTTGCCTTGTCCACCACCGTTAGGGTGATCGACAGGATTCATCGCCATACCACGAACACGTGGACGACGACCCTTCCAGCGATTACGACCTGCCTTACCGAGCGAACGGTTGTGGTGTTCGATGTTGCCGACGATGCCAACCGTGGCACGACAATCAGCATTCAAATAGCGCTGCTCTCCGGAAGGCATGCGCAAGATCGCACGGTCACCTTCGAGACCCAGAAGCTGGGCATAAGCACCGGCACCGCGAGCGAGCTGACCGCCCTTGCCAGGCTGCATCTCGATCGAGTGAATAAAGGTTGCGGGAGCAATCAGGCGAAGTGGCAGTGACATGCCTGGAGCAAATTTCTCCTGAGCGGTGTTCGTGCTGATGACGCTGTCACCAACTTTAAGACCATTTGGCGCAAGAATGTAAGCGTGCTCGCCGTCGCTGTAGCGAAGCAGAGCAATGTAAGACGTACGGTTAGGATCGTACTCAAGGCGCAAGACAGTTGCGACGACGTCGATACGATCACGACGGAAGTCGATCTTACGGAAGAGACGCTTGTGGCCTCCGCCGCGACGACGCGAAGTGATGCGTCCGTAGCAGTTACGACCTTTCGCACGATGGACACTCTCGACGAGTGCCTTCTCAGGGCGACCGGTGTGAATCCCTTCTCCGCGATTCCGAACGAGGAAGCGCTGACCAGGGGTGATAGGGCGTGTAGTAATGATAGCCATGGTGGCAATCAGGCGAAGGAGATGACGTCGCCCTTCTTCAGGGTGACGATGGCGCGGTGTTGTTCGGTCTCGCGATAAACGCTGCCGCCCGAGAGGCGACTGCGACGGACCTTACCTTTACGAATAAGGATGTTAACCTTTTCGACGGAAACTTTGAACGTGGCTTCGATGGCTGTCTTCACTTGAGCACGATCTGCACCGGGCTTGATTTCAAAGACATACTTGCCAAGGACAGCGAGGCCAGTGGCCTTCTCTGTGAGCACGGGACGTGCGATGACTTGGGGGGCGGGCTTCATGACGTTAATTAGTTAGTGGCACGAGCGATAACCTGCAGAAGAGCCTGCTCGGTAATCACAACCTGACCGTGGCGAACCAAGTCGAGGGCGTTGAGGTTAGTGGAATTCGAGAACTTCGCACGGGCGATGTTGCGGCTAGCTTTGCGCACAGGCTCAGACCAGCTTGCATCAACGAGGAGAAGCTTACGGGCGGCAGGATTCACTTTATTGAGAATGCCGCTGAAGACTTTTGTCTTGGGCTTGGAAACTTCGAAACGCTCGATGACGGAAAGTCCACCCGCGGTAGCGAGATCGAAGAGGGCGCGACCGAGCGCTTTACGGCGCTGAGTGACAGGAATGTCTTTCGACCAATCGCGAGGGCGAGGACCGAAGACCACACCACCCTTGTAGAGTTGAGGAGCGCGCTTGTCACCGTGACGTGCACCACCGGAACCTTTTTGTGGGATAATTTTCTTACCAGAACCAGCGACTTCGCCGTAGTTCTTGGTCTTCGAGGTGCCTTGGCGGCGATTAGCTTGATAGCCAACGACTGCCTGCTTGAGCAATGCGACGTAGGTGTCGCCTTCGAAAGCAGGAATAGCGAACTCGCGCTCTCCAGCAGGAGAACCGTCGGCATTATGGAACTTGAGCTTCATGTGCGTTTATTCTTTCGGGTTTATTTTGCCTTAACTGCGTGGCGGACGAGGATGATCTCGCCGTTGGCACCGGGAAGGCTGCCCTTGATGAGAAGGAGATTTTTCTCCGCGAGAACTTGGACCACGCGAAGGTTTTGCGAAGTACGACGAACGTTGCCCATGTGACCAGGCATGCGCTTTCCTTTAAAGACGTGTCCAGGAGTTTGACGCATACCAATGGAACCGACGCGGCGGTGCATCATGTGACCGTGCGTGTCAGGCTGACCGGACATATCGTGGCGCTTCATAACGCCTTGGAAGCCGCGGCCCTTGACGGTACCAATCACATCGACCATTTGACCGGCCGTGAATTTCTCAACGGTGAGAACGTCGCCAACCTTGAGACCCGTATCCTTTTCGAAACGGATTTCGCGGAGATGAGTGTGTGGCTCAACGTTAGCTTTCTTTAAGTGGCCAATCTCAGGATCCGAGAGACGGTGTGCCTTTTGTGGACCGAAAGCGATTTGTACTGCGTGGTAACCATCCGAGTCTGGTGTCTTCACCTGAATGACTGGGCAGGGGCCAGCTTGGACCACAGTGACAGGGACAAGGTTACTGTCCTTGTCATAGACTTGGGTCATACCGATTTTTTTACCGATGAGTTGGAGTTTCATGATCTAAGAGGCAGGTGGCGTGTAAGCGCCGTTGGCTTCGAGGCCTGCGTTAGCTTTGGATGTCCTTACGGAATCTGTAGCGGTGCGCGGGGCAGGAGTGCCTGCGTTAAGGGTTGTGTGTGGGTTTAGGGTTTAAAAAATTAGGCCGTAATGTTGACCTGAACGCCGGAAGGGAGGTTGAGTTTCTTCAACTCGTCCACGGTAGCGCTGTTGGGGTCATGAATTTCGATTAAACGCTTGTGGGTGCGCAGTTCGAATTGGTCCATCGACTTCTTGTCGACGTGTGGGGAACGGTTGACCGTCCAGACTTCGTGAGTCGTGGGCATGGGCACTGGGCCGGAAACACGCGCGCCCGTGCGCTTAGCGGTATCAACAATCTCGGTGGCAGAGTGATCGACTAAACGGTAGTCGAAGCCTTGGAGCTTAATGCGAATCTTCTGGCTAGACATTGGAGGAATTAGATTAGGTGCGAGCAGGTGCGCGGGACGATGTCTCGACGACTTGCTTGAGGATTTGAGCAGGGACTTGCTCGTAGTTGGCTGGCTCCATCGAATAGGAGGCACGGCCTTTAGAAAGTGAACGAACGTCGGTCGAGTAACCAAACATTTCTGCCAGCGGGACGCGGGCCTCAATGTTGCACAGGCCGCCTTTGCTGTCCATGCCTTGAATCTGACCACGACGACGGTTCAAGTCGCCCATGATGTCGCCTTGGTACTCTTCAGGAGTAACCACTTCGACCTTCATGATCGGCTCAAGCAGAATAGGCTTCGCATCCTTCATGGCTTCCTTGAAGGCAAAGATGCCACCCATTTTGAACACCATTTCGTTCGAGTCCACTTCGTGGAACGAACCAAAGACAATCCGGGCTTTGAAATTGATTACTGGGTAACCTGCAATGGTGCCGTTTTGGGAAGCTTCGAGAATGCCTTCGGTGGAAGGCTTAATGAACTCTTTCGGAATAGTACCACCAACAATCTCGTTGATAACTTCCTCGCCCTTGGCTCCAGGTTCGCGTCCTGCGACAGGATTTGGTTCGAGTTTGATTTCAACGTGGCCGTATTGACCACGACCACCGGACTGACGGATAAACTTACCAACGCCCTCGGAGGGACCTTGAATGGTCTCGCGGTAGGAAATTTGTGGCTTACCAGACTTAGCCTCGACCTTGAACTCGCGCTTGAGGCGGTCGACGATGATTTCGAGGTGAAGCTCACCCATACCCGAGATGAGGGTCTGGCCAGTTTCAGGATTCGACGTAACGCGGAAAGTAGGATCCTCTTGAGCGAGGCGCTGCAAGCCGATGGACAGACGCTCTTGGTCGCCCTTTGAGTTTGGCTCGATTGACATCGAGATCACAGGCTCAGCGAAGGTCGTCTTCTCGAGAATGAGATCGTCTTCAGCCGTGAGGGTATCACCCGTTGCGATGTCCTTTGGACCGATGATGGCACAAATGTCGCCCGAATAAGCGACGTCGATTTCTTCGCGATCCATCGCACGAAGCAGAACGATGCGCGAAATACGCTCGTCCTTACGGGTGCGTGGATTGTAAAGGATTTCGCCCTTCTTCAACTGACCGCGGTAGACGCGATAGAAGACGAGCTGACCTACGTGAGGGTCGGACCAAAGTTTGAAGCAGAGACCGGTGACCTTGGCTTTGTCATCTGGACCGATCGCAATTTCTTTATCGCCGTCATCGGTAAATGCTTTCTGAGGGCGCATGTCGACCGGCGATGGCAAGAAGTCGACGACGCAGTCGAGGAGCATCTGTACACCCTTGTTCTTGAAAGCAGAACCAGGAATCACACCGATAAAGTTGAGTGAGAGTGTCGCCTTACGAATGCCCGTACGCATCTCGTCGATGCTGACTTCTTGTCCGTCGAGGTACTTGCCGGCGAGGACGTCGTCAAAGTCAGCGAGGGCTTCAACCAACTTGGTGCGCCATTGTTTTGCTTCTGCCTTTTGATTTTCAGGGATGTCAACCGTGTTGAACTTCATGCCCTTCGGGTCGGTCTCGTCGTAGACGTAGGCGAC
>DNHH01000040.1:13103-13751 GCA_003485955.1 Opitutia bacterium
CCGGTGCGGTCCATCTTATTGACGAAAGCGACGCGTGGTACGCCATACTTGTTCATTTGGCGCCAAACAGTTTCCGATTGGGGCTGAACGCCAGCGACAGCGCAGAAGACGGCGACAGCACCATCGAGGACGCGCAACGAGCGTTCCACTTCAGCGGTGAAGTCTACGTGGCCCGGTGTATCGATAATGTTGATGCGGTGATCAATATTAGCGAAGTGACCTTCTTTAGTTTTCCAACCAGCTGAAATTGCCGCTGCGGTAATTGTGATACCACGCTCGCGCTCTTGCTCCATCCAGTCCGTCGTTGCGGTACCATCATGGACCTCTCCCATCTTGTGCACGACGCCTGTGTAAAAGAGAATACGCTCGGTCGTGGTCGTCTTGCCTGCGTCAATGTGCGCAGCAATGCCGATGTTGCGCGTATGTTCCAAGGGGAACTTACGGCCAGGGGCATTGAGGGTAGAGAGAGGGGTGGACATGGTCGGAACCAGTGTTTCGGCCGGGAGGACGGTTAAAGTGAGGGTTTACCAGCGAAGGTGAGCGAAGGCCTTATTAGCTTGGGCCATCTTGTGGGTTTCTTCGCGCTTTCGAACGGGGCTGCCAGCCTCGTTGGCTGCATCCATCAGTTCGCCGGCCACCTTCTGGGCC
>DNHH01000093.1:0-1646 GCA_003485955.1 Opitutia bacterium
CCCGTACTCATGTTCTTTGCGTCACCGAATGATCGCACCCGTTGGAGTACAAGTGGAAGTGTACGTACCGCAATTTCTGGAGAAACATGTGCAGTGAGTTACCGGATGGGTCGACGTTCCCCATTTGATAATCCCGGTACGACGATTCAGCAGGTCTACTGTGTGCAGCGCACGGTGATTGATGCCCAAAACACATTTGATGAAGCCATACCCATTCTCACGGTCCCTACCGCAGCTTTGAGTACGGTGACGACGGGGACTCCTTTTACATACTGGTACAACGTTTCGCGTAGTTACATTTCCCCGTATGGTGCAAAGGTAGCTGACACCCTCATTTCTTCAACGCAAATGGCATCTGACACTACCAATACCAATACGGGGTGGACGATGGATGAGCACAATTTCTGCGCTCAAAATACTGTAGGTATGAGTTTAACTTTTTGGTGTGCATCTTCCGAATCTGCCCTCGTTGATAAGACCCGTACGGGTACAGGTCGGGTGTTGAGTCTCCCTCCTGGTGCTTTGCGACCTGTTATGTGTTTCCCAGGTGCGACATGGGAGACCAACTATCGATCAGCGGTTGCATCGTCAGGGGTTGGCTTAAAGGCGGCGTACGCCGGGCCAATGTCAACATTGCCTCCTAATACCGCGGGTACAGACTTCTTTAACCATCGCGCACGGTTTTATTCAGATCGCGTACAATTGGATACGCTCGCGAATCCGTTACCCTATAGTTTACGTCAGGTAGAAGTTTCGGTCACCGTGCTTTCACCTGCAGGCGCTCGCGAACTTCGTGGAATTCAGGCCAACAAAGGTGTTGCCGTGGGCGAAAACACTAACGCCAGCGACTTCCGTCGTATCGTTGCACTTTATGGCCGTCCGTATTCCCGTCGCGTGATTGTCCTCGGGAACGGTAACTAATTTTTATCTTACTTACACAATGACTACGGCCACTAAGCCTCGTTTCACCCTTGAGTTTGAAAAACCCATTCGAGAACTCGAAGATCAAGTCGCCAAGCTGCGTGCTTCGTCGGAAGGCGCGGGCATGGATGCTGCCAAAGAGTTGACCTCACTTGAGGCCAAACTTGATAAGACACGCCGTGAAATCTACGGCAACTTAACCCCTTGGCAGCGCGTGCAGTTGGCGCGTCACCCGCGCCGGCCGTATTCACTCGATTACATCAGCTTGCTCTTCGACGATTTTCAGGAGTTGCACGGCGATCGCCTGTATATGGACGATGAATCAACTGTCGGCGGTACAGCCATTTTTGAAGGAAAGCCTGTCGTTGTCATCGGTCAGCAAAAAGGTCGCGACACGAAAGAAAATCTCCGTCGCAATTTCGGCTGTCCCAATCCTGAAGGTTACCGCAAGGCTTTGCGCCTGATGCGTCTCGCCGAGCGCTTTAAACTTCCGATCGTCACCCTCGTTGATACACCCGGTGCTTTCCCAGGTATTGGCTCAGAAGAACGTCACGTGGCGGAAGCAATTGCTGTGAATCTTCGTGAGATGAGTCAGTTTAAAGTACCTATTGTTACGTTTGTCATCGGCGAAGGTGGTTCAGGCGGCGCCCTCGGTATCGCTGTCTCCGACCGCGTTTACATTTTAGAAAATGCTTACTACTCAGTGATTTCGCCTGAGGGTTGTG
>DNHH01000093.1:1841-7151 GCA_003485955.1 Opitutia bacterium
ACTTTAAGGACCGCATCCATGCTCCCAAGGCGGCGGAAGCCCTTAAGCTTGATGCGCCTAACTTAGTTAAGCTGGGTGTCGTCGACGGTGTTGTTCGCGAACCTTTAGGCGGTGCACAGGAAGATCCTGCAGCGACCGCTTCTGCTATCCGTAAGACACTACGCGCAGCCTTGAGTGAACTCGGTAAGCTGAAACCAGATAAGCTCGTAAACAGCCGTTACGCTAAGTTCCGCGGAATGGGTGTCTTTACGGGCTGATTAGCGCCTGCAGGGTATTGGTAAACTCGATCTTCAAAGTTACGTAGGATAACCTGTCCGTCACGGATGGCTTCCACGTAGTTAGGGTTAACCGGAATCTTGCCGCCCCCTTGAGGCGCATCGATGACGAACTGTGGTACCGCAAAGCCCGTGGTGTGTCCGCGCAGTGAGCGAATGAGTTCGATGCCGCGCTCAACGGGCACGCGCAAATGCGAAGATCCTTCAATCAGGTCGCACGCATAGAGGTAATAGGGACGCACGCGCATTTGGAGCAGACGGTGCACGAGTGAGCGTAACACCAGCGGGTCATCATTCACTTCTCGTAGCAGTACCGATTGATTGCCAAGAGGCACGCCTGCGAGAGCAAGTCGGTCGCAAGCCGCTGCGAGCTCCTGGGTGCATTCACGTGGGTGATTCGCATGGATATTTAGCCAAATAGGCCCGTTGCGTTTAAATACTTCACAGAGCTCAGGTGTTATCCTCTGTGGCAGAAAGACAGGTATCCGTGAACCGATACGAATAACTTCAAGGTGTGGAATAGCCCGTAGACGGCTTAGTAGTTGATCGAGTTTTGCGTCTGAGAGTAGCAAAGGATCTCCGCCCGAGAGGAGGACGTCACGGATTTCGGGGTGGGCTGCGATATACGCGATGCCCGCTTCGAGTTCAGGATGAAAGTCGTAGGCTTGAGCGTTCGAGACGAGGCGGCTGCGGGTGCAATAGCGGCAATAGGCTGCACAACGGTCGGTGACTAGAAAGAGGACGCGATCAGGGTAGCGGTGTACGATGCCAGGTACCGGCGACGTCTTTTCTTCGCCCACAGGGTCAGTTGATTCGCCAGCTTCGATATGCGATTCTTCGATACTTGGGATGACTTGGCGGCGAATCGGGCAATGAGGGTCGTCGCGGTCAATGAGGTTAAAGAAATGCGGAGTGATGGCTAAAGCTAACTTACTGGGTGCGAAGAGACAGCCCGCGCGCTCTTCCGGCGTCAGTACCATCTTGGACTCAAGCTGGGCGAGCGTGGTGATGCGGTTACGTAACTGCCAATGCCAATCGTTCCAGTCAGAGGCGGGTACATCGGACCATAGTCCTTGTCCAGAATTCCAGCCTTCGCGACGGTCAGCGTGATGCATGCTTAAGACGAAATATGCTCACACTTAGCGGATGCGCAAATTCCTGAGCTTATTTACCCGAGGCTTTCGTTTCGGCTACCCAGATATTTCGAAATTCAATCGGATCACCGTGAAACTGAAGTAGTAAGGGCAACTTCTCAGGATGTACTTTGTAGGCAGGCAGTTTACGCCAGACAGTCGGTCCAAGAATTTCGATGTTATCTTGGATGGTCACGCCGTTGTGCACGACGGTGATGCGCGCTTTGTTTACCACATTGCCCGATGCGTCAAATGTCGGTGCCGTAAAAATGATATCGTAACTTTGCCATTCGCCTTGAGGCAGGCAGGCATTGAGGGCAGGGGGCGTTTGTCCGTAAATCGCTCCAGCCGATCCATCCGCATACGTTGAATTCGCGAAACCTTCCATGACCTGGATTTCGTACATTGAAAGAAGGTACACGCCGCTGTTGCCGCCGGATTGACCTTTGACTTTTCGCCCAGCAGGAATTCTCCACTCGACATGGTAGTGGCCAGAGCCGAATGCGGCTTTGGTGCGTAAATCATTTCCGCGGGCAATCATCGTGCCATCCTTCAACTCCCAGAGTTGTGGTTTTTTAGCACCGTCGGCAGGTTGCCATCCATCGACTGATTTACCGTCGAAGACCACAACAGCCCCAGAAGGCGCGGGTGTGGTTTGGCAGATAGCTTTGCCGGCTGCAACTTTAGCGGGCTGTGGCCGTGCAGGGTCGTGCACATGCCATTGGGTACCAGGGAGAATAGGGGTGTCAGTAAAACCATCGGCTGCGAAGGCGGCTAAAGGTGATAAGAGTAAGGCTAGGCGCATGGGTAAGGTATAGACAGCCCCGGGCGGATGCTAAAGGCAAAAGGGGCTGACTCTCAGTTTGCCTTAGCTCTTATTCCCCGTTCCCCTGTATAACTAACCCATGTCACGTATCTTAGTAGCCCTTTCGGGTGGCGTTGATAGCGCCGTGGCTGCGCTTCTGATGAAGCGGGCAGGGCACGAGGTGCACGGGGCACACATCCGCACCTGGCGCAACGAGGAGGGTTTACCGTTCCCAGGGGAATGTCCTTGGGAGACAGATCAGCGCGATGCTCAAGCAGTGGCCGAAAAGCTCGGCATACCTTTCCGCTCGATTGATTTGGTTAACGAATACCGGAAGGTCGTGGTCGATTATTTAGTCGAAGGCTATCGGCGCGGGATGACGCCGAATCCCGATATCGTCTGTAACCGTGAAATGAAGTTTGGCGCGTTTTTACAACTTGCCCTTCAAGACGGTTATGCAGCGGTGGCGACGGGGCATTATGCACGTCGAATTGAGCATGCCGACGGCTCGGTCGATGTCGCCATGGGCATCGACCGCGACAAAGACCAAACCTATTTCTTGGCGCTGAATCGCCAGTCACAAATGCAGGCGGCCCGATTCCCTGTTGGCGAGTTGCGTAAAGCGGAGGTTCGGCGATTAGCGTCCGAAGCTGGACTGCCGAATGCCGAACGCAAAGACAGTCAGGGCATTTGTTTTTTAGGACAGGTGAGCATCCAAGACTTCCTCGAGCGGCATATCCCTGACAGTCACGGTCCGATTGTCGACCTCGAGGGACGACGCCTTGGACAGCACCGGGGTTTGCATCGCTTTACCTTAGGACAGCGTAAAGGGATTGGCCTACCCTCCAATACCGACAACGAACATTTTGTCGTCGTCGCCAAAGACCTTGCCACTCACACCCTGACCGTCGCCTTTGACCGTCCAACTCTCGCCAGCCTTTACCGTAACTCCTGTTTCGTGGATCACTTAAGCTGGATCCGTCAGCCTGTCGTCGGTCAGCGCGAGTTGCTTGCGCGTATCCGTCATCGCGACGCTGCAGTTTTGGCTGAGTTCATACCGCTAGAGAATGGTTCAGCGGAAATCCGTTTCCGCGACAATCAACGTGGGATGGCCTCGGGCCAAGTCGTGGCACTGTATGATGGTGAGATCCTGCTTGGGGGCGGCGTCTTACGATGAGCCAAAATAATTCAGGTCCAAAGGGCGTAGATGTGAGCCGTATGTTTGGGCGCATCGCCCGTCGCTATGATTTAGCCAATCGTATTTTGAGTTTTGGTCTCTGTGTGTACTGGAGAAATACCTTTGTCGCAGAGGCAGTTGGCTTGAAGCCCAAAGACGTGGCTGATTTGGCAACTGGTAGTGGCGATGTCGCTTTTGCTTTACGTGCTGCATTACCCGAAAGCACACATGTGACAGGGTATGACTTCTGTGAACCATTGCTGGAAATTGCTCGTGAGCGTATTGCCCAAGAATCAACCCAAGGACTTTCGTTTCAGTCCGGCGATTGCATGCATTTACCATTAGCGGACAACGCCGTCGACCTAGTCACGATTGCCTACGGTGTGCGTAATTTTGAAGACCGTCCCAAGGGCCTGCGTGAGCTCCGCCGTGTTGTTCGTGCAGGTGGCTCCGTACTTATCTTGGAATTCTCACAGCCCGTAGTATGGTTTAGGCCGATACACTTCATTCATGTGCGGATGATTGCGCCCATCGTGGCGACAATGCTGACGGGTGACCTCGCAGCTTACCGTTATTTAGGCACAAGCATTGCGGGTTTTCCTGATGCCGATGGATTGTCTGCCGAACTGCGCGCCGCTGGATTCTCAGCGGTTCGTTGCCGGCGGATGCTCTTTGGCACTGTGGCTATGCATATAGCCACCGTATAAGGCGATTTTTACTTGCTCCAACCGTTGAGGTTGCCTTGATAAAACATCTCATCACGGGCCCGTGGTGAAATGGATATCACTTCTGACTACGGATCAGACGTTTGGGGTTCGAATCCCTACGGGCCCACCACTTTTAGCAAGGCGCTCTCTATGAATGTAGTGAGCGCCTTTTTGCTGTCTTTACTGCTTAAAACCCGCGGGATGACTCTGGTGCCATTTAACGGCCGAGGCGACAATACTGTCCGTCGATGTATGCACGGGTTTCCAACCGAGCTCCTTTTGGGCCTTGGTCGCATCGGCATACAGTGCAGGCGGGTCACCGGCGCGACGCGGGGCAATGGTGTGCGGCACAGGTTTGCCTGTAGCCTTCTCGACTGCGCCAAGAATTTCCCGCACGGATGTGGGTTTACCGGTACCAAGATTATAGAAGAGCTGGGTGCCAGGCTTATTTAATTTATCAAATGCTGCGATGTGTGCTCGTGAGAGATCGTCGACATGAATGTAGTCACGCAGACACGTGCCATCGGGCGTTGGGTAATCATCGCCAAATAATTGCAGCGCGGGCCCACGACCCAGTGCGGCGGAAATCGCTAAGGGTATGAGGTGTGTTTCTGGACTATGGTCTTCGCCGATAGTGGCATCATCCGCTGCACCCGAAGCATTGAAGTAGCGGAAGGCGGCGAAACTCAACCCGTGTGCGACGGCCAGTGACTTCAGGAGATTCTCTACGTCGAGCTTGGTTTGTCCGTAGGGATTGATCGGGTGTTGCGGCAGATCTTCGGTCATCGGCATGCGCTCCGGTATACCGTAGGTTGCGCAGGTAGAGGAGAAGACAAACTTTGTTACCTTTTCTGCCAGCATGGCTTCGAGAAGTCCCAAGGTAGCTACAAAGTTATTTTGATAATACTTGAGCGGTTGCTGAACGGATTCGCCGACGTTAATGAAGGCGGCGAAATGCATGACCACGTCAATTTTTTGCTCACGCAATGTGCGGCGAACCAGATCCTGGTTGGCCATTTCGCCTTGGATAAAGGTTATCTCAGCGGGAATAGCTGAGCGGTGTCCGTAGGAGAGGTTATCGAGGACAACGGGCTTGTGTCCTGCAGTTACAATCTGCCGTACACAGTGACTTCCGATATAGCCTGCACCACCGACGACCAGAATGTTCATAAGGCAGTTTAAGAGACTAAGGACGAAGGACTAAAGACTAAAG
>DNHH01000054.1:0-985 GCA_003485955.1 Opitutia bacterium
CAAAAACTGGAAGGGCCAACGAGTCGTCATTCACTTTGATGGAGTAGACTCCTTCTTTTATCTTTGGATTAATGGAAAGTACGTCGGCTTCTCTAAAGATAGCCGTTCGCCGGCAGTTTTCGACATTACCGATTACCTACAGTCAGGCAAAAATATCGTTGCCGCAGAAGTCTATCGATTAAGCGATGGCAGCTACCTCGAGTGCCAAGACATGTGGCGCCTCAGTGGCATCTTCCGATCTGTCGCACTCCGTGCCCGTCCAGCAGTACAGATTCGAGATCTCGCAGCCTTAACCGATCTCGATGAGTCCTACCGCAATGCGACAGTTAAAGTTTCCGCAACACTTCGCAACTTAACCAATAAGCCAGCGAAGCGCATAGTGACAGCTTCAGTGCTTGAACGAAACGGTAAGCCCTTCTCGGGCGCATCGGCGGCGAGCACAGAGGTTACGGTGGCGCCTGGGACTGAAGTCTCTGTGGCTTTAAACATACCTACCACGACACCGATGCTTTGGTCGGCGGAAGTCCCCAATCTTTATACACTCTCCGTCACCCAAGCAGAAACTGACGGAAAAGTCACTGAAGCGGTATCTTGCAATCTTGGTTTTCGCGAAGTCGAAGTCAAAGGCCCTCGATTCTTAGTCAACGGACAGCCAATTAAGTTAAAGGGCACAAACAGACATGAGCATGTTCCAGAGACTGGCCATACGGTTTCGCGTGAAAGCATGCTTTTAGACATCGTTCGCCTGAAGACAGCGAACATGAATCATGTACGAGCGTCCCACTACCCTAACGATCCTTACTGGTATTACCTCTGCGATATCCACGGCATCTACTTGGTTGATGAAGCCAACATCGAGTCGCACGGTTACTACTATGGTGAGCAATCGCTTTCTCATCCTAAAGAATGGGAAAAAGCTCACGTGGAGCGTGTAGTTGCAATGGTAGAACGCGACAAAACCCACCCCTCGATTGTTATTTGGTCA
>DNHH01000054.1:1142-4677 GCA_003485955.1 Opitutia bacterium
TAGAACGCGACAAAACCCACCCTTCGATTGTTATTTGGTCATTAGGAAACGAGGCAGGGCCGGGTAAAAACTTCGAGGCCGCTCACGCCGCCCTCAAAGCCATCGATACATCCCGCCCAACACACTATGAGCGCAATAGTTCATTCTGCGACCTCGATAGCACCATGTACCCTGGGGTCGGCTGGGTGCGCGACCTCGCCGCCAACAAAAACCGGAAGAAGCCTTTCTACATCTGCGAGTACGCACACATGATGAATAACGGAAATGGAAATTTGGCAGACTACCAAGCTGCCATTGAGTCTTCCGATAATATCATCGGAGGGGGTATCTGGGAGTGGCAGGATCAAACGTTATATACCGTTCGCGATGGTGTCCGCCGCGAAAATTATGGCGGCGAATTCGGAGACAATCCGAATGACGGTCTTTTCATCGTCAAAGGTGTTGTTTTTGCTGATCGCTCACCCAAGCCCGCTTGGTACGAAGCACGGCAAACCTTCGCCAGCGCAGTCGTGGATGGTATCGATGCCGAAAATCGCGTGCTTATCCGCAACAAGTACTTCTTCAAGGATCTATCTGATTACAGCTTAACTTGGAATCTCCGCGAAGATGGCAAAATCATAAAGTCTGCGACCACAGATGCTCCACAATGCAGGCCACAAAGCGTGGCCGCCGTAGCGATTCCCGCTGAGCTCTCCGTATCACAGAAACAACCCGGCGCTGAGTACCACCTGGAAGTAGAGTTTCGCCTCGCCAAGGACTATGCATGGGCCAAGGCAGGCACGCTCATGAGTCGCGGTACAGTCGCACTCGGCGTTAGTGGAGAAAAGCCTGGCATCATCACCATTGCCCAAGTTCCGGAAACGAAGACGACAGATAATCGCATCACCATCGGACTCTCGGGCTGGTCGGCGAGCTTTGACCGCCAAACGGGCGCATTGGTAAGTTATCAACGCAACGGCAAGGAGCTCCTCGCTGCGCCTGTCAGCCTTGATGCGTTCCGTTCTCCCGTAAATAACGACCAATGGGCGAGTGGCGGCTGGTATGCCCGAGGCCTCCATGACCTTCGTCATACGGCCACCCTGTGCCAAGTTGACGGCTCAAATCGTGTGGTCACACGCGTCATCTCCCGAGGCGCGAATGCGGCAACCCTTTCGCCCGGCTTGGCATCGGGGCATCGCACCGTCAACACCGGCAGGAAATTAGCCGAGAACGACTTCCATTTTACAACGGATACAGAATGGCAATTCCTTCCAGACGGATCCATTCGCATTCGGTCGCTCATCTCATCGAGCCAAAAGAATGTACCGTTGTCCTCAATTGGCTACCGATTCCAACTCGCAGCAGGACTAGACAAGGCAACATGGTTTGGTAACGGGCCTTGGGAAAACTATCCTGACAGAAAGTCAGCCTCACAAATCGGACAATACTCAGCCACGGTAGACCAAATTGCCGTGCCTTATATTAAGCCTCAAGATCACGGTAACCATGAAGACGTGCGCTGGGTTGCAATGCGTGATACCGCCGGCAGCGGATTGCTGGTTGCCTCGGCTGCCAAGCCTGTGAGCTTCTCGGCGACACGCTGGACGGATAGCGAACTCACCCTGATATCCAACGTAGTCGAGTTGCCGAAGTCCGATCGGGTATTCCTGAATATCGACGCGCGTACGCTCGGATTAGGTGGAGCAAGTTGCGGGCCTAATCCCATGGAGCGCGACATTCCACGCTCTGGAACCTATCAGCTTGATTTGGTCATCCGGACTCTTTCACCCGATCAAGAGCCTGCAGAAGTTGCGCGAGTAACTATTCCAGTCGCTGAATCTAATCCAGCAACAGCGGGCTTAGAGAATTGGATGAAGAATACAGGGAGGTCTGCGACTCAGACGACCACTGCCACTGCGAGCAGCGAGCAGCTTGATGAAGGTGAAGCGAGTCGCGCTGTTGATGGCGACGACACGACCTTCTGGCACACGACGTACGGCAACTTCATCGCAAAGTATCCGCACACCCTGACGCTTGATTTAGGTAGCGTAAAGAAAGGCGTACGCGGGCTTACCTACCTTCCTCGACAAGACGGTAATACGAATGGGCAAGTTGCGCGCTACACCGTGGAAACAAGTACGGATGGCAAGACTTGGGCGAAAGCCGCTGAGGGTATCTTCGGCAAAGGCGGTGCAATGAAGACTGCTAGCTTTGCTCCAACCAACTGCCGCTATGTGCGCTTAATGTGCTTAAGCGAACAAGGTAAACAGGACTTCGCTTCAGCCGCAGAAGTCAGCGTCATTCTTGCCGAATAAACTTATCCGCGAAGGATGCGTAAAGCTTCCGCGTGCAACTCAGGCGCGGCGGCGACGGCGTTTCCGGCGGCAACAGGGTCGCTACCATCCCAAGCCGTAACGATTGCCCCTGCACCTCGTAGAACGGGCAGAACAGGAATTAAGTCCCATGGATTCATAATCGGGTCGGCCATGATGTGCGCCCTACCGGCCGCGACCATCATATGACCATACCCGTCGCCCCACGTGCGTGAAAAATCACATTGTTGCGCTAGGTCAGCCCAGTGCGCTTTTGGTTGAGCACGGGTGATATTCTCGACGTCTGTCGTCATTAACTTCGCTGACTTCAACGCAACGGATACCGCTTTCGTCGGGCGACCGTTGAAGGTAGCAGTTAAGCCATCACCGACTGCACGTTCACGCAAAATGGGCTGATCGATGACTCCGATCGCGGGTTGTCCCTGGTAGAGCAAGCCAACAAGCGTCGTAAAGAGCGGCACGCGGGCGACGAAAGACTTCGTGCCGTCGACAGGATCCAATACCCAGCAAAACTTAGCATCGGAACGCTCAACGCCATATTCTTCGCCAACAATACCGTGGTCGGGGTATTGGGCATGAATAGCAGCGCGCATAACTCGCTCCGCCTCCTTATCAGCAATCGTCACCGGGGAGCCGTCGGCTTTAATTTCTACGGCAATGGTGGCTTGCGCATAATGCACACGCACAACTTCACCGGCTAAATCTGCTAAGTGCTCAGCAAATTTTAGTAGCTCATTTTTTTGGACATCAGGCAGCACGAGGCACGGTGCGGAAAGAGAGGAGACTGGGCAATGACGAACCGCAGTTGCCAGGGATGAAATTCTGCTTAAATAAAGAAATTGCATGGAAAAAAAATGTGCCGAGCAGACTGTATCCCAACGACTAACCCGACCACAGGGACTACCTGCTTTATCTCAACAGTGGTGCAATTTACTTTTCCTACACTGGGAGGCGGCAGCCGAGGAACTCCAGAAGCGCCTGCCGGCGGGCTTAACTTTAGATACCTTTGGCGGTAAAAGTTACCTTGGCATCGTACCCTTTAAAATGCGACATGTGCGTCCTTGGCTATTACCGCCACTTCCCTGGTTATCCTATTTTTTAGAGTTAAATGTGAGGACATATGTGAAGGGCCCTGATGGAAGTCCTGGAGTCTATTTCTTTTCACTGGATTGCGAACGCGACTTAGCTGTCCAGATTGCTCGGGCGGCTTTCCACCTACCTTA
>DNHH01000054.1:4858-6228 GCA_003485955.1 Opitutia bacterium
CCACCTACCTTATCAGCATGCGACGATGCGTTGCACGCAGCGCGGTGGAGCTTTTGATTATACGTGTCGACGTGGGGGTCAGCCATTAGGGGCAAAACTTTCATGGAAGCCGCACGGCAATATTCATCACGCCGAAGCAGGATCTCTCGAAGAATTCCTAGTTGAGCGCTATGCTTTCTTTACATCCGACACGCGTACAGGCCAAGTTACCCGCGGAGACGTCCGCCATAAGCCTTACCCACTACAAGCGGCCGGCTTAGGTGTCTGGGACACGACACCGATTGGCTGGAATGGCCTCAATGTGCAAGGAGCTCCCGTTCACGTGATTGCCTCTCCGGGTGTAACTGTGAGTTGTTGGTCTACGCGTAACGTCTGACCGCTTGCCCCTTCACGCCAACACTACCAGATAAAGGCATGCGTCGCCCATTTACAGACTACCGCCATATTGTGTGGGATTGGAATGGTACCCTGCTCGACGATACATGGCTTTGCTGTGAATCCCTGAATTTACTTTTAGCAGAAGACGGCCGAGAGCCCGTCGACCCCAAACGCTATCGGCAAATTTTTGAGTTCCCTGTTATCAAAGTTTACCAAGCCATTGGCTTTGCGCCGAATGAAGAAGCTTTTCGGGCGCTCTCAGTTCGGTTTATGCGCGCGTACGAACTTCGTAAAGCAGAGTGCACGCTACACCATGGAGCCGTTGAGTTAATCGATGCACTTAAGATGTCAGGAAAAACACATTCGATTCTTTCTGCTTACGAGCACGACTTACTGGAAAGTACGCTTTCGGGACTAGGTCTGCACGGACGATTCAGCAAACTGTGTGGGGGCGAAGATATCCATGCAGGGAGCAAGGAGGATCGAGCCAAAGTGCATTTGCATGACCTTGGAGTTAAGCCCGAAGACACGCTTTATGTTGGCGACACGACGCATGACCTCGAAGCAGCTCGGGCCATGGGCGTGGACTGCCTGCTTATTGCCCACGGGCATCAGCACCGCAGTAAACTGGAGGGGCATGGCGTGCCCGTGGTGGACAACTTTGCGGAGATAACACACGAGTAAAGTCCTGTCATTGAGCCGTCGGTTTATGTTGCCCAATAAGGGGTTAGGCGTTCTGTTTTACCTACCCAAAACCTATGCGGATCTTCACTGAAAATCCCTACCTATTCCTGACCCTCGCGGTACTGGTTCTTTTCGCCGTCTACCTCATTTTAAACCAACGCAAAGACCAAGGGTCTGATGCCGAAGCAATTGAAGATGTCATTAAGGCAGGTGCCGAAACCCTTGGTAGCTCTGACCAACTCTTCGCCCCATCAGCTAACTTCGTAGCGAAGGCACGCGTCAAAGGTATGGACGGCTACCATGCACTG
>DNHH01000054.1:6413-6746 GCA_003485955.1 Opitutia bacterium
ACGCGTCAAAGGTATTGACGGCTACCATGCACTGCATCGTCGCTCTCTTGAGGACATGGACGGCTTCTGGTCTGATGAAGCAAAAAACCTTCACTGGTTTAAGCCATGGACAAAAGTCTTGGATGAGTCCAAGAAGCCATTCTTCAAGTGGTTCGTCGACGGCAAAACGAATTTAGCCTATAACTGTCTTGATGCTCAAATCGCTAAAGGCTTAGGCGACAAAGTGGCAATCGTCTTTGAAGGTGAGCCGACGCAAGATGGCAAAGCCACGGAAGTTCGACGCATCACCTACCGCGAATTACATCGAGGCGTCTCGCGCTTCGCCAATGTTTT
>DNHH01000035.1 GCA_003485955.1 Opitutia bacterium
AACTCCTCTTTTTGAACGGCTTGGCCAATAACGACGACAAGTCGCAAAACTTTCCCGCTCGCTTCTGCCTTAATCTCACTCGTGATAACTGGCCGAACGAAACCCGAGACGGTGACGACAGATTCAATGTCACGCTTGACGGCTTTCGCTATTAAACGTGTAGCTGGGTCGTTGAGTTCGGCAGATCCGCGACCATCTTTAGGCCAAAGCCACCACGCTAAGCCGGCGATGAAGCAAATAAGTGGAAGAATATAACGGGCGCGACTCATGGATTTTTTAAGGGAGGAAGGGTGTCGTTGACGCCAACGCCCGAGCCACTGCGCGATTCAGCGTCGTCCCATGTAAATCCATGGCGAGAAAGCAAAGTGCCGTCGAGGCGGGCTGTGCGAGCAGAAGCAATACGTGCATCTAAGAGCGAACTTACCCAAGACACTTTAGCAGCATCCAATGAAGCTTGGGCTTGAAGGATTTTAGGAATGTCGGAAACCCCAGAGGAATAGCGCGAGCGTTCGCCTTCATAAACTTGCTGTTGCAACTCAAGTGCTGCCGCCGCGGCTTCACGGCGAGTACGAGCAGCTTCGAGGTCTCGCCAGCTCGCCCGAGCTGTAAAGGTTAAGGCCTGGCGAATATCGGCGAGTCGTAAATCGGCTTTGCGTCGACTGCGCTCAGCTAAACGAACGCGTGCCTCGGTATCACGAAATCCGAGAGGGAAAGAAAGCGTTAAGGTCGCAGCGCCTGTCCAACTATGGTCGTTCGGGAGAGCATTAAACGCCGAGTTAAGGCTGCCAAATCGATTGGCCTCTCCATTCGCACTACCTGAAAGCGCTAGGTCAAGCTGCGGATTGTCATTCATGCGCGCGGCTTCCAGGTCAATCTGCGCTGACTCAACGGTGCTCTGCTGGACTTGGGCGTCGAGATCGAAGGCAAGAACTTGTCCTAACCACCGACGGTAATCGTCAATGCCAGAAACTTGCTCTGGTGGTAGCACTTGTACGACGACTTCAGCGGGCGCATCCGCAGTGCCGTCGAGACCTAAAAGACTACGCAGCCGAGTATCAGCTGCATCGGCTTGTTGCTTTGCGTTTAAAATGCTCACGCGTTGATTGGCAACATCGGCCTCGGCTTGGAGTTGCTCTTGAATTGTGGCCGCGCCCAATCTGCGGCGCTCCACGACTTCCGCCAAAAGTGATTCGGCAGAGCGCATGCTTGATTCGCGCAAGGCAACGAGCGAGCGATAGGCCGCGAGCGTCCAGTAAGCTGTCTCCGTGTCGCGAATGAGATCAAGCGTGGTAGCCCGGAATTGTAATCGTGAACGGTCCGCACCGAGGCGCGCATTCACAACGGGAGCGAGATTAACCGTCTGCCATGCACCCTTGAGCAAGGGCTGCGTAAAGGTCAGCGAAGTCCCAAGGTTAATTTTATCGTCATCTGGGATAGCGTTACTGTCGTACCATGTGCGCCCGCCCGAACCACCGAGCGTGAGCGACCCGCCCGATGAGAATGGCTTCGTAATGCCGAACTCAGCATCGAACGTGTCAGTCGCAGGCGCCCCAGAATTTATTTCCGTAAGGGTACGTGCTGAGCCCAGCCGATTACGCAAACTGAACCGCCAATCAAACCCAGCATCAGCGAGTTCAATCGCCTCCGTCGCCTGTGCTGCATCTAAACGTGAAGCAGCTAATCCAAGATTATGCGACAAGGAGCGATTGATAGCATCCTTGAGCGAAAGCGGGGTTGAGGGCGCCGGCACAGTCGCCCCAAAAGCAATGATGCCTGAAAATAGGTAGATGGCCAGCGGGCGCTTCATTCAAAGGATACTGACCTTAAGAGGGGTGTCGGGTTCCACCTTAAAAGCAAGCGGCGTCCACGAAAACGAGGACGCCGCACGGTTTGACGGTGGAATTACTTTACGTCAACCAGCTCGACTTCAAATTCAAGAACTGAGCCAGCAGGGATGACATCTTGTTCCTGATCGCCATAGGCAAGGTTGGCAGGAATCCAAAGACGGATGACGCCGCCTTTAGCAATCAACTGAAGCCCTTCCGTCCAACCTGGAATAACTTCGTTCAGAGTAAAAGTCACTGGCTCATCTTTACGGCTCTTGGTGGAGTCGAAAACTTTTCCGTTACAAAGTTGTCCCGTATAGCGACAAGTGACTTGGCTCGTGGCAACAGGCTTGGCTCCTGAACCAGCCTTATCAATGCGGTAACGTAAGCCTGAGGCTGTACGGGTAACTGACTTATCTGCGTCTACCTTCGCAAGGAAGGCGACATTCTCGGCCTTGACCCGCGAGGACTTTGAAACAACACGGCCGTTTAATAATTCGGTGAAGCGCGCTTGTAGTGTTTCGTCTGCGTCAGGCTCGACGGAGCCCGCAAGCATTGCGGTACGTAGACCAGCAAGAAAAGCGTCTACTTCCGCTTCAGACATTTCATATTGAGTGCGGAACCCTGGAAGGGGCGATCCACGGCCAAGCTGGAAACCCGCTTGGATAAAACCGCGACGCTGCTCATCAGCCGTCAAAGGCTTTGAAGGAACAGCGGGTGCAGTTTCTGGAGCTTTAACTGCCGGAGCTGCTGGAGCTGGATCAGCAGCATGAATAGCCAACGTGGCAAAAGCGAAGGCGGCGAGGATGGGGGTGCGCATGGGATGTGGAGGTTAAAGGGTTTAGCGTGCGCGAGGAAGCGTCTTTAGTCGTTCCTGCAAAGAAAGCACCGTGACAGGTTTCGTCTTTAATGAACGAATAGCTTGGGCGGCTGCTTTAGCCGCATTCAACGTCGACGCCATGAACACGCCGCGAAGGACAGCTTCGGCACGCATCAAATTCTCATCCTGACGAGGCAACATGCCTGCCGCAGTGTTCACAATCATCTGCAGCTTACCGTTCTTCAAAAGATCGAGTACGTTGGGACGAGCCCCGTCGGAAATCTTTCCGAGTCGGACGACTGGAATACCTCCAGCGACGAGCGCGTCTGCCGTGCCACTCGTCGAGTGAAGGCTGAAGCCAAGGGCAGCAAGCTCACGGGCAACTTCAACGGCTCCCGCTTTATCACGATCCTTAACCGAAAGGAAAACATTGCCCGCAGTCGGGAGCGGTGGCTGAGCGGCCATCTGTGCTTTAGCGTAAGCTAAGCCAAGGTCTTCATCGGTGCCCATCACTTCGCCTGTGGAACGCATTTCGGGCGAGAGCACCACCGCGGCACCGCGGAAGCGATTGAAAGGGAATACGGATTCTTTAACCGACCAGAATGCGGGGCGAATTTCTTGCGTAAAGCCGAGGTCGAGAAGCTTATGGCCCACCATGCACTTTGCAGCGAGCTTCGCAAGTGGTACGCCGATCGCTTTTGAAACAAATGGTACGGTTCGTGAAGCGCGCGGGTTAACTTCAAGCATGTAAACTTGTCCGTCTTTAATCGCGAATTGAATGTTCATTAACCCAACGACACCAAGGCGCTTAGCGAGGGCGTGGGTAATTCGGCGCACTTCGGCTAAAATGGTTTCAGGCAAGCTGTGCGGGGGAAGCACCATGCCCGCATCACCTGAGTGCACGCCCGCATGCTCAACGTGCTCGAGCATGCCGCCAACCACTGTGATCTCTCCGTCGGAAATGGCGTCTACATCTAACTCGATGGCGTCTTCTAAGAACTTATCGAGCAACACAGGCTTGCCTGGAGCGACGTCGAAGGCCTCGCGCACGACTGCACGCATCTCCTCCATGCCATACACAATGAACATACCGCGACCACCGAGGACGAAGGAAGGGCGCAGTAAAATCGGGAAGCCAATTTCTTCGGCAGCCTTGTAAGCCTCCTCCGGCGAAAGGGCTGTGCGATTAACTGGCTGAAGCACTTTGAGTTCATTCAGGATCTCTTTAAAAAGCTGGCGATCTTCGGCGAGGGCGATGCTGCGCGGAGACGTTCCCACAACTTTAACGCCGTTGGCTTCAAGATCAGCCGCCAAGTTGAGTGGGGTTTGTCCACCGAACTGAACAATTGCGCCCTCGCACTTCTCAGCACGGTAAACTTCGAGCACGTCTTCAAGTGTGAGCGGCTCGAAATAAAGACGATCAGAAGTATCGTAGTCCGTGGAAACCGTTTCTGGATTCGAGTTTACCATCACGGACTCATAGCCGATTTCACGCAGAGCGTAAGAGGCATGGACGCAGCAGTAATCGAATTCGATACCTTGTCCGATACGATTAGGACCTCCGCCCAGAATCATCACGCGTGGTTTCGTCGAAGGGCGAACTTCAGTCTCATCGCCGTACGAAGAGTAGTAATAAGGTGTCGAAGCTTCAAACTCAGCCGCACAGGTATCAACGAGTCGGAAGGCCGTTGGTAAACCCGCTGCGAGTCGGAGTGTGTGCACTTGCTGGCCAGTGATACTAGCCGCATAGCCAATTTGACGATCGGCAAAGCCCGCTTCCTTCGCTTCGCGCAACAACTCAGGGGTAAGCCCTTTGGGTCCAGCCGCACGCAAGCGCAGCTCGATATTATAAATATCGCGAAGCTGACGGATAAACCACGGATCGATTTTGGAAGCCGCATGGACTTCAGCGTCCGTAAACCCTGCCATAAATGCATGGCGAAGATGGAAGACGCGTTCTGGATTCGGACGCGTCAAGCTCGCACGGAGTCCTTCGCGATCTAAAGTCGGCTCGCCGCCAAACTTTCCTCCGCAACCAAAGCCCCAGGCACCGACTTCCAACGAGCGTAATGCTTTTTGGAAAGATTCTTTAAAGGTACGACCGATGGCCATCGCTTCGCCCACAGACTTCATTGCAGAAGTTAACGTGGTGTCGGCGCCAACAAACTTTTCGAAAGTGAAACGGGGGATTTTTGTGACGACGTAATCGATGGTCGGCTCGAAGCATGCCGGCGTGGACTGCGTGATATCATTACGCAATTCATCAAGGCTGTACCCCACGGCAAGTTTCGCCGCAATTTTAGCAATCGGGAATCCGGTGGCCTTCGAGGCAAGGGCAGAAGACCGCGAGACGCGCGGGTTCATTTCGATGACAATCATGCGCCCGTTGGCGGGGTTCACGGAGAACTGGATATTGGAACCACCTGTCTCAACGCCGATGGCACGGATCACCGCAAAAGAGGCATCGCGCATGAGCTGATACTCTTTATCCGTCAGGGTCAGTGCAGGTGCTACCGTAATAGAGTCACCCGTGTGCACGCCCATCGGGTCGAAGTTCTCAATCGAGCAAATGATAACGCACTGGTCCTTATGGTCGCGCATCACCTCCATCTCGTACTCCTTCCAACCTAATAAACATTCTTCGACGAGAATTTCATGAACAGGGGAAGCATCCAAGCCCGCCTGTGCCATGTGTTCAAATTCTTCGCGGTTGTAAGCAATACCACCGCCGGTGCCACCGAGGGTAAAGGACGGACGAATGATAACGGGGAATTCAAGCCCAATGCTGGCTAGGCAGGCTTTGGCAGCTTCGAGATCTTTGACGACTTTGGAGCGCGGCACGTCAAAGCCGATATCGAGCATGATTTGTTTAAACTTCTCGCGGTCTTCACCGCGTTCAATTGCGTCTTCTTTGGCACCGATGAGCTCGACGCCATATTTTTCTAAGATGCCTAGTTTGGAAAGTCGCAGTGAAAGATTCAGTGCAGTCTGACCGCCCAGTGTTGGTAGAAGTGCGTCGGGCTTTTCGCGGGCAATAATTTTCTCTAACGTTTCAGGGGTGAGCGGCTCGATGTACGTCACATCGGCCGTCTCTGGATCCGTCATGATTGTCGCGGGGTTTGAATTCACGAGCACCACGCGGTAGCCTTCTTCGCGAAGTGCTTTACACGCTTGCGTCCCAGAATAATCAAACTCGCAGGCTTGGCCGATAATGATCGGGCCAGAGCCAATGATGAGGATAGTGCGGATATCGGTCCTCTTAGGCATAGTGATTCGGCCAACTGTCAGAGGTGAGACAAGTAAGGGTCAAGAAGGGACTACCCACAGACTGACGATTGTCGCCGAACCCGCTTGCGAAGAAGGCCTAGTCCGACATCAAACAAGCCGTGGATATCATCCGGATTAGTGGAATTCGCTCTTATGGGCACCATGGCGCCCTGCCCGAGGAAACGCGTCTTGGCCAGAGGTTTACCGTGTCCCTTGAGCTCGAAGTCGACACCCGGCCTGCCGCCGCTTCGGACGACCTAAAGCTGACCGTTGATTATGCCTCCGCAATCCGAACGGTCGAAGAACAGCTCAAAGGGAAGCCGGTCTACTTAATCGAAACCCTTGCCCAACAGATCGCGGCACGAATTCTGGGCACATTTTTGATGGTTAAAGCTGTCACGGTCGAGGTCCATAAGCCTTTCGCCCCCGTGGCTGCTGATTTTGATGGAATATCTGTGCGCATACGGCGCGAGCGGGCGTGAGCCCAGCCTCCAAACAGGTCATCCTAGCCCTCGGCGGCAACCTTGGCGACCGGCCATCCATCTTACACCAGACGCTCTCCTATATAAGGAAGCTGCCAGGAACCGAGTTACTTGCGATTTCAGATACTTACGAGACCTCGGCGGTAAGCCTAATCAGTCAACCGGACTACCTGAACCTGTGTCTAGCAATTCAGACAAAGCTAGCGCCGCAGAAACTTTTGTCCGACTGCTTGGCTATCGAAAGCAAGCTTGGGCGAATCCGTAACGAACGTAACGGCCCGAGAACCTGCGATATCGATCTGCTTTTTTTTGGTAAACTAACCCTGCAAGAATCGACGCTTACCCTTCCACACCCCCGTTGGGCATCGCGTGGATTTGTGGTCTTTCCCTTAAGGAATCTTCTTCAGCGCGAACCACTCGCCAATTGCCTTGAGTGGGATTGGCTACGAGCGGAGGTCGCCCAGATAGCACTCTCGGCCGACGGCCTCCGGCTATGGACCGGACCAACCCCCTGGATGACTCAGAAGATTTAGACCAGCCGCCGAAGCACGCGCCCGCACTGTGGCTGGCACTTCCCTTTTTTGCAGGCTGCTTAACGAGTGCGGCTGGGCTGGTTCATCCGGGTTACGCCTACGGACTCGCAACGGTTGGGCTTGTGGGTGCTTTTTTTAGCGCGCGACGAGCGCCACACTGGATTACTTGGATTATTTTAACGGGTGTGAGTTTCGGTGCCTGCTGGCATGCCCTACGTGCCGGGCGCATGGAAGATTGGGTAGGTGAGCCAGGGCGCGCAGATTTATTCATTGAAGTTAACCGTGTTGATGAACGTGAAAATAATCGCTGGCAGGCAATCGGCTGGGTGCAAACCGGCCCGACAGATACGCGCCGTCGACATATCTTGTGCGACGGGTTCAACGCACCACCTATTCCGGGGGGACTTTATGTTGTCAGCGGATTTCTATCAGCATGCGGACAGACGAAAGGCCCGCGCGAAAATTGGTTACGCTCACAAAACATTAGCCTACGGTTAACACGGGCGCACGTTGCTGGAGAAATTGAGTCTGCCAGCTTCCTTGCTCAGCAAGAAACCTATCTTGGGAAAAAATTGGTGGCAGGTTTTTACGAACTCGCATGGGAGGATTCGCGCGGTGGCAGCTTACTGGCAGCAACGATGGTTGGACAAACCCATCTGCTTGCAGTCGATGACCGATTAATTTTTTCGACAACCGGAACTTTGCATCTTTTTGCGATCAGCGGATTACATATTACAGGGATGGCAGTAGCCCTGGTCTGGCTAGGAAGAAAATGTCGCCTGAGCGATCGCGTTGGCGGCGTTATCGCACTTTCTACCTTATGGGTTTACGTCGAGGTGACAGGCGGAACGCCCTCCGCATGCCGCGCATGGATTATGGCTGCGTGTATCTTAGCCTGCACCGTTCTGCAGCGACGTTCCAATCCTCTTCAGGGACTTTTTCTTTCTTGCGTGATCACCTTAGTGCTAGACCCGCAAGCTGCCACAGACGCTGGGTTTCAATTAAGCTATGCATCGGTTGCCGGGATCTTGCTTGTCGGAAGCCCGGCCGCAAAATACTTTAGCCGTCCAGGACTCGCTGAACGTCAGACACCCAAAGAAGCTGTTCCAAAGATTGTTCGAGCGGGTCGTTGGTTGCGTGCGCGTATCGCAGAAGGTTTTTGCATTTCGGTTGCAGCGAGTACAGCAGGGGCGCCCATCGTACTGAGCGTCTTTGGAACGCTCTGCCCTGGCGGCATTTTTGCGAATCTCTTACTCGTACCACTCTCAGGACCCCCCGTTATCTTGGGAATGCTTTCGGTGGGGCTTTCACTTTTCACCTGGCTTGATGACCTTCGATATTTCGTGAACAGCATCGCGGCAGGGTGGCTGCACGGCATGGCGTGTTTAGCAGAAATTTTAGCACTAATACCCTTTATGACAACTTCGGCACACTGGCGCAGCGACTGGATAGGCGCAGGCGCAACCCTGTCGGTATTAAGTATTATGCTCTGGCAATTTCACCAACTCGCCAGCGAGAAGACCCTTGCCCGACCCTTTGTTGCATTACTGTTAT
>DNHH01000046.1:0-206 GCA_003485955.1 Opitutia bacterium
CGCTTTCGACAGAAAGTAATCCGGGGATTTTTCCAACCATGCCTTTTAATGCCTTAAAGCAATTGTCGATGGTGGACTGGGTAGTCCCTGGATGGAATTTGAAGACACCGTAATGGTAGACCATGGTTTTGTTTTTATTAAACTAACCAAGCCGAAGCGCCCTGCAAGCCGAAGGACTTTCAAGGTTGCCCCCTGTGGCTCTTCTT
>DNHH01000046.1:406-979 GCA_003485955.1 Opitutia bacterium
TTATGTCTAACAAACGCCCATGCCGAACCCTTGGACAGGAAAAGGAAACCCTTACACTCGCCTCGAAGTGATGGCTCGTTTGCGGGCGACATTGGCTAAAGGCCAGGCGATTATCGCTGCAGGTGCTGGCACGGGCATTAGCGCCAAGTTTATCGAACGTGGCGGCGCAGACCTCATCATTGTTTATAACTCTGGACGCTTCCGTATGGCGGGACACGGTTCAACCGCTGGCATGATGGCTTATGGCGATGCCAACGCTGTCGCGATGGAGATTGGTGAATACGAAGTGCTACCCGTTGTTGAAGAGATTCCTGTGATTTGCGGCGTGCATGCGACCGATCCTCGTCGCCGGATGTGGCATTGGTTGGGCAAGGTGAAAGAGATGGGGTTTAGTGGTATCAATAATTTCCCGACACATACCATCATCGACGGAAAATTCCGTCAGATACTCGAAGAGACTGGCATGAGCACGAAGAAAGAAATCGAAACCGTCGCACTCGCCCGAAAGATGGAAATGTTCACGATTGTTTACGTCGGCTCGCCGGAAGAATCCAAAGCCATGGCCGAAGCAGG
>DNHH01000046.1:1112-14616 GCA_003485955.1 Opitutia bacterium
TGTTCACCATCGTCTACGTCGGTTCGCCCGAAGAAGCCAAGGCCATGGCCGAGGCCGGCGCGGACGTCATCATCGCCCACGTCGGCACCACTGTCGGAGGCTCCATCGGCGTCACCCAAGCCACCATGACACTACCTGAGGCGGCCAAGGCTACCCAGGCGATGATCGACGCAGGCAAAGCAGTGCGCGACGACCTTATCTTCCTCAGTCACGGTGGGCCGATTAATACGCCCGAGGATGCTGCCTACATCAATCAGAACACGGATTGCCAAGGGTTTGTTGGCGCTTCTAGTCTCGAACGCATGGCCGTCGAGCAGTCGCTGCCTGAGTTGACCCGACGATTTAAGCAAATTCCTGTGAAGCGGACTGTCCGCTAATACCTACCATGGCGACGATTGCCGTGCTCGGGACTCTCGACTCAAAAGGCGAGGAGCATGCATTTGTTGCTAAGTTGATTAAAGCCCGAGGGCACCAAGCGCTCATGATTGATGTGGGTACGGGTGCGCCTCCGACCGTTAAGCCTGATATCACGCGCGAAGAAGTTGCGGCGGTTGCGGGAATAAATCTCGCAGAACTCATCGCCCGCAAAGATCGCGGCGAATGCGTTGTGGCGATGTCACAGGCGGCACCCGTGATGCTCGCTAAGCTTGCAGCCGAAGGTCGCATCCAAGGCGTCATCTCGCTCGGCGGAGGTGGCGGTACCGCGATTGCCACCGCTGCGATGCGTGCTTTACCGATTGGTTTCCCTAAGTTGATGGTGTCGACATTGGCAGCGGGTAACGTCGCTCCCTATTTAGGCACGAAAGATATCACCATGATGCCAAGCCTGGCGGACGTCGCTGGGCTGAACCGTCTTTCGATGGTTATCTTTACTCGGGCGGCTGGTGCGATCTGCGGTATGGTTGAATCTGAACCACAAGTTTCCGCGACGCGGCCACTCGTGGTTGCAAGTATGTTCGGTAACACGACCGCGTGTGTGACGACCGCGCGTGCCGTGCTCGAAGAAGCAGGCTATGAAGTTTTAGTCTTTGCCGCGACGGGCGCTGGTGGACGGAGTATGGAAGCAGTTATTGAGAGTGGGATTGTTTCTGGTGTGTTGGATCTCACGACCACCGAATGGGCCGATGAGCTCGTCGGCGGGGTGCTTAATGCCGGCCCAACACGCATGGATGCTGCCGTTAAGGCGCGCATCCCCGTTGTGGTCGCTCCTGGGTGTCTCGATATGGTTAATTTTGGCGAGAAGGCTTCTGTACCCGCTAAATTCTCCAACCGTACTTTCTATATTCATAATCCACAGGTGACCTTGATGCGCACAACACCTTCGGAGTGTGCGGAGCTCGGAGCGATTCTCGCGAAGAAGGTTAACGCATACACGGTACCATCAGCTGTGATGATACCGCGCAAGGCCATCAGTGTGATTAGCGCTGCGGGTAAGGCTTTTCATGATGCCACGGCGGACGCGGCGCTTTTTGATGCCCTCCGTCAGGGCAGCAAAGTGCCAGTTCATGAGTTTGACTGCGAAATCAATGACCCTGTATTCGCAATGGCTTGTGCGAATACGTTAATCGAACTGATGCGTGGGCAGAAATCTTAAGGCAAATTAGCGTTCGCTGTCTTCCGCTTCGTCTGTGTCGCCCCTGTCAGGTCTGATGCGCGCCCCTTGAGCATTGTAGACGTTCTGACCATTACGTGGGATTACCACGAGTGCACTGCCCTTGTCTTCTTGTCGTTGATTCTTCTTTGGGTCGACAGCTTGGATGCGAATGCTTGTGCCATTGGATTCGACTTTGATGGGCAACCCTTCGGCATTTTTAAGAATTACGAGACGTTCTTTGCTGAAATCTGGCAAGGGATCCACAATCGCAGCGTCTTTAGCCTTACGTACGTTGTCCTTAAATCCAGTTGCGGTTACCACGAGCTCGTCTTGCCAGCCGCCTGATGACTGCCAGCCGGTAAGTGTACGCCACTCTTTGATTTCTTTGAAGGGTGCGGTGTCGGCATCGATGGAGACAAGGCCTGCTTTGCCATTCGGTAGTACGGCAATTGTGACCTTGAGGAGTCCGGTGTTACGCAGTTCTTCCCACGCTGCGCCTTTACCTTCTTCGACGTAGTAAGCTTCAATGCCGAAGCGAAGTTCATTCCCCCCTCTCCAGCGATAGCCAGTGAGTCCTTGTAGATAAAGTCCTTCGCTCGGGCGTACGAGGGTCGGTTTCCCGCCAGTCCATTCTCCGTTGGTCTTTTTCACTAAAGGAACGAATACGATGGTATCTTCGGGTAGCCATTTGCGTGCGTCTTCGTCGTCAGGCGCTCCGAGTTGTGCAGATAATAGTTTCGCGTCTTTATCTGATATTCGAGCGAAGTCGTAACTGAGGATAACGTATTCACCCTTTAACATATCGCGCGGGTCGACCGGTTCCGCGCGCAACACAATGCGTTCACCGTTTCGCAGAGGTTGCAGGTGATTCCAGACCATGTAACCGATGACTGCCACCTGGGCGACGCACGCCGCGATGAGCAGGCCGCGGGATAATGGGCGTACTTTGTCTGCCAATGTTTCAACCCATGCTGGATGGAAGTCCGCCATCCTCTCAGCAACAGGTTTTTCGGCAAGTGAACGCCAGAGGCGTGCTAAGAAGAAGAGACCTGCGCTGATGACAGCAAAGAATGCAGCCATACCCAGCATCCCGATTTCCTTTTCGATATCAGTGTAGCGCACAATCAACCAAACAATAAAGACAAGGCTGCCGTAGACATAAGGGCGTAGTCGCCCTTCCGCTAAACCCAGTCGCATTTGCGCAATCGCCAGAGCTAGAGTTAAGAGGTTAGCCGCGACGACGCAGAGCGTTACAATCAAGGTGCTGCTATTGCCGAGTTCGCGTAGCACAAAGAGACTGCCAATGCTGGCGGCGAGAATAGCGCCAAGTTTGCCATGGCTGTCACGGGCTTTAAAGACGCCCCAGCCGATGATAAGCGCGCCGATGGCAGTGAGAATCGGTGTGTACGTCCAGAAGTTCGAATTAAACGAGGCCGAGGGTTGTCCAAGGGCGATACACAAGATGGTCGCAGTGACAACGCCGACGACGCGCCAGCCGCGTGAGCGCGGGTCACCAGGTTGGTGTAATGCGGCGATCGCCAGCGGTGCGACGAGCAAGATGGGGTTGAAGTCGTTCGAGCTGTTACCCATGCCAACGAGTGCTAAGAGCGGCCAGCAGAAGGCGATTACGCCAATGATGATTGGCCGCGAGCGGCGATAGCCAGCAATTGCCGAAGGGGCGAGCAAGAGTGCGTAGAACAGAATCTCGAGTTCGTTACCGGTGCGCCACCACTGGTTTTGGTTTTCGGCCACAAACCAGCCCGAGGCTAAACCAATCACCAGCAAGTGAAGCAATGTAGTGTCGAGTAGTAGGGCAAAGGGTAGTACGCCGAGACACCACGCCAAGTAAGCGTCCGGTTGGTGTGCATCGAGGTGGAAGATTTGTCCGGTTAGCCCGATGGCCGCCCCGTAGAGTAGACAGCTCGCAAATAGACCAAGGGCTGCGCCTTGGGGACGATTTCGTAGAAGGTAACTTACGCCGATGCCTTGAATCGCTATGAGTACGCCTACGACGGTTGTCATTCGGCCAGTGCGTGAAAGGTCTTCCCAATTATGGCTGATAACCAGGACGACGGCGGCGAAGAGTACAAGTACCGCGAGTGCTCTCAGGGCAAAGGTCAGTCGGCCTGTACCCGTTTCTTCTGCTGGGTAGCGAGCGAGGATGCGTTCGCGTTGAGCTTCGCCGATTAAACCTTCACGAGCCCACACAGTTGTTTCATCGGTTAGCCAAGTGCGGATGCGTTCGGGGAGCGACATGGGGGGAGTGTATCAGAAGCGAAAAAAGGGGAAAGGGTAAAGGGGCTGAAAGGAGACTAAAGACTAAGGACTAAGGACTAAAATTGATATTAAGAATTAAGCGGCTGATTGGCGGAATAAATGAACGAGAGATTCCCCTGAGGCCTATCAAAGAGTTACTACGCTTTAGTCCTTAGCCTTTAGTCATTCGTCTATTACGGAGTTGGTACAAAAAAAGCCCCGGTTTGTGGCCGGGGCTTGATTTCGTTCTGGAAGTCGCGCGTTAAGCGACGGTGACGTCTTTGCAGAGATAGACGTCTTGGATGGTGTGGAGAAGCTTAGCGCCTTCTTCAATCGGACGTTGGAATGCCTTACGTCCGGAAATGAGGCCTTGGCCGCCGGCACGCTTATTAATGACAGCAGTTTTGACAGCTTCAGCGAAGTCGTTGCTGCCCGAAGGGCCGCCCGAATTAATTAAACCGATACGACCCATGTAGCAGTTGGCCACCTGGTAGCGGGTAAGGTCGATCGGGTGATCGGAGCTGAGTTCAGTGTACATACGTTTGTCGATTTTGCCGTATGACGACTCGGTCTGCTGGATGGCGAGGTAGCCACCGTTGTTCTCGGGAAGTTTCTGTTTGATGATGTCGGCTTGGATGGTGACGCCGAGGTGGTTGGCTTGGCCGGTGAGGTCAGCGGAGACGTGGTAGTCTTTATCTTTCTTGAAGGCACTGTTGCGGGTGTAGCACCAGAGGACGGTGGCCATACCCATTTCGTGCGCCATCGCGAAGGCTTGGGAGACTTCGATGATTTGACGGTTCGATTCTTCGGAGCCGAAATAGATGGTCGCGCCGACAGCCGCACAGCCCATGTCAGCAGCTTGCTTGATGGTGCCGTACATAACTTGGTCGCCGACGTTCGGGTAGGTGAGAAGTTGGTTATGGTTAATCTTCACCATCAGAGGGATTTTGTGGGCATAACGACGGGAGACGCTGCCGAGCACGCCGAAGGTGGAACAGACCGCATTGCAACCGCCCTCGATGGCGAGCTTCACGATATTTTCGCCGTCGAAGTAAATGGGGTTCTTCGCAAACGAAGCTCCTGCCGAGTGTTCGATGCCTTGGTCGACGGGCAGGATGGAAACGTAGCCGGTACCCGCGAGACGTCCGGAACCATAGAGGCGCTGAAGGTTGGCGAGGACGCGATTGTTGCGGTCTGAAGGTGCGAAAGCGTGCTCAACCCAATTGCCGTGCGGCACGTGGATTTGCTCTTTGCTGATCTTCGGGTTCTTAAACCCGAGGAGGCTGTCTGCCTCGGCGCCGAGGAGCTTTTGGATGTCGCTGTAGGATGTGCTCATATGTGTGGAAAGTTAACCCCGCTATCCAAGGGCTGGTGCCCCTCTCTCATCAAGCGGAGAATGCAGTTTTGGGTCTAGATTTGCCAATCTTCGTGTCTAGACGCTGCAGAACGCGGTAAGTCGGGGTGGGGAGAGGTTAAGATTTTAAGAACCGCCTCGTTTTCCCCAGAGAGTTTCCGGGCCCGTCTGACTGCTTCGGCGAGCGACAGGGTCGGGTTGGTTGGGTCATCGGAGAGGACATTTTCGCCTCCGATAGTCTCGATCAGGCCTGCGCCTTCGAGTACGCGCTGTGTCTCTGGGGTTACTTCGCAAAGGATGAGGTGACGTCCCCCTTTGCGGAGAATTTCTGCCACGTCTCTAAGTAAGAGTACGCCATTGGCGTCGAGATGCTCAGCTTCGCGGAACTTAAGTACGAGTACGCGCAGATTGGAATCTGACGACGCACGACGCAGGTGCTCGTGGAAAGCTTGTGTCGCGCCAAAGTGTAAACTGCCAGCGACATGTAGGATGCAGATACTGGAACTTGGGAGATTGGCTTCGCGGCGACGCACTTCGCCATTTTCTGAAAAGGTATATTCGACGACTTGAGGTGACGCTGTTTGCTTCAGGTAGAAAGCAATCGCCACAGCAGTACCGAGGAAGATGGCGATATCGAGTGGTGCAATCAGCGCTGTCACCAATGTCACTAAAAACGTAACCCGATCTTGGGTGCTCGAACGTAAGATCAGTCGCACCACGGGAAGGTTTGCGAGTTCACGCTCTGCGGCGATGACGAGAATGGCTAGGGAGGCTAGGGGGATTTTTGCGACTATACCGCTAGCAGCGAAGCCGATGCCCAAGATGAGTATGCCGGTGAAGATCGAAGCGAATCCACTCCGTGCCCCGGCAGTTATATTAATGGCCGAACGGCTGACGGACCCAGACGCGGGCATTCCTGAGCAGGCTCCACAGGCGAGGTTTGCCGCCCCGATTCCCAAAATCTCTTGGTGAATATCTGCGGGTTGGCCGGTTTTTAAAGCAGAGGCCCGGGCGTTAGCGGTACTCTCAATCACAATCAGCACCGCCAGTGCGAGTGCAGGTGAGAAGAGGATCGAAAAGGTACGGAAGGAAAAATCAGGCGAAAGATCTGCCGTCCAGCGGGCACCATCGCCCACATAGGTGAAGAGACCCTGCCGAGGGGCGTGTCCTTGTGACAGGGAAACATTTTCTGCGATCATCGCAAAAAATGACGCAGTGGCGATGGCTGCTAAGATAGCTGGCCCTGTGTCTTTGGTGCGTCGTACCAAAATAAAGACGCAGAGCGTGGCAATGGCCACGAGCATATTGGAATTCAGTAAATCGCGACCCGCGGTGGCGATACGCCAAAAGACTTCGATGGGTGTAGCGGTGGCATCCACGGAAACTCCCAGAGCAACCGGAAGTTGCATGGCGGTAATGCGAATAGCCGCTGCAGCAATGTAGGCCGCAATCACTGTGCGTGGAATAAAATCTGCGAAGCCTCCCAGGCGCAGCCAAGAGGTTAGTAAAAGAAAGAGACCCGTCATCAGCAGGAGTGCCGGTAACAGTGCTACGCGCATTTCTGGCTGGGTGGCGCCCATTGCGGTGAATGCGCCGACGAGTAAGGCAGCCGATGCATTGGTCGGCCCGCTTGAGAGTAAGGGCGAGCCTGCCAGCACGGGTGCCACAATCGCCGCAATACCGCTCGTTAAGATTCCACACCAAACGGGGAGTCCTGCCTTCGTTGCGAAGGCGAGGGCCATCGGAAATGCGAGTAGGGCGACGGTCAGGCCTGCAGTGAAATCGGATTTCAGGGAAACACTGTCCGCAGTGCGAAAGGCGTCTCGCAGCGGAAAGACTCGCAGACGTGGCAAAGCACGGAGCCAATCCAGTGTCTGCCGAATGGCAGAACCTTCATTGGGCGTAGGTGATTTCACTTAGCCAATGGAGAGACACTCAGACCGCTTATCAACCGATTTCCTCTAAGATTTATCGAGTTGATCGATGAGGGCGAACTGTAGAAGGCCAAAGCAATCATAACAGGCCAAGGCGTGGCGCTGCTCGGAAGGAATTTTAGAGGTCAGTTTAGCCAAGGCTTGTTCGCTCTCAAGTGCGCTGTCGGGTATGTCGGGAAATACGGATTCGCGCAGGGTGATTCGGATAGAAGAAAGTGCGCGGACGATGGCCCAGGCAGCTTCCTCGTTTGGGATCTCGATGACGGCTGGATTACCTTTTGCTCGTGAGATACTTTCGGCAAGAAGGGTGCATTCTTCTGCGGCACTTTCACCCAGTACATCTGCCCAAGTCTTCGTGAATTCAGCATCGTCTTGCGGAACGTTCGCACGGTTCACAGCCGAACGGCTAGCAGCTGGGCCAGCAAGCCTGAGCAACTCAGTGAGAATTCCCCGAGCCTCCGGCGTCATTGCGAGGCGAAGTTTAGGCACCGGTTTCGAGCGATGCACGTAAGTGCCACTGTTGCAGTTGGAGTACGAGACTTTCGGCGCGTTCACGGCCACCCGTCCAAACAATGGAGCGACCCTCGTGGTGCACTTCGAGCATTAAGCGTTCAGCTTCTGGGCGTTTGACTTGGAGTACGCGGATGAAACACGCAGTGACATAATTCATGGTGTTAACGGGATCATTAGCCACGACCACACACCAACGCGTCTCGAGCTTCGTACGCGTTGAGGATTTAGGTTTCGGGTTGGCTTTAGTCTTTGCCACGGTGAATCACGTCGAGCTTACACTTTGAGCGAACCGGCGCAAGTCGCTGATGAATTTTCGGAGTTTTTTTAGGGCCAGCTGAGTATTATTGGCTGCTGCCAGCCGCTCAATTTTCTCTGCACGCTGGGTCCAGCTCCGTAAGCCCGCCATGGCCAAGGCTCCGCGCAAAGCATGAGCAGCGGATGCAATCACCTCCGCCTGGCCTGATTGATACGCCTTTTCCAATAAAATACATTCTTGGCTCAGTCCTTTTATTAAAATGACACAGGCACGTTGTTGGTCGGCATGATTTTCTTTAGCCTCTTGTATAATTTGTTCTAAGGTTTCGATTAAGTGGAGCGGGTGGTATGGCTTCGTCAGTTGGGTAGCGAATCCAGCACGCCGACACCGCTCCTTTAGTGAAGGGCTTTGGCTACCGCTGAGTGCAACGAGGGGGAGGTGCGGCTTTTGTTTCCGCAAATTGCGGGCAAGGGTAAGTCCGTTTATATCAGGAAGACCGATGTCTATGAGTGCGACATCGTAGTATCGGGTTCTGAGGCGAATAAGTGCTGCCCGTGCAGTTGGTACAACATCCACTCGGTGTCCGTTACGTTGGAGAAATGCCGCAATGATTTCTTGGTTAACAATGTGATCTTCAACTAAAAGCACGTGTCGCGAGAGCATTTTTGTACGTCGGTTTTTCGCGTTGGGGTTGCCGATAGCCTCAAATAAATTTCGGGCAGTTAGGGGCTTGGTGACTGCGGTATGTCGAGAAAGGTTCCAGCTGAGATTCCGAATCAGGATGGTGTCGTTGCTGAGTTGGGGGATGACGGTGCTTCCGTTTGGGATATCTACAAAGAGAAGAGGTTGCTGCCCTGTCTGTTGCCGGATTTTTTTAATGGCACCTCCAACGACGCTTAAATCGGTTTCGCTACAGGCTGCGCCCCAATCAGAGAGCATTTGTGTCAGCCAGCGGCGTTGGGGCGGGAGTCCTCCAATGATGAGGCAGGGTCGGGTGAAAGAAGGGAACGTCTTTTCAAAAGGTGCCGTTGGTAGTGTCAGCTCGATGCCGAAGGTGCTTCCATGGCCTAAACGACTCTTCAGGGTTAACTCCCCGCTCAGCGACCGAGTTATTTTTTGGACGATAGCTAGTCCGAGACCTGATCCAGCCACCTGACTTTTTTTACCTGCGGCTAATTGTACGAACGGTTGAAAAATCTGTTTCTGATGGGCGGGGCTTATGCCAATCCCTGTGTCGGTGACTTCAAGGTGCAGCTGTGCAATCGAACCGATACGTTTTACTTCAAGGGAAACAACGATGTAGCCGTGTTTCGTGAATTTTATGGCGTTGGTAATGAGGTTCGTAACCAGTTGGCGGAAGCCTGAGGCGTCGCCGTGGACATTGCCGACCGTGAATGAATTCGTCGTGCAGATAAGTTCGATTCCCTGGACTTCGGCGGAAGGACTTAGCATCGCAGCAACGTCCTCAGTGAGTTCTGCAGGGTTGAAGCTTTCGATTGAACTCAAAGATTTTTTCTTGGGATGATTCGCAGCCAATAGATTATTCACGACTGTTAGTAGTGCTTGGCCGCCACTCTCGATCCTCCGCGCAATTTCTCGTTGTTTTTCGGGTGGGTTATTTTCTTTAAGTAATGCGGTTAAACCTAGGATGCCGTTTAAATGGTTACGCACTTCATGGCTAAACTGTGCCAACCCTATCCAGTGATGTTGTCTAACTGGATGGTGTGACCTCGGGGGCATGGATTCGTTGTCATTCAAACGTAGCTGGTTGTCTACGGAACCCCTTCCTTAAGTATATAACCTTATTTCTTTGGCTTGCGTGGCTCTGGTTTGGTGTATCCTGCAATCCACTATGAAGTTCACCTTCGGATTCCTTATCTTGCCATTGGCGTTATTGGCAGGTCCTTTTCGCGGCACAGATTTAACAGCCGATGCTAAATGGTTTATGCATGTTGATTACGACGCGGCTCGTGACTCAGTTATCGGCAATAAGGTTTTAGGTATTGCAGATGATCGGACGTGTCCCGTGCCGGCGATTAAAGCTTTTTCGGAAGCAGTGGGCTTTGATGGCCGTCGCGATTTACTGTCGTTCACGGCTTATGGTACGGGCGCCCAGCGTCAAGCCGTTGCCGTTATTCGTCACCGCGGTAATAATCTAAAAATTGGCGAGTACTTGAAGGCGAAGGGCGCTGAGCCGGATGTTGTCGATGGTGTGCCGGTTCTTGGTTTTGCCTGCGACCCAATGCAATGCCGCCTGACGGTTGCTTTCCCTTCTGCGGGTGTCGTTGTTTTGGCAATGAGTACAGCGGATGTTTCCAAAACTTGTGCTGCGCTCGATAACGCCGCCGTGGTTGCAAGCATTCCTCAAGAAGTCAGCGCAGTCGTCGGCGTGTCGCCGTTATTTCTGATGGGTGCGGATGTGCAGGCGTGTCGCCTCGCTAATCCGCGTGCGGGGCGCATGGCTGCTCAGTTAAATTCGATGGGGATGGCTTTGGCTGAGTCCAACGGCGTGTTGTCGCTGAATGCTAAAATGACGATGACGGACGCAGCGGCTGCACAGGCAGCTGTGCAAATGGTTGAAGGTGCCAAAGCGTTTATGGGTTCACGCGGTGAAAACTTCGCAACGTGGATGGAAAGTCTCTCGGTGACAACTTCTGGATCTGGAATGACGTTAAGCTGGTCGGCACAATCAAGTGCACTCGTGGTCGAGCTTGATAAGGCCCGCACACGGATGCAGGAATGGAAAAAGAATCGCGCGGGCTCCTGTCCTGTCACGGGCAAATAAGTTTTCCCGCTCGTTCAAGCAAAAGGCCGACTCGTTGAGTCGGTCTTTTTGTATTCCGTGGTGCTCAGGAAGGGACTTGAACCCTTACGCCTCATCGGCACTAGAACCTGAATCTAGCGTGTCTGCCATTCCACCACCTGAGCGCTCCGTCGGAGATTTGAGAAAAGGTTAGCGTGCGAGCGTGTCAAGGCTTCGGCTCTGCGAGTTGAAGTTGGAGGTAAACGCAGTCGAGTTGCTGACCGAATTTTTTACCAGCGGCATGGATGCGTCCGACTTCTTTAAAACCCAGTGTATGGTGGAGGCCGAGGCTGGCGGGTTGATCGCCGGAGATGCGTGCAATCACGGATTGGTATTTTAACAACTGCGCTTGATTCACCAAGGCGGTGAGCATTTGTCGCCCGAGTCCTTTGCCTTGGTGCTTCGTGTGCACAAAAATAGAATCTTCGACCGTGGGGTGCCACCCTGAGCGTAAGCTGTACGCGGATAGGGCGCCCCAGGCCACGACTTCGCCCTCAATTTCGGCGACGAGTAATGGGTGTTTGGGGTCTCGACGTGCGAATGCGTTGGTTGAAATGAGTTCCTTTTCGTGTTCTTCCCATGTGCAGGTGCAGGTTTCGACGTAATGCCCGTAAATGCGATTAATCGCAGGAATGTCCTTGGCCAGGGCGGCTCGGATAAGGGCGGGCATGGAGATAGGGATAGGCTGTGGGGGCGGGGGAGGGAAGGGGAATACGAATTTCTATTGGATTGTCCGTTGACATTATCCTAAGAGACCGCTTTTTAGGCCGACCTGCCGTTGGTTATGGCAGCCCTACACGACCATGAAAGTCTCCTCCTCCCTCAAGTCGCTCAAGCGCCGCCACCCTGATTGTCAGGTTGTTCGTCGTAAGGGCCGCGTTTACGTCATCAACAAAACCAACCCGCGCTACAAGGCGCGCCAAGGTTAATCCCTTACTTCACGACTATGAAGAAAGAAGGACATCCCGAGTACCATCCAGTGGTATTCATCGACGTGTCGACCGGACACGAATATCCCACCCATTCAACCCTACGATCGAAAGAGACCAAGGTCATTGGTGGTGTTGAGTACTTTGTTATTCGCCGCGAAGTGACAGCTGCTTCGCACCCTGCATACACGGGCGAGAAGCGCTTCGTCGACACCGCAGGCCGCGTGGACAAGTTCAACAAGAAGTTCACGGCTCGTCGATAAATCGACAATTAGTTAGCCTGGTTGGTTCAAACCCGCTTAAAAGCGGGTTTTTTGTGCTTCAAGCCAATGGTACCGGCTTATTCACACTAAAATAAGATAATATGGGGTCGTTATTTAAATGGGATTTTTGAGCCTTAATCAGGTATTTGATATCAATTGAGGCTTAAATATGCCGTTTTAGGCCACTAATTAGAGTTAAAAGGGCTTGCTTCGTGGCTACTTATTCACAAAAAAACAACTCGCTATGAAACATACCCTCCCTGTCCTAACCCTCACTGCCCTTGCTGCAGCTGCGTCCGCTCAGGTCGCTCCTGCTGCTAAGCAATCACTCTCGTACAATCGCGTTGTCGCCTCCTGGGTAAACCAGAGCACAAGTGAATTAAGCGGCATGTCGATTTTTGCTCAGGCAAAAATTGGCGGCGGTCTCTACGTCGCAGCCCAAACGGTTGACCTCGAAGATGGCTTCCTTGACGACACTTCCGCTGTTCTTGGTTTCGCTTACTCCCTTCCAAATGTCCTCGGTGTGGCTACAGATCTGAATCTTGAAGTTGGTTACAAGACTCTTGGTGCCGGCTTCCGCAGTTTAATTGGTGGCGGACTGGAAGTTGGTCTTAGCTACACTCACAGCACCGGTGATGCAGGGCTTGTGGGACCAGGAGTATTAGTAGGCAGCCCATATCTAGGTGCCGACACTCTGACTCTATCAGCTAGCTACAGCCTTGGTTTCATGGTTAAGGGTCTCTCGCTCAACGCATCGTACTCCAGCGAAAGTAATTACAACTATCGCCCAGGTTTCGACACCACGTCGGTCGGTGTCGGCTATAACTTCTAATCAATCGATTCGAAGTATCTAAACAAGGCCCCGGGAAACCGGGGCCTTTTTTGCGCCTATTTCAAAGGGTATAATGGTAGAATAGGGGGTCAAAACTTAGACTTGCACTGTTTGGTTATAGTAGTACCAAAAAGACCTTACCTACCTATGAAACACACCCTCCCCCTCCTCGCCCTCGTTGCTGCTGCGTCTGCCCAGACTGCACCTGCTTCAGGACTTAACTACAACCAGCTGACCTTCAGCCGTCACCAGCGCCAGAACACGGTCGCTGCCCAGACTACCTTGAAGGATAGCAATATCCTCGTTGGTATCTCTACCACCAGCGGTAACGAAACAGATAATACCTACGGTCAAATCAACCTCGGTTACATTTTCAAGAATGTCACCAACGGCGTTGATGCTACAGTTAGCATCATCCAAACCAATGGCGATGCCTCTGTCTACTCGGTCGTCCTCCGTCGCCAGTGGAACGAAGTCTACCAAGGCCTCGAAATCTCGGCTGGTTATGCTGGCACCTTGGCTAGCAACTCCTCTACGGACTTCGTCCTTGCCGGAACTGGCTTGGATAACGCCCAAAGCGCTACGTTTGTTGAGCTCGCGTACAACTACAACAAGACCTTCGCGCTTGCAGTTGGTCTCGTGAAGCCTGCTTCGACAGCTAACTACAACGACCGTGCGACCGTCTTCTCGGTTCGCGCTGGTTTCTAATCTTCGGATTAGGATCTTAACCTAAACAAGGCCCCGGGAAACCGGGGCCTTTTTTGTGCCTA
>DNHH01000046.1:14745-18612 GCA_003485955.1 Opitutia bacterium
GAAACCGGGGCCTTTTTTGTGCCTATTTCAAAGGGTATAGGGGTACAATAGGGGGGTGCAAAACTTAGACTTGCACTGTTTGGGTATAGTAATACCAAAAGTTCTAACCTACCTATGAAACACACCCTCCCCCTCCTCGCTCTCGTTGCCGCTGCGTCTGCCCAGACTGCGCCTGCTTCAGGACTTAACTACGATCTGGTGACCATTAGCCGCCACCAGCGCCAGAATACTGTCGCTGTCCAAGGCGTCGTGAAGGACACCAACTTCCTCATTGGTATCTCTACCACCAATGGTAACCAAACAGATTACCGCTACGGTCAAATCGACCTTGGTTACATCTTCAAGAATGTCACCAACGGCATTGATGCCACAGTTGGCATTATCCAAGTGAACGGCGAAGCAACTGTCTACTCGCTTACACTCCGTCGCCAATGGAACGAAGCCTATCAAGGTCTCGAAATCTCGGCTGGTTATACTGGAACCTTGGCTAGCGATTCTACCCAAGATTGGATCGTTGCAGGTACCGCTACATGTCAGGCTGAAAGCGCTTCATTCGTACAGCTCGCGTACAACTACAACAAGACCCTCTCGTTCTCAGTTGGTCTCGTGAAGCCTGACAATAACGCGAATGACTCTGACGGTGACCGTGCAACCGTCTTCTCGGTTCGCGCTGCGTACTAATCTTCGGATTAGGATCTTAACCTAAACAAGGCCCCGGGAAACCGGGGCCTTTTTTGTGCCTAAATGCCTCGGTTGACCCTCGAGTGGCTTTGGGCCACGGTTGGGAATGTCGACAATACGCGTACTCGTCCCACTCGCCCCAGGCTTTGAGGAGATAGAGGCGGTTACGCCCATCGACATCCTTCGTCGAGCTGGCGCAGATGTGACCATTGCTTCCTTTGATGGTGCCCCATGGGTCGTGGGCCGTACGGGCATCGTCATCCGTGCAGACCGCACCTTGGACGATGTTCGGGCAGAAGCGTTCAATCTGGTACTCATCCCTGGCGGCCCAGCCGTCGCCGCCTTGCGCAAAGACGCCCGTATTCATGCGATACTCCAATCGCACCATCGGCAGCAGGCCTGGATCGGGGCGATTTGTGCAGCCCCGCTCGTACTTAAGGATGCTGGAGTCTTGCCCGCCGATTACAGCGCTCACGACTCATGTCTCGGTGAGCTTCCACAGGCTCAAATAGATACTCGGGTCGTGGTTGCCGGTCGCACAATCACATCGAGAGGTGCAGGCACCTCACTCGACTTTGCTTTTGCTCTGGTTGCCGCGCTATTTGGTGAAGCCAAGGAAGATGAAGTGCGCCGGGCAATCTTGGCCTAAGGCGCGAGGCTTAGAGACCTTTGCGCTTTGGCTCATCTTCGGCGTCGCGCAGGCGCTGGGCACGGAAGAACTCTTTAAAGACTTCGAGGCGGGCCGACGCTTTGCGCTCCTTGGTGGCATCTTCCGGAGAGCGAATACGCTCCTTTTCAGCCAACGAACGGCGAAGGTGCATGAGGGCCATGTGTTCCAGTTGTCGGACGCGTTCACGCGTAAGCTTAAACTTCGTACCGATCTGTTCGAGGGTGAGGGGGGCTTCGCCGTTTAGGCCAAACCTTAGCCGAATAATTTCGGCCTCACGGGGCTCGAGCTCCGAAAGCATGTCATCGATGTCGCTCCGGTCAGATTTGCCGCGGAGGCTTTCGTAGGGGGATATCGCCGACTCATCTTTAACTAAGTCCCCAAGGGTGGCATCACCGTCTTCCCCGATAGGCATGTCCAAGGATGTCGAACGGTTTGCCAAGGTCTTTAAGTGGGCAATTTTTGTGATGGGTAACTCCATCACCTCCGAGAGCTCTTCGTTAGTTGGTTCACGTTCTAGCTCGGTGGTTAGCTGGTTGATGATGCGTCGCATCGCGGCGATACGGTCGACCATGTGCACTGGTAATCGGAATGACCGACCGCTCGACGCGAGTGCACGTTTCATGAACTGCTTAATCCACCAAGCCGCATAGGTGCTAAGTTTGCCGCCTTTATCCGGATCAAAGCGCTCAACGGCTTTCATTAACCCCAAGTTCCCTTCGCTGATAAGGTCCATTAAGGGCAGGCCAAAATTGTCGTAATCTCGGGCGATGCGTACAACCAGACGTAAGTTTGCCTGGATCATTTGCTGCCGAGCTGCGTCGTCGCCCTTTTGGATGCGACGCGCCAAGGCGACTTCTTCTTCGATTTTAAGTAGGGGTGTCTTGCCGATCTCGTCTAAATAAAAGCGTAAGGGGGATTGATCGGTTAGAGATAGTTCATCCCAGGGAACTCCAGGTTCCATAGGGTCGACGGGTTCGGTCGGACTTGAGGGTGACGCTTCTTTCTTGGGCACAGGCAGGCCCTCTGATTTCCGCCCCTTGTGGGGCTTGGGTGCCATCAGCTGCGTTGCCTCAGGGTCGAGGCTAAACCGAGTGCACGTAGGACGCCTTTGGACTTGTTGAGAGTTTCCTCGAATTCCAGAGTCGGCACGGAGTCGGAGACAACCCCCGCACCGGCTTGCACACTGGCGACTCCGTCGCGCAGGAAGGCAGTCCGAATGACAATGCAGGAGTCATGTCCGCCGTCGAAGCCGAAGTAACCAACTGCGCCACCGTAGATACCACGGCGCTGACCTTCGAGTTCAGAAATAATCTGCATCGCGCGAACCTTAGGAGCACCGGTTAAAGTGCCTGCAGGGAAAGTTGCCCGGAACAGATCAAAGGCGTTCTTGCCTTCAGCGAGCTCACCCTCGACTTGGGAGACAATGTGCATCACGTGCGAATAGCGTTCGACGATGGCGTAGTCAGGTACGTGGACGGAGCCGATTTTGCAGACGCGACCAAGGTCATTGCGCGCTAAGTCTACCAACATCAAATGCTCAGACCGTTCTTTAGGGTCAGCCAGAAGTTCAGCCTCCAGACGTTTATCGGCAGCTTCATCGTCGCTACGTGGACGGGTACCGGCAATCGGGCGAATTTCACAACGCTTACCTGTGAGTCGTACATTGACCTCGGGCGAAGCGCCTACCAAGTCAAAGCCGCGACCCGTCTCCACGACAAACATGTAGGGGGATGGGTTAACTTGGCGAAGTACCCGGTAGAGGTCGAGAGGGTCACCGGCGTTCGCGACATCGATACGGCGCGAAAGCACAATTTGCACGCAATCACCATTGCGGATACTTTCTTGGGCCGCCCGCACATGTTCTTGGAAGTCAGCTTGGCTGATATTAGCTTTGCCGGTTGCCAGCGGTGCTTCGGTTTTTAATTCGACTGGTTCAGCGGCTCGTGGACCCGATAGGGTTTCGCGTAAGGAGGTGAGTTCGCGCTGAGCAGCCTCCCAGGCAGCTTCGGCACCTTCTTTGCCGATGCGTGCATTGACGATGAGACGGAGGGTTTGGCGGGCGTGGTCAAAAGCGACTAAACGATCCACCAGCATGAAATGGGTCACAGGAATACCACTCGGACCTCCTTTAGGAAGTGGCACCTTCGGTTCAATGTGATGAATGTACTCGTAGCCTACGACGCCAACCATCCCACCGGTGAACGGCGGCAGGCCATTAACCTTGGCAACGCGCAGTCCGGAGAGTTCTTTTTGGACCAGTGAAAGTGGATCGCTGGGGGTCGGGACTGTCTCGGTTTTGCCGCCACGACGCGTGACTTCTGTGCGGTCCTCCCAAGAAGTCAGGGTGAGGGCAGGCGAGCACCCGCAGAAACTATAGCGGCTGATACGCTCGCCGCCGGTAATGGACTCAAAGAGGAACGCTGGGCCCAGGGTGCGTAAGCGTGCATAGGCAGAAACCGGGGTCTCCAAGTCGGCCATCAGGTCCAGGCACACCGGGATGAGGTCGGACTGCTGGG
>DNHH01000046.1:18747-19147 GCA_003485955.1 Opitutia bacterium
GGGTCTCCAAGTCGGCCATCAGGTCTAGACATAATGGAACAAGGTCAGCGTCCTCTGCTAACTTAAGGAAGGTTGCCTTGTCCGGATACAAGCTCACGTGAAGAAATTAACGGTGACCGAAAGGGTGGAAAGAGGGAAGCCTTATGACCGCCTAGGCGGGTGAAGTTGCCAAGTCGTTACGCGACTTGTGTTTAGCGAGCCTGCCAACGACCCCAAAGCGAAAGCGGTAATAGTCGCTCGTCCTTGTCATGCTTTAGGGCAAGTTCGCCCACGTCCACTTTACCACCCAAACCGTCGGTCATTTCGCTGAGAAGGTTTCCGCACAATAACGATGAGGCATCAATTGTATAGACCGTGAGGAGTACAAACCGTGCTTTGGGTGAAAGGATATCGCGGCATG
>DNHH01000123.1:0-1549 GCA_003485955.1 Opitutia bacterium
CGAGTTGGACAGATACCGCCAAGACTGACCCGGATACCTTTGCGACGGGAGCGGGTGGCGGAGCCGCGGGCGAAAGAGCCAAAGTCTTTGAGCACAAGCTCCAGCCGAAGAACGCTAAAAATTTAGCCAAAACTTCTGCGCGGATTACTTCGAAGTCGAGTAGCTCCACGCTCGCGCTTCCTGACATTCCCACAACTTCATCGTCCTCGCTCATCAGCGGTATGACGGGTGGCGGATCGTCAAAAGGTTTTGGTGGAGGATCGGGCGGCGGGATTGGCTCCGGCAAAGGCGCAGGCGTAGGTAATGGGAAAAATTTTGTCGGCCTCTTTGGTGCAAAATTCGGAACTAATGGTTTGGTCGGAACTTTTTATGATTTGAAACAAGACAAAGATCGCAGTCCCACAAAAATGATGGGGCCTGCCCCCGAGCAATTTAGTTCTCAAAATGCGGGCGCTGTTGCCGAGTTTGTAAAACAAGTACACGCGTTCGTGGATAGTCGCTGGAGTGAACAGAAGCTCCGCGCCTACTACCAGGCGCCCGATAAACTCATTGGCACACAATTCTTCATTCCAAGCCGCTTGGCGAATGCAGCACCCGCTGCTTACGGGGTTGCCGATAAAGTCCGCCCCTCTCGCTGGATTGCCCACTACAAGGGTCGCGTGAAAGCTCCGGTTACCGGAAAATTCCGCTTTGTTGGATTTTGCGATGACATCCTAGTTGTACGCTGGGAAAATAAAGTCGCCTTGGATGCAGGATACGATGCGCCCTCAGTTGATGGAGTAACTGCTAGACACAACGATGACCCTGACCGGGTCTACGATCAGTTTACAGGTAAACCACGTGTGCCCCAAATTGATTACATTAGAAAGGTCTACGGCGACGCTGGCTGGGGCGGCAAATTCCGTGCGGGGCCATGGATTTCTGTTGTTGCAGGGACTTCCTATGCGATGGAAGTCATCGTTGGGGAAACTCCCGGCGGCGTCTTTCACTGCCACCTAGGCATCGAAGTAGCTACTGATAAGACGCAAGGGGGGCAACCGGTTGGTGAAAGAAAAGTGCGCCTCTTCAAAATCGGGGCGGCCGAACTCGCTCCTGAAATCGCAGGAGGCGATGGTACGGGCTGGGAAATGAATCCCGGAGATTGGGTTTTTGGAGCGGCAAATTCCACAGGCGCAAGTGGGTCATCGCGTTAAAACGCCCATAATCACTTTAACTCGCAGATTTCTGGTTCTTAACTAATTTGTGCGGGTGGAAAAAGCCCCGTTAGACGAGGTAAACAACTCGCAATCACTCGAGGAGGCAGAGACGGGCAGTTCTTTATCTGAGCAAGATTCACTGCTTGTGCGTCGGCAGCCTTTTTGGAAGAAAATCGGGGGCGATGGCCTCGTCGTATCCATCGTCTTCCACGCTGTCTTGCTCATTCTCTTTGGTGCCTGGGTAGTCTCGAGTTGGACAGATACCGCCAAGACAGATCCGGATACCTTTGCGACTGGCTCAGGTGGTGGTGCCGCTGGCGAAAGAGCAAAAGTCTTTGAGCACAAGCTCCAGC
>DNHH01000123.1:1788-12226 GCA_003485955.1 Opitutia bacterium
TTACTTCGAAGTCGAGTAGCTCCACACTCGCGCTTCCAGATATTCCCACAACTTCATCGTCCTCGCTCATCAGCGGCATGACGGGCGGCGGTTCGTCGAAAGGCTTTGGCGGAGGATCTGGCGGCGGGATTGGTTCAGGCAAAGGGGTTGGCGTGGGCAACGGTCGCAATTTCCTCGGAGCCTTCGGCGCGAATTTTAAACGAGCGAATTCACTTGAGGGCACGCTCTATGACTTGAAGTTCGCCCCGGGCGGCCGCGCTCTTGGCAGCGGCGACGCGGAGCGCATCGCGCAAATGAAACGTGCTTTTGACTCACTCGACGGCGGCTGGTCGGGTGCAAAGAAGTTGCTCGACCAGCGCTACAAGCAGGCTGAGCTCAAGCTATACGCGGGCAATATCTTCATTCCACCGCGCAACGCCGCTGAGGCGACCAAGGCCTTTGAGTGCGAAAAAGAAATCAAAGCTCCAGGCTGGCTCGCCTACTACGAGGGTTGGTTCGCTGTGCCTGAGTCTGGACAATACCGCTTTGTCGGGCTCGGCGACGACATGATGGCGGTCGCAGTCGCCGAAAAGACCGTCTACACCGCATTCTGGCCCAGCTCTGGTCTTGGGAAGGTCGTGAAGTTCGGGAACAACTGGTTGCCCAAGGGTGCAGACGACAATGATGGCCGCAACCTGCGCTTTCCGCCTAACGGTGGTGGTCGCTACAGCGGTGAGTGGCTCGACCTAAAGCGCGGCCAGGCCTACCGCATCCAAATCGCTTTCTCCGAGTCCTTCGGCGGTCTATTTGGCGCGCAGCTGCTCATTGAGCGTAAGGGCGAAAAATATCAGAACAACGGACGCGAAGACCTTCTCCCGGTGTTCATGCTCGAGCCAATGACGACAGAAGAAATTAAGCTCAAAGCCTGCAAGAACCTCGATTATGTAACGGAGGGCCCCAGCTTTGGCGTGGAATTAAATAATGTATCTGTCCGAACAACGTCCCGGTAAGAGATTGGCAGGCTCCTAAAAGGGCTTTTGCAAAGGCATTCGAACTAGCGGCAGGCGACTTTGGCTGGCAGTCGTATGCTATATTTGCTATTCTTAGTGGGTGGAAAAGCCCCCCCAAGATGAGCCTCAGGATGCACTGTTGCCTGAAGACGTCGGCGTTGAGTATTCAACGGCCGAACAGGATGAGGTCTTGGTGCGTCGGCAACCGTTCTGGAAGAAAATCGGCGGCGACGGCCTCGTCGTATCCATCGTCTTCCACGCTGTCTTGCTCATTCTCTTTGGTGCCTGGGTGGTCTCGAGTTGGACAGATACCGCCAAGACAGATCCTGATACCTTTGCCACGGGAGCGGGTGGCGGGGCCGCAGGCGAACGTGCAAAAATCTTTGAGCACAAGCTCCAGCCGAAGAACGCTAAAAATTTAGCCAAAACTTCTGCACGCATTACTTCGAAGTCGAGTAGTGCGACACTTGCCCTTCCAGACATTCCCACAACGTCATCGGCCTCACTCATCAGCGGCATGACCGGTGGCGGATCGTCGAAAGGTTTCGGCGGCGGATCTGGTGGCGGCATTGGCTCCGGCAAAGGCGCAGGCGTAGGTAATGGGAAAAATTTTGTCGGCCTCTTTGGTGCGAAATTTGGCATCAGTGGACTGACCGGAACTTTCTACGATCTGAAACAAGATAAAGATAAGGTGGCGACAAAGGCTGCGCCCTATCCCGCTGGTCTGGGCCCATACCGTGAAGCAGTACGCGAGTTCCTTAACGCCAACTGGAATCCGATTAAGTTACGCCGTTATTACGTTGCGCCGGAAAATCTTATTCTCAGCCAGCTGTTTATCCCGAGCCGCGGTGCGAATGAGGCTCCAAAGGCTTTTAACGTAGAGAAAGACTGTCAGCCCTCTCGCTGGGTCGTGCACTACAAAGGTAACGTCAAAGTCCCCCAAGATGTGCCATTCCGCTTTGTTGGATCGGGCGACGACTGGTTGCTTGTGCGCTGGGATGGAAAAATCGCACTTGATGCTGGCTACGAGTTTTTTGAAGCAGGCGGCGGCGGAGACTATAAAGACTTTAGAAAAACTGTAACTGATAAGTTCGATATCAATCGGGCTCCCGGTGGACTCACTCACTTGCGTGCCGGGCCATGGATTACCGAGACGCGCGGCAAAGTTGTTCCGATTGAAATTCTCTTTGGCGAAACACCCGGTGGCGTCTTTGACGTCTACCTGACCATCGAAGTTGCTAAATCAAAACAAAAGGTGAAGGGCGAGTACGAGGGCGAAGGGAAACTCAAACTCCTACGCTTTAATAATGAACCGATTCCTGAAGAGTTAACTAAAGGGACGCAGCGCTTGCCTAACTTTGACTGGACGGCAGAGGGTTGGATCTTTGAAGCAGCAAAAGCCACCGGCTCACGCTGATTGATAGAGACTAAAGACTAAGAACTAAAGAAGCGGTCTACGGATTTTAGGTATTCATCCTCGGCCTCCCCTTTAGCCTTCGCTTTAGCCCTTCGCTTTAGCCCTTCGTCTTTAGTCCTTCGTCTTTAGCCTTTAGTCTTTAGTCCTTAGTCTCTTCTAAGCTCACGCCTTCCAGGGCAACTCCCCAGAGGGTGCAACGTCGAGAAACTCGCGCCACAAATCCATTTCCTGTGCAGTGAGCGAGGCGGACATCAGCATGCGCCATTTAGGTCGCTGCGGAGCGCGCTGAAGGGTCATACCGGCTTGGGTGGGGAGGCGATTGGCCTTCTTGGCATTACACCGAATACAAGCGGTGACGATGTTCTCCCAGCTGGTGACGCCGCCACGATCACGCGGTACGACGTGGTCTAAATTCAACTCTTCATCAGAGAATTTGCGCCCGCAATACTGACAATTGTGGTTGTCGCGTAGATAAACATTGCGGCGACTATAGCGAATCTCGCGGCGTGGAACTTTGTCGTACGCAGCTAACAAAATAATTCGTGGCGGGCGCAGCGCTAGGCTCGGCGAACGGATAGCTTCGCTTTCAGGCGGAGGATTAGCCCGAGAATGTGAAACCCATTCTGCGGCAGGATACACGCGATGAGAGCCTTCGTCGGCGTAAATAACCGAAGCGCGTTCGCGAAAAAGTAAACTGAGCGCGCGTCTTAAACCAATAATGTTAACCGGCTGCCAGAGTCGGTTAAGCACAAGTACGCGTTGATCAAGACGTCCAGCCACAGCAGCTATCCTGCTAAGACTAGGCTCGGGGTCAACGAGACCTTAGGAGAACAATGCCCAGACCACGAGGCCGAACACTGCCACGCCAATGACGAGCCAAATGGTGGTGTCCCGGTTCAACGACAAGCCTGCAACGGCTGTTGTTGGCTCAGCAGTGTCATCAAGGTCTGCGCCAGCGTCCAATGGACGACGAACGGCCCGGACGGAGTGGTGTGTGTTGAAATCTGCGACGGCCTTTTCTTCGTCGAGACGAAGGTACTTAGCGTAAATCTTTGTAAAGCCACGCTTATAGACATCCGTCAAAGGAATCGATTCGTATTGGTTGGCTTCCATCGCTTGGAGGAAGTCAGAACGGATTTTAGTAACGTCCGCTGCCTCGCGCGTGGTAACACCGAGACGTTGACGGGCTTCTTGGAGGCGTTCGCCGAGGGACTGCATAAGAGAGAGATTTCCTCAGCTGGCTCCAATTGGCAAGCCTTGGGTGGAGTTTACGAAAGTAAGCCAGCTAGGGCAAAAAAGGGGGTAGCGACTAAAAAAATCAGGCTACTCAGGGCCTGGTTAAAGAATGGTAGATTAATGAGGACGATTAAAATAAGCGGGGCGAAGCGTGCGATTGCACTAAATGTCTCTTCGGGAAGACCCAGGAGGTGCCTCAGAACCCTTGACCCATCTAAAGGGGGTATAGGGACTAAATTAAAGACCATTAGGCCAGCGTTTAGAGTGATTCCGGTCTCGATTACCCTCTGGGCGTTTGGGACGAGATACCCGGTCTTTAATAGTGTGAGCCCGATAAGCGCGAATACCAGACACTGGACAAGGTTCATCGCTGGTCCGGCGAGCGTAATCAAAATGTCATCCACTTTACGTGTACGTGGATTGGCTAAAAGTACCTGGACGGGTTTTCCCCATCCAATAATCCCAAATGGCAAAATTCCGAAAATCCCGATGGCTGGAATCAGGATTGTTCCAATGGGGTCTGCGTGGGCAAAAGGATCTAGAGTCACTCGGCCCTGCGCACGTGGCAAAGGGTCTCCCCTTAAATCTGCAACCCAAGCATGCCCAAATTCATGTAATCCAACAGAGACAATAAGCAGGATGAGCACAACGGCACCCCATCGGAGTTCGTCAGGACTTAAAAAGGCGAGGGTCATCGTGCGCGTGAGGATGTGTAAAGGAGAACTCTGTCGGAGCTCTGCTATTTTCCAATCCGAAAGCAGTTGTGCCCCTTGGAGCTCTCAACAATCCTCTGGCTGTGCAGCTCTCAGCTCTCATTCGCCTTGCCGAAAGTCGCGGCTTGAGCCGTGCACATGCAAAAACGCTGGCGAAACTCCGTACACCGCGGGCGATTCAAGACTATCTCTGCAAGTTGCCACAAAACTTTGAGCCCAAAGGTGACACCGTCCGTTCAGTGAGCGCCGCACTGGATGCTAACTGTGCTCACTGCATCGAAGGGGCTATGATTGCTGCGTTTTCACTGTGGTTACAAGGCCACCCTCCCCTTCTCTTAGATTTTTGTGCCCACCAAGACATGGACCATGTGGTAGCCCCGTTTAAGGTTCGCGGAAAATGGGGGGCAATTTCAAAAACTAATTATACCTGCCTGCGCTGGCGGGACCCTGTTTACAAAAGTGTCCGCGAGCTCGCGATGTCCTATTTTCATGAGTACGCGAAAGGCCCTCGTAAAACTCTCCGAAGTTATTCGGTGCCTTATGATTTACGTAAACTGAAAGATAGTGGATGGATCAATGGTGAGGGTAATCGGTGGGAAGTGAGTATTCGCATTACGGAAATTCGGCATACGCAGATTGTCAGTGACCGTGAAGCGCGTGCGCTGAGACCGCGCGACCCTGTCGAGCTCGCCTCCGACAAGCTGACATCCTTCCCAATTCCCGCCTGGAAGCGCCGACGGCTTTAAGCCTCAGCGACGGCCGTCGTACCAAAGGTGACAAGCCTTCGGGTCTTTGGCCGCACGTCCGAAAGAAAAGACCATACGCAAGAGAAGTCGTGCCATCTCCCATGGTGTATAGAGTCGTACTTTGCGTGACGACGTGTCGAGCGGGTGCTTAAACAAAATAACAAAGCGTTGTCGGCGCTGCCGTGCGAGACGCTTAAGTTTCCGACTTAACCCAACTTCCTCGCCGGCATAGGCCTCGGTGCCAAAGCCCCCAACTTCGCGGAAAGCCGCAGTCTCAACCCAAACGCAGGAGCCAGCGGCCCAGCACACCAGCCGGCTCCAGCTATTCCAACAAAAGCCGAGAAGCCGTGCATGCCAGGGGGCGTCGCTATCGAGACGAACAGTAACGCCACCGCCAATAGCGCGTCCGACGATAATCTGCTCGGCAATATCCGCAAAGAGCCCCGCGCTTGGTGTCGAATCCGCATCAATAAAAATAAGCCACTTTCCGAGTGCGAGTTGCGCACCCGTATCCCGCGCGCGGCCAATTTGGTTTACCGGCTCAAAAATAACTTTTGCCCCGGCTTCCCTCGCAATTTCTCTGGTGCGATCCGAAGAGTTATTATCGCAAACGATAATCTCCCACTCCCAATCACGTGTTGTGAAAGCTGACTTTGCAGCGACTCGCACCAAGTCGAGGGTCGCTGGTAGCAGACGCTCCTCGTTGTAAGCCGGGATAATAATCGAGACGTGCATCTCAACTCCCGACCTGCTCAAACGCACAGGCTGCCGCGCCGACCACACCCACATTCGCGGCTAAAGCCGCTGGAACAATATCACATGCGGATGCTAAACGCGGGAATGCTAATGCTAACGCGCGTGTTCGAACAGGGCCAAGCAGCCACTCGCCCGCTGAGGCCACGCCGCCACCAACAACAATGCGCTCGGGGTTAAATGTATTGATAATCACCGCAAAGCCACGCGCTAAATATTCAATCTCGTGAGCGACGAGCTCCTGAGCGAGCGCATCGCCTGCCTGTGCGGCAGCAAAAACATGGCGCGCATTCACCTTATCAATTCCGCCTGCCTGTGTAGCGATAGCGGAAGTTCGGCCCGCTGTCAGAGCAGCGCGTGCAAAACGCTTGATAGCTGTACCGGAGGCCATCATTTCAAAACAGCCGTTACCTCCACAGGGACACTTCGGACCCTTGATATCTAAAGTCAAATGACCGAGCTCCGCCGCATTGCCATTGGCTCCGCGCATGAGGCGGTTGTTGACGATAGCTCCGCCGCCAATACCCGTCGAGAGGGTGACATAAACCATGTCGTGCTTTCCTTTGCCGGCACCAAAGCGGTGCTCGCCCACGGCTGCTGCATTTGCGTCGTTATCAATACGAACCGGCAATCCAAAGGCTTTCGCAATTTCACCGCCAATAGGAAAATTATCCCAGCCCGGCAAATTCGGTGAACCCGTCACGCAACCTTTTCCCACATCGAGTGGCCCGGGTGAAGCGATACCGATGCCGACTAAGTCGGACGGTTTAAAGTTTAACTGTGTGAGCACATCGCGTGCCGCAACTATCGCGCGCTGTACAGCTTGAGCGGCACCTTTCTCGGCCAAGGTTTCAACTTGGCCTGAACCGAGAACGGTACCGTCTTCTTGGACGACGCCGAAGGCAAATTTTGTGCCGCCTAAATCAAATCCGAGAGCCTTGCGCATATATTACGCGTCACGCGCGGGGCGTGCATAGTCGTCTTGTAAGCGTACCACATCCGTCAGATCAGGCGTTGAAACTTCAAGCAAGACGCTATCGGCGACGGCTTCGAAGCGGTGAATCGTACGTGTTGGAATATGGACAGCTAAACCAGGCTTCCATTCAAAGACGTTTTCGGGACTAACCAAAGCAACCGCGTGCGTCTCGCCGGCAGCGAGCGGCCGGAAGGTAAGCTTCACGTGGCCACTGAGCAGGTAAAGTGTCTCTGTCTTGCGTTCGTGATACTGAAGACTCAGGCGCTTGCCGGCTTTCACCTCGAGGATCTTACCTGCGTAGGCCTTCTGGTCGGCATACCAGATTTCACGGCCCCAGGGCTTGTCGACGATTTTTGGCTGAATAAGCGGGGAAGACATTAATGTGTAAGCTAAGATGATAGGAGCGCGATTACTTCCCGCAAGTCTTCACCAATGCGGCGGACGTTCGTCAGCGGGCGAGCCGGCGCCGCCTTCGGCATCATCGGAAGGCCGTGCTTCGAGACGCTCGATTCGCTCCTTTAGGCGCTCGATGACCTTATGTAGGTCGAGCATGACGCGATCTTGTTGCTCGATGTGCCGCTGCTGGTGAGCGAGCTGCTCTTCAAGCTTAAGGATGCGTTCGTCCATCGAATCAGGGCATCAACTCGCGTTTCACCTGAGCGAAGGCGGCCAAACCTTTATCCAAGTCTTCACGGGTTAAAGCGGCGTTCATTTGTGTACGAATACGCGCCTTATCTTTTGGCACTACTGGGTAGAAGAAGCCGACGACGTAGACGCCAAGTTCAAGTAGGCGCGCAGCGAACTTCTGCGCGAGTACAGCATCACCAAGCATCACCGGTACAATCGGGTGTTCGCCAGGCTGCAGTGTAAAGCCTAGCTCAGTTAGACCTTTGCGCCAGTAAGCAGCATTATCCATCAAGCGGTCTCGCAACTCGGTTGACTCCGAGAGAATACGCAGAACCTCAAGGGCGCCGGCCACGAGGGGCGGCGGCAGCGAGTTAGAGAAAAGATAAGGACGTGAGTGCTGACGTAGTAACTCGATGAGTTCTTTTTTGCCCGAAGTATAACCGCCTGATGCCCCGCCAAGAGCTTTACCGAGTGTACCCGTGATAATATCCACGCGTTCCATGCAGCCAGCGTGCTCGTGTGTGCCGCGACCACGCTTGCCAAGGAAGCCGACCGCGTGTGAGTCATCCATCATGACGATGGCGCGGTGTTTTTCAGCAAGATCGCAAATTTGCTTCATCGGTGCGATAAAGCCATCCATCGAGAAGACACCGTCGGTAGCAATCATCCGCAGTCGCGCACCCTTGGCCTCGATAAGCTTAGCCTCGAGGTCGGCGAGGTCATTGGTGGTGTAGCGGAAGCGCTGGGCTTTGCAGAGACGTACGCCGTCGATGATTGAGGCGTGGTTAAGCGCATCAGAGATAATTGCATCCTCAGGACCAAGTACGGTTTCGAAGAGGCCGCCGTTGGCATCCCAGCATGATGAGTAAAGGATAGTATCTTCTGTGCCAAGGAAGGCGCTGATGGCTTCCTCGAGTTGGCGGTGGAGCGACTGTGTTCCGCAAATAAAGCGTACCGAGGCCATGCCGTAGCCCCACTGCTCGAGAGACTTAGCGGCGGCAGCTTTAACGCGCGCATCATCAGCGAGACCAAGATAATTGTTAGCGCAGAGATTGATAACAGTACGACCGTCTTTGAGCGTCACGCGTGCGCCTTGTGCACCAGCAATCAGTCGCTCTTGCTTAAAGAGACCCGCCGCGCGGATGTCGGCAAGTTTAGTTTCGAGCAATGGCTTAAGATCGTCGTACATAACACAGGTTAAATTTTGGACCAATCGAGGACGACCTTGCCGGACTGTCCAGATAGCATCGCCTTAAAGCCATCCTCGAAACCACCATAAGGCAAGCGATGGGTAATCACAGGAGTGATGTCCATGCCTGACTGCACGAGAGCGATCATCTTGTACCATGTCTCATACATCTCGCGTCCGTAAATGCCTTTAAGGTGGAGGCCTTTAAAAATGACTTTATTCCAATCAATCGCTGCGGTGCCAGGGATAATACCGAGAAGCGCGATCCGCCCGCCACAAGCCATGTTGTCGAGGATTGTATCGAGCGCACGCGCATTGCCGGACATCTCCATGGCGATATCAAAGCCCTCGGTCATACCGAGGTCCTTCTGCACTTGCGCAAGGTTCTGCTTAGAAACGTCGACTGCAGCCGTAGGGCTGAGCTTACGAGCGAGGTCGAGGCGCCAGGGATTGACGTCGGTGATGACAATTTTGCGGGCTCCTGCGGCCTTAGCGATGGCAATGGCCATAATGCCAATCGGGCCAGCGCCCGTGATAAGTACATCTTCTCCTACGAGGTCGAAAGAAAGTGCAGTATGGACAGCGTTTCCGAGTGGATCGAAAACTGCAGCAACGTCATCCGAAATATCATCCGGGATGGGTACAATGTTTTCGGCAGGTAGACTAAGGAGCTCGGCAAATGCACCTGGGCGGTTCACGCCGACACCTTTGGTATTTGGGCAGAGGTGACGACGGCCCGCGCGGCAATTGCGACATGTTCCGCAGACAATATGACCTTCGCCTGAAACGCGTTGACCAATCTTTAGGTGTTTTACGTCCGAACCAACTTTCTCAATGACGCCGAGGTACTCATGGCCGACTTGCATGCCGACAGGAATGGTCTTCGCCGCCCACTCATCCCACTTCCAGATGTGCACGTCTGTTCCACAAATCGATGTGCGACGAATGCGAATGAGAACGTCGCTTGGACCAATGGTCGGCTCAGCGATGTCCATCAGCCAAAGACCTTCGCGGCCTTCTTTTTTGACGAGTGCCTTCATGGTCGTGAATAAAGGGTTAGGCGCCTCCGCTGAGAAGTCCAGCGCGGTCCCAACCTGCCCTAACAACAGGGTCGCGGGGGTCGGGTAGCGGATTTCCGTGGCGGTGGCGGGTTACGCTGAGTGCTTGCTCGAGGTAATAAGGGTGGAACTCGAGACGCGGACAGTTGGTAACTGGGCCATTAAAGAGGGGGATGCCGTGCACGCGACAGGCCTCGCGCAAGACAGGACCAACCCGACCAACAACCCTCACCCGTGCATGCGGTTGAATCATCTCAGCAAACTCATCCTCAGGCTGTACTTCACAGAAGCCCGCAACTTCAGCGACTCGCTCAATTAAATAAGGGTCGTGGCTAGGATCAACACTCACCACCCAGACGTGGCGCATTGCTAAAATAACTTTAAGGGCTCGGTAGCACTCCTCAGAATTTGCTCCAGCAGAAAGACGAAGGTAGGGCGTCGCATCAGGGATCGCTTTATTTAAGGGGAGCCGTCGGTAGACATTCGCTTCTGATTTTAATGCTGACGGGTCCACGGGTTTTTCAAACTCAGCAAGCGATAAAGCAAAGTGTGCAGCTTCTGGGTCCTTACCGTGTACACCTTCATGTGCAGCGAGCGCGGCCTTTGAGAGATGTGATGTCAAATCTGCCGCAGGGTCGTTCTCCATTCGACACAACGAAGCGACATAAAGCGGTCCACCTGCTTTGGAGCCAGGGCCATAAGCCGATCGCTTCCAGCCGCCGAACGGCTGGCGC
>DNHH01000123.1:12396-19122 GCA_003485955.1 Opitutia bacterium
CGCCGAACGGCTGGCGCTGAACGATGGCTCCTGTAATAGGGCGGTTGATATAGGCATTTCCAACCTGCACCTGTGACGTCCATTGGACAATCTCCCGCGGATCAAGCGTATGAATACCGCCCGTCAGACCGAAGTTGGATTGGTTAATAATTGAAATCGCTTCAGTAAGGTCGCACGCACTGACAATTCCAAGCACTGGCCCGAAACACTCTGCACCAAAGAACCAAGACCCAGGCTTAACGCCAAGACGAATACCCGGGGACCAGAGGTTCGGGTTTTGTTTATCCTGCGTCGGCTCAAGCAACCAACTCTCTCCGGGCTCTAACTGAGTTAAACCACGCAAGAGAGTTGCGTCCGCCTCGCGAATAAGCGGCGGCACGGTTGTCGACAAATCCCATGCAGAGCCGACACGTAATGAGGCGGCCGCATCACGCAATTGCCGGAGGAAGGCAGCGTCTTTCCCGAGATCGCCTGTGAGAACGAGCAATGAACACGCTGAGCATTTTTGACCTGCATGACCAAAGGCAGATTTAACAATGTCCTTGATCGCCAAGTCTGTATCTGCGGCCGGAGTAACAATCAGTGCGTTCTTACCACTCGTCTCCGCAAGCAAATGTAGATCCGGACGCCATGACAGGAAAAGCTCTGCGGTCGCAGAGGCGCCGGTCAAAACCACAGCGCCCACGCGTTGGTCAGCAATCAATTGCTGACCAATCTGGTTATCGGGCGCTGGCACGAATTGCACGAGGTCTTTTGGAACGCCTGCCTCCCAGAAAATTTCGCAGACGAGTCTTCCGCAGAGGACAGCTTCGGGCGCGGGTTTTAAGATAACAGCATTACCGCCGCGTAAAGCAGCCGCAACACCACCCAAAGGAATCGCGAAGGGGAAATTCCAAGGAGGTGTCACGGTAACCAGCCCTAGGGGCTTATGGCAAGCGCCGCGCCAGGCAGCTTTGTCATCAAAGATGCGTGCGTAGTAGGCCGCAAAGTCGACCGCTTCGGAGAGTTCAGCATCGGCTTCGCCTGCTGTCTTGCCGCCATCAAGCACCATTGCGGCGATAATTTCTCCGCGGCGCTTTTCTAAAACTTCAGCCGCCCGACATAGCGCAGTCCGCAGCTCATCGCTCGAAAGCTTACCAACGGCTACCACGCCAGCAACCAAAGCACGTTCAACATCCGTACCAGTGGCCACCGCATAGCGGTAAGCGACAACGCCGGGCCGTGACGGATCGTGGCCAATGCCGGTTAAACCATTGTCTGCTTCATCGCCCGCAATCTGTAGTAAGACTTCGATTTTCTTGGTAGAAATATCAGCAAGGTGTTTAGCAGCCCACTGGCGATTCGCCGGTAAAGTCCAGTCCGTGTCGGCAGCGTTGTGAAATGTATCACCCGTATCGACGGTACCAATGCGTGCGAGGCCTCGATTTTGCGTACGACGTGGACCCACCGAAACTTTTTCAGCGGCTCTAACAGCGGTTAAGAAAGCTTCGCGCTGGCGCGTCCACGCGGGCGTCCCGGGTTCAAGCGCAAAGAGATCGCGGAGGAAGTTGCCGTCGGATGTGTTTTCGTCGAGTCGACGAATAAGGTAAGCAACGGCTGAGCCAAAATCTTCTCGGGGCACAACAGGCGCATACAAGAGCAGCGAGCCGGCTCGGCGACGTACAGCCTCTGCTTGGTGAGGGGCCATACCCTCGAGCATTTCAATTTCAACCCGATCGGAAACCCCGCGCGCCTCACGTAGCAATAGTGTTAAAGCTACATCAAAGAGATTATGGGAGCCGACGCCCATGCGTACGCGTTGAGTGCGCTCGCGATCACAACCCCAGAATAGCATGCGCTTAAAGTTCGCATCGACTTCGGCTTTCGTCGCGTAGGGTGCCTGCGGCCAATCATGTAACTCGGCTTCAACTTTCTCCATGGCAAGGTTGGCGCCTTTAACGAGACGCACCTTAATAGGGACACCACCTTGGGCGATGCGTTTTGCGGCCCAAGCATCAATCGCTTGCTGAACTAAATGCGCGTCGGGCAAATACGCTTGAAGAACAATTCCGGCAGGCAACTTAAGAAATTCGGGCTCCTCAAGTGTCCGCATGAAGGCTTCTGCGGTTAACTCAAGGTCGCGGTATTCTTCCATGTCCAAGTTAATAAACTTGGGCGGCTTATGTGCTGCCGCTGCGCGATAGAGGATGCGTAGACGCTCTTGAATGTCTTTCAGTGAACGCTCGTACCCAAGGGAGGAAACTTGTGAGCAAACGGCAGAGACTTTAATGGAAATATAATCGACGCGCGGATCCGCTAAAAGGGTAAGGTTTGCGGCGAGACGTTGGGCGGCCTCGCCATCGCCAAGAATGGCTTCACCTAAACGGTTGAGGTTTAGTCGGACGCCCTGAGCACCGCGTCGGTTAATATGCTTTCGGAGGGCGCGAGGTTCTCCGGGGAGAATGACGGCGGCCGTCTCACCGCGTAAGCGTCGCTCAACTTGCGGCATCACGACCCACGGTAGTACATGCGCTGCGAGTGCGCCTGCACCGAAAAGCGTCCGGTCGACGACGCCAAGGTATCGGGGCACACCAAGGTCGCGGACAATCCCTGTGAACTGTCGAGCGGCACCTATTTGGCTACGTGGACGAAAGACTCGGTCGCAAAGAGCAAAGGTGAGGGCCTTGCCAGCTGGGTCTTCCATCATCCGTGCAACCCTTGCCATCGAGGCAGCATCATCGGGTCGCAAGTGCTGCTTCGCTTCGGAAAGTAACTCGGCCGCAAGCTTTACGGCTTTATCGGCAAGTTCCGGAGGGGAAATTTCTGCACTCATATGGTAACTTCCAATGTATCCAAGGAACAGTGGAAGGCGAGGCGAAGGCTTTAATCGGTGAGCCCTGACGACGTACGACCCTTCACTAAACGCTGCACCGCCGCAAAGCGCAGAATTTGTTCCATCTTCGCAATTTCCACAGGGTCGATTTCTTTTTGACCGCGGGCGGCTTCGACAGCTAAACGAGCGCGTTCTTCCGCTTGCTCAATTGCCCGAAGATCAATTTTGGCTTCATCAATCGCCGCTTCTGTAACCACGGAAACTTTATCGGAAACAATGCGTACAAATCCGCTATCAATTGCGAGCCGGGTAACTTTGCCACCCAAGGTGACAACGACTTCGCCAGCTGCGATCACTGCAGTCAAGGGGATGTGTCCAGGCAGAACACCAATGCTTCCCATGTCCGTCGGCAAATTCACACAGTCCGCAGTGCCTTGGTAAGCACGGCGGTCAGGTGTGACGATTTCGAGGGAGAGCGGCATCTACTTACTTATTAGCCGTTTTGGCTTTTTCAGAAGCAGCAATCACTTCGTCAATTCCGCCCTTCATGTAGAAGTCGTTCTCGTTTACGTGGTCGAGCTCACCAGCAATAATCATTTCGAAGCCGCGGATAGTGTCTTCAAGCGACACGTACTTCCCGGGGGCGCCCGTGAAGATTTCAGCGACGTGGAATGGCTGGGAGAGGAACTTCTGCACTTTACGCGCGCGGAAGACGACCAACTTGTCCTCAAGGGAAAGCTCATCGAGTCCCAAGATAGCGATGATGTCCTGCAAGTCTTTGTAGCGCTGAAGGAGGCCTTGGACGCCGCGGGCAACGCGGAAGTGGCGCTCGCCAACAACTTCAGGCGCAAGGGCCGTGGATGTTGATGCCAAAGGATCCACCGCAGGGTAAATGCCAAGCTCGGCAATACGACGCTCGAGAACGACGGTTGAGTCTAAGTGAGCGAAGGTATTGGCAGGTGCAGGGTCGGTTAAGTCGTCGGCAGGAACGTAAACCGCTTGGAAGGACGTGATAGAACCTTTCTTGGTCGAGGTAATACGCTCTTGGAGATTACCCATTTCTGATGCGAGGGTTGGCTGATAACCCACAGCTGAAGGCGAACGACCAAGGAGCGCCGACACTTCGGAGCCGGCTTGCGAGAAGCGGAAGACGTTGTCGACGAAGAGCAAGACGTCGCGGTTTTGCTCATCACGGAAGAACTCAGCCATCGCGAGCGCGGAAAGCGCCACGCGCATACGTGCGCCGGGCGGCTCATTCATTTGGCCGTACACGAGAGCTACCTTGGATTTCGAAAGATCCTTCTGGTCGATAACGCCGGCCTCGGACATTTCGTGATAAAGGTCATTACCTTCACGTGAGCGCTCGCCGACGCCCGCGAAGACAGAGAAACCGCCCTGCTTCATCGCGATGTTATTAATGAGCTCCATGATGACGACGGTCTTGCCGACGCCCGCACCACCGAAGGCACCGACTTTACCGCCCTTCACGAAAGGACAGATGAGATCGATGACCTTGATGCCTGTTCCGAGAAGCTCGGCCGAAGTGGCTTGCTCGGTGAGGGGTGGGGGCAAGCGGTGAATCGGGTAACGCTTCTCAGCATTCACCGGACCACGCTCGTCAACGGCGTCGCCGGTAACGTTAAAGATGCGGCCAAGAACGGCATTACCAACAGGGACAGTAATCGGGGATCCTGTATCGAGTGCAGGGGTGCCGCGCACTAAGCCCTCGGTCGTGGTCATCGCGACCGCACGGACGAGGCCGTTACCTAAGTGCTGCTGCACTTCGAGAATCAGGCGCGTGGGCTTTCCCTCAACTTTGTAGTCGATTTGAATAGCGTTATAAATCTCCGGAACCTTGTCGGAGGGGAATTGGACGTCAACGACTGCGCCGAGGACTTGAGTGATTGTGCCGGTGGTGCTCATGTTTTTAAAAGTGTAGGTGTTTTTGGGTGAGAAAATTAAGATTGGGCGGACGCGCCTGCAGTGAGTTCGAGAATTTCCTGGGTGATCGCAGCTTGGCGGGCCTTGTTGTACTCGAGGGAGAGTGCCGCAGCGATTTTCTTAGAGTTATCGGTGGCAGCCTTCATTGCCACCATACGCGAGCTGTGTTCTGAAGCCTTCGACTCGAGGACGGCTTGGTGCACGGCTTGTTTAAAGAAGAGGCCTGGCAGCTCGTTTAAGATGTGCGATACGGACGGCTCAAAAATCATGTCTCGTTCGTCGCTTTCAATTTTCGGCTCTGGTAAACCAAGCTTTTCTCTCAACTCACGTGCCTGTTGTACTAGGCCATCTGCGGGCAAAAGGCGTTGAACGCGCGGCGCTTGCACCAAGGTATTCTTAAAATAGGCATAAAGCACTTCCACGGTGTCTACTTTGCCATCGAGAAACGCTTTGATGAGGAATTCGGCGGCTGGACGGACTTCGCTGAAGTTAGCTCGGTCGGAAACAGGGAAGTCGGCAAGCAGGGTGCGTCCAGCCCGGGCGAGCGCCTGCTTACCTTTGCGGCCGATGGTCACAAAGGCTGCGCCCTGAATCTCAAAGGCGACGCGCGTCAGATTGCTATTGAGCGCACCGCACATGCCTTTGTCGGGTGTAACTAAAAGGATGCCACGTGTCTTAACCTCGCGCTTCTTTAAGAGAGGGTGTGAAAATTCTCCGACCTTGCTCAGCGCAGTATCAAGAATTTCGCCGAGCAACTCGGCGTAATCGCGACTCGCTTTCGCAGCGTCTTGGGCGCGCTTCATCTTCGAGGACGCGACGAGCTGCATGGCACGGGTAATTTGACCGGTGCTCTTAACCGATTTGATTCGGTTGCGGATCTCGCGAAGTCCTTTAGGCATAGCGTGCGTTTAGAGAAGAGGCGGCTTAGCCCTTGAATCCGCGGCGCCAGGTTTCGCAGGCGCTCTTCAGCTCTGCAGCACCCGCGTCGTCAATCTTCTCGCCTTGGCGAATCTTTGCGAGGACGCCGATTTTAGTGGATTCAAAGTGTGCTTGCAGTGACTGCGCAGCAGCTTGGACGGACTTAACAGCAACATCATTGAAGAAGCCATTTTGCATCGCCCAAATCAACGCACATTGAATCTCGGCAGACTTTGGTGCAGTGGGAGGCTGCTTGAAGAGCTCCACGAAGCGGTCTCCCTTATCAAGGATGCCTTTAGTTTGTGCATCAAGGTCTGAGCCGAATTGAGCAAAGGCAGCGAGTTCGCGATACTGTGCGAGTTCGCCCTTAACTTTACCGGCAACTTGCTTGAAGGCTTTAATCTGTGCGGCCGAACCTACGCGCGACACCGAAAGGCCAACTGAGACAGCCGGACGGATGCCTTGATTAAACAAGTCGGTCTGAAGGAAGACCTGGCCGTCCGTAATGGAAATCACGTTGGTAGGAATGTAAGCTGAAACGTCGCCCGCTTGTGTTTCAATAATCGGCAGAGCGGTGAGCGATCCTTTCCCAGCCAAGCGAGCGGAACGTTCAAGCAAGCGGGAGTGCAAGTAGAAGACGTCGCCAGGATACGCTTCGCGACCCGAGGGGCGCTTTAAGATCAGCGAGATTTGGCGATAAGCCGCTGCGTGCTTGGAAAGGTCATCATACACGATGAGCGCATCCATGCCGTTTTCCATGAACCACTCACCGATGGCGGTACCAGAGAATGGCGCAAAGACTTGGTTTGCGGCGTTGTCCGCAGCTGGAGCGGCCACAATCACACAGAACTCCATGGCGCCTGCCTTCTCGAGTGTGCCGATGGTTCGAGCAATTGAAGAATTCTTAGTGCCGATCGCTACATAGACGGAGTAGACGGGGCGGAACTTCGCATCACCTGAAGCCAAACCGACGCGGTTGGCGTTGGCTTGGTTGATGATGGTATCGATGGCGATTGTGGTTTTTCCGGTAGCGCGGTCACCGATGATGAGTTCGC
>DNHH01000123.1:19346-19584 GCA_003485955.1 Opitutia bacterium
TCAATCGCCATGATGCCCGTCTGCATGGGCTGATCGACGGACTTACGTGGAATAATGCCAGGGGCGATTTTTTCGACAGGGTAACGCTCGGTTGACTGAATGGGACCTTTGCCGTCCACAGGATTGCCTAAAGCATCAACCACGCGACCGAGTAGACCTTTGCCAACAGGGATAGAGAGGAGGCGTCCGGTCGTCTTTGCTTCCATGCCTTCTTTGAGGCTGGAGATGTCACCCATGA
>DNHH01000123.1:19919-20464 GCA_003485955.1 Opitutia bacterium
CGATGGTGCCGACGTTGGACTTGCCCGCACGGGTGTCGAGGCCGGCAATGGCCTTTTGAATCTGATCAATCGCGTTACTCATTGTAATAAGGTTTAGAGGATGGGTTAAAAATTTTTAGGAAAGGGCCTTCACCAAGTTGGCAAGGCGAAGGGCGGAAGTAAGATCGGTGACGTCGTCACCGACGCGTACACGGAATCCAGCAAGGAGGGTGTCCCTGCGTGTTGCCACTGGGCTGATGGGGCGCCCGAGTGTTTTGGTAAAATGAGCGGCAATCGCTGACGCGTCACTTGCAGACAATGGGCCAGCATGCTCAATGCGTGCTTCGCTCCGAGCAATCTCACGGCGAACTGACGTGAGGTATGCGCGCAAAATTGGGCGCAACTGATGTGCCGAATATTTTTTGGAAATGGCGACAACTACCGCACTGACACGTTCCGAAGAAATGACCCCTTCATGGAGGGAGAGCGCCAGGAGGCGCTTGGCTTCAGCTCGGGCAGCAGCGGGCGACATCGAAAAAATTACCTCGCGAGCTGCTTGGTCGCAG
>DNHH01000123.1:20627-20887 GCA_003485955.1 Opitutia bacterium
GTCGCAGCCTCGTTGAGGCGCGATTTGGTGGCATCATCGAGCGATTGCTCGAGAACTTTTGCGGCGGTCTCGACAACAAGACGAGCTGCGTCGGTGCGGAATTCAACTTGCATGCGACGACGATCGGCTTCGATGGCCTCTTGACCGCGACGAATGACTTCCGTGGTCGCAACCACTGCTTCCGCCTTGGCGGCTTCGACAACTTGTTTCGCTGCTGCACGTGCTTGAGCAAGCATGGTCGCGGCTTCGTCAGCAGCCTG
>DNHH01000123.1:21183-21448 GCA_003485955.1 Opitutia bacterium
CCAAGCGCTGGCTTAATCGCCCACTTCCAGAGAACAAATGCGAGGACGCAGAAGTTGACGAGCTGGACGATGAGGTGTGGACCATCAACGCCGAAGTTGCCGAGCAATTCGGAAACAGGATTAGCGGTGTGGGCGGTTTCGAGGAGGAAGGTCATGACGATAAATTCTGCGCTTTGGGTAAAGGTAAGTGGCGGGCCCCCTTGCGGGGGCCGCACCACAACTGACTTATACTTGGGCCTTGAGGAAGATCGCGTAGAACGCGACC
>DNHH01000085.1:0-6447 GCA_003485955.1 Opitutia bacterium
CCCGATTTTCTTCCAAAAGGGCTGCCGTCGCACCAAGGCCTCACCCTGATTAGCCTCTGAATAATCAACACCAGCGCCTTCAGGCAACGGAGCGTCCTGAGGCTCTTCTTGAGGAGGCTTTTCCACAAGGAATGCTTATAGAGATTAGCCTTTAAAAGCCAGCCTTTGCACAGCTTCCCCGCTTCCCTTTCTCCCGGAAGGGCTTTATGTGTTTATTTGCATGTCTCAGCTAACAGGCAAAAGGATTGTCCTCGGTGTTACCGGGTCCATCGCTGCGTATAAAGCAGCCGATTTGGCCTCGGCGTTGAGCAAGCTAGGAGCAGACGTGCAAGTTGTGATGACCCGAGGCGCAGCCCAATTCATTACGCCGATGACATTGCAGGTTCTTTCACGCCGGCCAGTAGCGACAGATTTATGGGATGAAGGCAAGGGTTGGGTGCCCGGGCACATAGAACTTGCCGATACAGCGGATCTTTTACTCGTAGCCCCAGCGACCGCAGATGTACTCGCACAATTTTCTCACGGCCTAGCACCTGACTTACTCTCAAGCATCTACTTGGCGACCCGTGCACCCGTAATGATTTGCCCCGCGATGAATGGTAAGATGCTCGAACACCCTGCAACGGTTGCGAACCTTGCGACACTCAAGGCGCGCGGACATGTGATTATCGATCCTTGTGAAGGAGTGCTTGCTTGCGGCTATGAAGGCAAAGGCAAGCTTGCGCCGGTCGACGAGATTGTCGCCCGCGTGGTTTCTGTCCTCGTTGCTTAACGATGGAAGGCGCTGCGCTCAAAGAGCGTCTTCGCGCCGCAGCGCTCGAGGCAGGATTTGACGCCTTTGGCGTTGCGCCCGTTCCGGCCGATGTGCGCGCCGATTATTTTCATAAGTGGATTAAAGATGGTATGCATGGCGACATGACTTGGCTGGCGCGGAACCCCGAGCGACGCACCAATCCGTCACAAGTTCTTCCAGAGGCCCGCAGCGTAATTGTGCTGGGGGCAAATTACTGGCAACCCGCACCCGTACGGGATTTTCGCATAGCGACCTATGCGCTCGGCGAGGACTATCACGATTTGCTGTTGCAGCGACTTGAGCGCGTCTGCGCCGTCATGCACGCAGCCGGTGGCGCTCAAAAGCCTTATGTCGATACAGGCCCTGTCCTCGAAAAACCTTTTGCGGCAGCAGCTGGACTCGGCTGGCAGGGAAAAAATACTCTGCTCATTCACCGTAAACACGGCACCTGGCTTTTGCTTGGCGTTATTCTAACCACATTAGATTTACCGCCAGATGCAGCCGAACCCGATCACTGTGGAAGTTGCACGCGCTGCCAAGATGTCTGCCCGACAAAAGCTTTTCCAGCTCCGTACCAATTAGACGCCCGTCGTTGTTTAAGTTACCTAACGATTGAACATAAGGGTCCCATCCCACTTGAATTTCGCGAAGCGCTCGGCGATCGCGTCTTTGGCTGTGATGAATGTTTGACGGTGTGCCCGTGGAATCGTTGGGCCCAAGTTACCCGAGAGCAGCGCTTCGCCGCACGCGATGTGCCACCTCTGCGCGAAACTTTGGGCTGGGACCAGGCCGCCTTCGATGCCTGTTTCACAGGTACGCCTGATTAAGCGGCTCGGCCTTGAGCGATGGTTACGCAACGCACTGACTGTACTGGGTAATGTCGGCACAGTGGTGGACCTTGTTGCAGTTAACAGACTACTTGCACACCCTAGATCCGATGGTCGCTGAACATGCTGCCTGGGCAGCTCCGCGAATTAAAGCTCGCTCAACGCGGAGCTGAGCGGCGACTCACCTTATTTATTTCGCACCCGAAGCTTGGGCCTTCAGTCGCACCATCGGTGTGCCAAGGACGGCTCGCACCGTAGCCCCACGTCTTCGGCATTTTCCAGTTGAGCTTCAGCTTAATTTCTTCGGCTGGCATCGGCTCGAGCATGAAATAAGGAATGATATCTTCGACTGTCCCCTTCGGGTATTTCTCACCCTTTTGTTCAATCAGAAGTTCGGAAGAGAAAATACCCCCGTGGGATTCCGAAATAGCAATTTGGATAAAGTAGGCCTGGCCTTTCCGTAACTGAAGCCAGCTGCCTTTATAACGAGCGCCAAGGTGGCCGTATTCTTTGGGCTGACGCAGCTGCATCCCATCGGTCTTGTGCCCATCTTTAGGTAGCCAGCTTGCGCGGAAAGGGATGGCGGATCCATCACCCTGTCCAGGCCAGAAGGCAGACAACACGGTGGTACCATCGACAGCCACAGCCATCATGTCATCGGCAAATCCTTGAAAGCGGTATTCGCCTGTTTCGGGGGGCGTAAACCATCCTTCATAATAGGCCAGCCAGCCCGGTGCCTGGATTTCTTTTTCGCAGTCAAAGGCTTTAGTTGCTTCTTCAGCAGCCAGCGGGTGGATGAAGAGGTTTGAGGTATAGAGTTTCTTTTCTGCCTGACGGTACGACTTATCGAGCATGCCTTTGCCAGCTCGCCAGCCTCCATCAAGCTTACCAAACGCCTCTTTCATTTCTGCGATGCGTTGAGGGCGCGAAGACACGAGCGCTTTTCCATCAGGCGCGAACTTCAAATCATACAGCGTGCCCTCCATGGCATTGTTGCGGCGCATGCCTCCTCCAAAGATACCCACAAAATTTTTCCCATTACCCACGCCTGCACCAATGCCTGATCCAACCCCGCCTCCCGAACCTCCACCAAAGCCCTTGGAGGCGCCCCCTTCGGTCAGGCCGCTAATCAGCGAGTTGGCAGCAGTCGAGGGAATGTCCGGCAGGGCTAAGGTCGAGCTACTGGATTTCGAGGTAATCCGGGCGGAGGTTTTTCGCCAAATTTTTGACGTTCTTCGGCTGCAGCTTATGCTCAAATGCTTTGGCCCTTTCCCCTGCGGCACCTCCGCCTGAGCCCGTTGCAAAAGTATCTGGATCAGTCTTCGCACTGTCCGTCCAGCTTGAGACTACCCACGCCCCAAAAAGAACTAGAAGGACAGCATGGATAACAATCGAGACGACAAGGCCTGAGCCGCCGATTTTCTGCCAAAAAGGCTGACGCCTTAGCAAAACTGTACCTTGGTCGGAAGCGGGCTGCGCACCGATTTTATCCGTAAAGTCCCTAGCCTCTTTGGCGTTATCCGGACTCGAGGGATTCACGTCGCAACTATACTAGGCCAGACAGCATCAGGCGAGCCATTACTGGACCTCGTATCCAGCCTCGCCTGTTAGGAAATTTCCATTTGGATTTAACTGTCATGAGCGAACTGTCCTACGCCTACCTTTTCCAAGCCGCGTTTTTGGCAATCTCTGGTATGTTGATTTTAACGAATGCAAATGTTCTCCGCACCTTTCGACGATCAACGGTAGCAGGCATACTTTTAGCAGGATCTGCAGTGGCATTGCTCGTATGGAACCTTCAGCACCTTTCGGAGCCAGACCTTGCAGGCTTCCCGCGCACGCCCGTTGTTGCCGTCTTTGCCATCGCCGGCCTTGCAGCTTTTATTTGGATGCCAGACCTGATTGCTGTTCGCGGCCTTGGAGCGCTTATGCTGTTCTTTGCTCGCGGATGTTTAGACGCTGGATGGATGAAGCTCCCAGATAGCTTGCTGTGCGCTTCTATTAGCTACGCTATTTTAGCTATCCCAGGCCTTTGGTGGGCTGCGAGTCCCGGTGCGTTTGGGGTGCATCTGGATATGATTTTAGCCACACCTCTACGTCGCCGAGTCGCTGGGGGCTTCTTATGTTTGCTGGCATTTGCCGCCGCGACCTCAGCCTGGAGGCTGTCCCTCGTTCCATGAAACGCGGCATGCTCATTTTGGTTTCTGGGCCGGCAGGTAGCGGCAAGACCACGTTGTGCGATCGCCTAACAGAGGCACACCCTGAAGCTATCCGCCGTATTGTAACGTGCACTACGCGCACACCGCGCGCGAATGAGAGCACCGGAGTCGATTACCATTTTTTATCACGGGCTAATTTTGAAGCACAAATTGCCCAAGGCATTTTTCTAGAGCACGCCGAGGTGCACGGAAAGCTTTACGGAACGCGCGCCGCCGATGTTATTGCCCATCTCGATTCTGGTAAAGATGCGCTCGTGAATCTCGACGTCCAAGGTGCGGCAACCATCCGCTCAAAGGCGAATGCAGACAAACAGCTCGCAGGCTCCCTGCTCACTATTTTCGTGAGAGTAACCGACCCGATTGAGTTACGCCGCCGTCTCTCCGGTAGAGGGACAGATGCGGCTGACGAAATTGAACGTCGCATGAGTGTAGCCACCGAAGAACTACGTCATGCCGGCGAATATGACCACGTGATTGATAGTGCCGATCGTCAGGCCGATTTTAATCAACTCAACGCCATCTATTTGGCGGCACGTCAAGCCCGTCGATGAGCATGGATAACCATGCCATTGTCGAGACGCTCGAGGAGATTGCTACGCTGCTCGAACTTTCGGGAGAGAATCCCTTTAAAGTGCGAGCCTATGCAAATGGAGCACGTGCCTTAGAGACATTAACCGAAGACCTCGACACGCTCATTGCTCAAGGAAAGTTAAAAGGGCATCAGGGAATAGGGCAGGGTCTTGCAGATGCGATAACCCAACTCCGCCAGGAAGGTAAGCTGGCTTTTCTTGAGGAGTTGCGGGCAAGTTTGCCGCCCGGCTTGATGGAAATCTTAAAAATCCCAGGCCTTGGTCCAAAAAAAGTTCGGGCACTCTGGCAACTGCTTGAGATTACGGATTTAGCCAAATTGACCGAGGCCTGTGAATCGGGGCGCGTTGCTGAGCTCAAGGGCTTTGGCGCAAAAACCCAGGCCAACATTCTTGACGGGATTAAAAACCGCGAAGCTTATGGACGTCGCCACCTTTGGATAGCGGTTGAGCCGATCGTCACTGAAGTTCTCGCAGGCTTACGAGCTTTGCCGGAAGTCGAAAGAGCTGAAGCAGCGGGTTCGTTCCGCCGTGCACGCGAAACCGTTGGTGACTTAGATTTCTTGGTCGCTTCAGAAAAGCCCGGCCCAGTGATGTCATGGTTTGTGGCTCAGGCCGGAATCCAAGAAGTCACCGCACATGGCGAGACCAAGTCGAGCGTGCGTTTTACTTCCGGACTTCAAGCAGATCTGCGCGTTGTGCCCGCCGAGCAGTTCTTTTTTGCACTACACCATTTTACCGGCTCTAAAGACCATAATGTGCAAATGCGCCACCGTGCACTTGGCCGTGGATTAAGTATGAGCGAGTGGGGCTTAACTGCTAAAGACCCGAGCGCAAAAGCTCCAGGCGCTAAGAATGAAGAGGAAGTGTTTAAGGCCCTAGGACTAAAATGGATTCCGCCGGAGCTGCGTGAAGGCCAAGGGGAAATCGAAGCCGCTGAGCACAATGCATTGCCCGAGCTTATTACTTACGAGGACCTCCGCGGGTGCTTCCATAATCACACCCTTGCGTCCGACGGCCGTGCTTCGCTCGAGCAGATGACGGCTGCCGCTGAAGCGATGGGCTGGGAGTACTTCAGTATAGCAGATCACTCGAAGTCCAGCGCCTATGCCAATGGCCTTGATGAGGTGCGGCTACGGGCACAAATCAAAGAAATCAAAGCGCTCAACGACAGCAAGCTCTTCAAGGTACATGTTCTAACGGGTAGTGAAGTTGATATCCTGAAAGATGGTTCGCTCGACTATGACGACGCCATGTTGGCACAACTCGACGTCGTGGTTGCTTCCGTGCATGCATCGATGTCGCTGGATGAGGATGCCATGACCGCTCGTATTATTCGTGCGCTAGAAAATCCACGGGTACATATTCTTGGGCATCTCACAGGTCGGCTTCTACTCGAACGTGAATCCTATAAAGTTAACATCGCTAAGGTTGTCGATTGTGCAGCTGCCAACGGCAAGTGCATCGAGCTGAATGCAAACCCGAAGCGACTGGATATGGATTGGTCGCACTGGCGACGGGCGGCGGAAAAAGGTGTTCTCTGTGCAATCAATCCCGACGCACACCGCACAGAGCAATTTGGATTTGTTCGAACAGGAACACTGCAAGCACGTAAGGGTTGGCTGAGCAAAGCACAGGTGTTGAATGCAAAGCCGCTTAAAGAACTTCTGAGCTGGCTCCGTCGCTGAGCCTTGCTCTCTCGGCCGTATCCCTTCACGCTTTACCCATGTTGCACGACAAGCGCCGTCTTCTCCTTATCGCTGGACCCTGCTCGCTCGAGTCCGAGTCGAATGTGCGTATGGTTGCCAAAGAGCTGCGCGCTCTCGCGGATCGTGAGCCCGATTTAAATATTATCTTCAAAGGATCATACGACAAAGCTAACCGCACGTCCTTAACTGGAGACCGTGGGCCTGGCATGGAAGCCGGCCTTGAGCTTCTAGCCCTTGCAAAAAAAGATTACGGTTTCGCGACGTTAACCGACATCCATGGCCCCGAGCACTGCGTACCCGTCGCCAAGGTGG
>DNHH01000085.1:6617-10771 GCA_003485955.1 Opitutia bacterium
ACCCGTCGCCAAGGTGGCGGATGTTTTACAGATCCCTGCGTTTATGTGCCGGCAGACAGATCTTTTAGTCGCTGCTGCGAAGACGGGCAGGGTCGTCAATGTAAAGAAAGGCCAATTCCTTTCGCCTTTTGAGATGCGTTTTGTGGTCGATAAGCTTTCGGGCGCCGGTGCTAAAGAAATTTGGCAAACCGATCGGGGGACAACCTTTGGCTACCAGAACCTCGTCGTCGATATGCGTGCGTTTCCGATTATGGCTAGCAATGGCTGGCCAACGATTATGGACGCGACCCATGCGGTCCAACTGCCTGGCGCCGCCGGTGGTTCGTCGGGCGGCCAAAGAGAATATGTTCCTGTGTTAGCGCGCGCAGCTTTAGCGGCAGGCGCAGATGGATTGTTTATGGAAACGCACCCAGATCCTACGAAAGCAATTTCGGACGGACCTAGCCAAGTTCCGCTGGATCAATTTGCCGAACTCGTCCGAAGCTGTTTGCGCGTCTGGCGCTCCGTACGCGGTTAAGCCCAAAGTCCACCGAGCTTTTCCGCATCAATTTTTCCACGAGCGTCAAAAGGAAGCTCGTCGACAAATAGGTAGCGCCGCGGCCGCGCGGCTGGCTCAAGTTTTTCGGCTGCCTGGCGCAGGGCATCTTCGAGCGATGCTGGGGCGATAACTGTTGCGACCAAAAGGCGCCCCCAAGTCTCATCGGGCAGGCCAAATACATAAGCGGCTTTGGCTAAGCCTGGAGCTGTCAGCACTGCCTCCACGCGGGCAGGGTCAACTTTTTCGCCGCCCGTTGAGAGGATGCGATCCGCACGGCCAATTACACGTACGGTACCAGCCGAGTCGACATCTCCTAGGTCACCCGTGTCGTACGGGGAAGAAAATGGTGACGCTGGCCAGTAGCCGTGACAAAGACTCGGCGCTTGGACAAAAATATGTCCGTTGCGGATTTCAAGACGGACGCCTGGCAGCGGATGGCCACGGGGAGTGTCATCGACCCAAAGTTTTTCAGGCGGACATATGGCTATGGCTGCGGCCGTTTCAGTCATGCCGTAACTGAGTGCAACAGGTAGTCGAAGCTTGCGAATATGTGCTAGCAGCGAGGGCGGTATGGACGATCCACCGAGGAGCACAAAGTTGAATTGCTTTAACCAGAGCTCGCCCTGTACGTGAGCTAGAAGACGGGAGAGCTGGGCAGGCACTAGTGAGGCAATACGTGTACCGTCTGTTGGTAGTTTTACTTCGGGAAGTGTGTCGGTGGCTTTGAAGTGTCCATCGATCACTTGATAGCTGCCGCCTGTTTCCTTGGCACGAATAGCGGGCATGAGTCCGCTGACGTGCCACGGCGGTGTGAGCACGGCGCAGTGTAGTTTTGTAGACAGCTTACGTTCGACAAGAAAGTCGCGCAGCGCGTGAGCCGCCGCTTGCAGAGTTTTTTGGTCGTGAATCGCAAATTTGATACGCCCACCCGTACCACCTGTCGGGATCATGATTCGTCCACGCCATGCATGAGGCCAATCGCAAGGCGACAGGCCGTTAGCGCGTGCGTTGCCACCGATAGTTTCTGTGCCACGCGGAATTTGTCGGCATGCCTCAGCTAAGCTCGCTTCAGACCAATGAGGGTTGCCGAGAAAAACGGGTACCGACCCAGCGAGCGCCGACAGCGCAGCTTCCAGATGGGCAGCGTAGTCGGCATGTAAAATAAAACGTGCAGAGTTCATGCAGTCTCCTCCCAGAACCTTTCCCAATCATAATCAGCTAATCCGTATGCGATTGGTCCGGGCGTGTGGCGCTCGCGGCGATCAGGCTCGAACCAGCCAAGGGTGTCAAACCCTGTGGTTTGCCCGGGCTGGAGTTCGGCAGCAAGAGCCAGCGCAGCTTGTCGTCCGATAGCAGTTTCAAAGCACGAAGAAAAAATAAATTTAGACGGCGAATTTTTAGACCATCTACGGAAGGACTCCCAGTTGCCAACAAGACTTGATTTCACAACGATTATGCCCGGCCAACGGGTATCATCTCGTGGACTCGTGAAGGACTCATCAAGGGCGATTTTTTCTGACCCGAGCGAAGTATACCCTGCGTGATCAACTGGCAGCGGCTGCTCGATGTATTCAATTCGAGGTTCACTGCGCACGAATTCTGTCCACGCCCGTGCAGGTACAAGTGTCAGTAAGCCGTTAGCATCAAGGCGCAAGGTGATTGCCTGCGGTGTAGCCGCGAGAATTGCACGAATAGCTCCTTCGGTTGTTGCAGGGCCAATCTTTAATTTCAAAACAGAGAATCCTTGAGCAACACGTGTGGCCGCTTCGTCGGGTGTCGCACCTTCTCTGAGCAGTGCGGCGCAATTTACACCGGCACCAAACTTTTTGATTTCGCTCCACCTGGTGAGCATTGAAAGTGCGGACGCAAGACAGGGCAGGTTGGCCTCATCTTTTTGAACTTCACGGTGGAGGTGTTCTAAGTTTCCGTGGGCAGCACGAATCATCCGCTCTGCATCATCGATGGATTCGGTTTTGAAGCCAGGCCATGAGGCAACTTCTCCGTACCCGATGGCACCACTAGCATCTTCCCCTCTGATGAGTAGACGATCAACGGATTCAACCAAGCCGATGCCCGTTCGTAAGGGCGTTCGAAAACGCCGCCGAATACGGCGAAAATCGAAGCGGCTGGTGCCCATAGGGCCATAATCTCGCTCATTCTAGGGCTTCGTGCAAGTTCTGGCCCTTATCTCCTTGCCGAGGTATGGGGGGCTCCCTAACACCCATTGGGGAAACACGAATCACATGGCTGTTTCCCCTAAGAAGTCCTCAAGCAACGTCGATAGTCAGTTCTACCTGCCGGCGAAGTCTTTCTTTGAGTCCCACGCGGGGTATGGACTGACCTACGACGATATCTCGTTAGCCACCCTACATTCGGACGTACTGCCGCGCCAAACGCGTCTCGACACGTCACTGTCAGACCAAATTTCGTTATCCTTGCCGATTATCTCGTCGGATATGGACACGGTAACGGAGCACCAGATGGCTATTGCGATGGCGCTCAACGGTGGCCTCGGATTGTTGCACTATAATATGTCCGAAGCGGACCAGCTTCGCGAAGTCCAACGCGTCAAAAATCACATCCACGGGATGATTGCTGATCCTGCAACCGTTGTCGCAGATGCAACAATTGGCGATGTGCTTGCGCGTATCGAGCGCGACGGACTCTCCTTCAGCACATTCCCTGTCGTTGATAAAGACGGTCGCTTACTCGGGTTGCTGCCAGGCAACGCTGTCAAAGATCGCCACCGCATGCGCACAGTCCATGCCGCAATGATCCCCGTCGAAAAAGTTCTCGCCGTTTCTGAAAAAGATTTAGGCAAAGATCCGATTGCGACTGCCGACCGCATTTTTTCTGAGCGTGTCGGCCTCAATAAACTTTTAGTGGTAGACCCTAAGGGACGTTTACGCGGCCTCTTCACACTTTCAGATATTGAACGCATCTCGGATGAGTCGCGTGCAAATTTACGCCCTACGCGTGATGCTAATTTCCGCTTACGTGTCGGTGTTGCCGTTGCGGTACCTCGCGATAGCGAAGGCGCCCTTGATCGCGAACGCCTGATTAATCACGTCGGCTCATTGCTCGATGCTGGTCTTGATGCCTGTGCAGTTTCGACTGCTCACGGATTCTCGAAAGGCGTTGGCGATGCCGTTCGCGCCTTACGAAAGGCCTTCCCTAAACTAACACTGATTGCAGGTAATGTAACCAGCGGAGACGGCGTTGAGTTCCTAGCCGATGCGGGTGCTAATTCTATTAAGATTGGCCAAGGACCAGGTTCTATTTGCACAACACGCATCGTTGCGGGCGTTGGCATTCCCCAACTCACCGCACTCTATGTTTCTTCGGTCGCTGCACGTAAGCGCGGTGTTCGCATTATTGCAGACGGTGGAATCACTAAGAGTGGTGATGTCGTCAAAGCACTCACGCTGGCAGATGCGGTCATTCTCGGCGGCATGTTGGCAGGCTGTCGCGAAGCTCCTGGAAAGATTTTAGAGATTAACGGCAAAACTTATAAAGAATATCGCGGCATGGGTTCGCTCGAGGCTATGCGAAAAGGGTCTGCCTCCCGTTATGGCCATGAAAAACCCGGCAAATTTACCAAAGTCGCACCGGAAGG
>DNHH01000085.1:10947-11913 GCA_003485955.1 Opitutia bacterium
ATTTACCAAAGTCGCACCGGAAGGCATTGAGGCCCTTAAAGAAGTCTCTGGCACCGTTGATAAAGTCCTCGGCACGTTATCGGGCGGCGTCCAAAGCGGCTTAGGGTATCTGGGCGCACGCGACTTGGCTGAACACCGCGATCGCGCAAGGTTTGTCCGCGTTTCGCCTGCGGGTCTTCGCGAGTCTGCCCCGCACGATGTCATCGAAATTAAAGCCGGAAGTTAATTTTACATGCTCTCCATTTTACGATCATTCCTGCAGATTGCCCTTGGCTTCGCCTTAGGCTTTTTTGTCGCCGCTTATTATTTACCAGAAGCACGTTCGGCTCGTGAGCGCGGCCCAACGACTGTTTCCAAGGGGCCATCGACAGTGACACCAAAGTCCGTTGCAGAAACACAGTCGCACAGCTCGCCTGAATCGACTAATCTTTTTGGCAGACCGAGCAGTGGAACGACTACGTCCTCCGGAAGCTCAAATACGCCGAAGCCTGCCCCAGCACCCGTGAGTGTTGAGAGGGAAACTTCTGTAGCAGAGGTAGTGCAGCCAAAGCCCACGACGCCAGTTTCCCCTGTTGTCGAGGCATCCGTTGCGGTCGAAGAGCCGGTAGACTTCCGTGAACTTTGTATCAAGCCAGCTGCCTGGCCGCCTTCGATTACTTTGAATAGAGAAGTGAACGCAGAAGTGATGGAGGGCGAAGAGGTGATTGCAGAAATTCCTCTTTCCGCCGGCGAGCGCGTACAGGTAAGTAAGGTTTTTGGAGATGGCACGGTCGAGGTTCGAGCCAAAGGCGCTAAATTTGTTATTAATGCAGCGGATACAGATCTTGCTGCACAAGCACGCGTCCGACTTGCAGAAATTTCAGGCCGCGTGCGTGCGCCGACACCTACCGAGAGGCCTGAAGTTAAACCTGAGCCGAAGGTTGAAACTAAACCTGTAGAGAAGCCAGTGGCGACGGAGCCTTCGAA
>DNHH01000085.1:12080-12743 GCA_003485955.1 Opitutia bacterium
CGACGGAGCCTTCGAAGGGCTCAGGCGACGACATTGATCGTAAGATGAAGTCTCTCTTCGGCACTCCGCAAAAGCGCTAACCGTGACCTGTCGGATTGTCTCGTGGAATGTGAACGGTGTGCGGTCTGCTCACGGCAAAGGCTTGCCCGAATTTATTCGTTCAAACGCCCCCGATGTCCTTTGTCTGCAAGAGACAAAATGTGAGACCGCAAAAGCGCAGGCTATCGATTTAGGTTTTGCGCACACAGCATGGCATGAGGCTGAAAAAAAGGGCTATTCAGGCACCGCGATTTTATCGCGCGTCGCTCCGATAGCCGTGCGTGCAGATTTTCCGGGCGAACACCCGCGCGAAGGACGAGTACTCACAGCAGAGTTCAAAGAACTTTATTTAGTGAACGCTTATGTGCCGAATTCTCAACGTGAGTTAACGCGGTTAAGTTATCGACTTGGATGGGACGAAGATTTTCGTGCGTATCTCGCACAGCTCGAAAAAAATAAGCCCGTGCTTGTTTGTGGTGATTTTAACTGTGCACATGAGCCGATTGATTTAGCGAATCCACAAGCCAATCGCCAGAACGCAGGCTTTACAGATGAAGAGCGGGAATCATTCGGAAAGCTTTTGGGCGAAAACGGATTCACGGATACTTTTCGCGCCCAACATCC
>DNHH01000085.1:12927-26218 GCA_003485955.1 Opitutia bacterium
GGATACTTTTCGCGCCCAACATCCTGGATTAGAAAAACAGTACAGCTGGTGGACTTACCGAATGGGTGCACGGCAGCGAAACATTGGCTGGCGACTCGACTATTTTTTAGCGTCCAGTGGCCTGAAGGACGCATGGGATCAGGCCAAGATACACCCAGAGATAACGGGTTCAGATCACTGTCCCGTATCGGTGCGCATAAGTGCGGCTCTTTGAGCCATAAGAAGGCCAACCATTTAAGGCTTTTTGGAGGCTGGCATTGACAGCCTGAGGTGACAGGCGTACTTTGAGAATGAATCTCAATAGGACGTGGTATCCCTTAGCAAACTACTGCCGGGCCAGTTTGGCAAAGTGGTCTCGCTCAATGCTGAGCGGGCGGTGGACCAACGTCTAATGGCATTAGGCTTACTGCCAGGGATGGTGGTGAAAGTTGTCCGCCGTGCACCATTTGGAGATCCCATTGCCCTCTCATTTGGAGGTATCGAAATCTGCCTGCGCGACATTGAAGCGCGTGACATCTTGATTGATATCGCCGCTGACTGCCCTGTGCCCCGACCCCGGAAAAAGCTATGAGCGAAGCCGGACAAGCACGCGTTGTTCTGGTTGGAAATCCCAACACAGGAAAATCAACACTCTTTAATGCGCTCACGGGCCTACGTCAGCGTGTCGGAAATTATCCAGGCGTTACGGTTGCACGAAAATCTGGGACTTGTGAGTTAGCGGACGGACAAAAAGTCGAACTGGTTGATTTGCCCGGACTTTATTCTTTAGCTGCCGTTTCACCCGATGAGCGTGTGGTCGTCGATGCTTTGCTTGGTCGGGTAAAAAACGAACGCGTACCTGATGTAGTGGTAGTTGTTTGCGACGCGACAAATCTTCTCCGTAATCTTTTCCTCGCAGCCCAGATCGCTGAGTTGGGCTTACCTATGGTTATTGCGGTTAACCAGATGGATGCAGCTAAAACCCGCGGAATAGAAATTGATGGTCCGTTGCTTTCTTACCGTCTGAATGGCGTGCCGGTTGTTCTGCTTTCAGCCTGGAAGGGCGAAGGTATCACCGAAGTACGTCGCGCAGTCGCAACTGGGCTAAGGCAAAAAAGCACTTTCCCGACAGTCACCTGGCCAGATGCGATTGCTAAAGCCGTAGCGACTGTTGCCCTCGCTGCCGAACGGGATACGCACCAGCCTGTACCTGGAGCGCTGGCCCAGCGACTGTTGTTCGATACGGCTCCAACCATTGCTGAGGCTATTGGCTGGACCGCTGAGGCCCGCGAGGTGCCGATTCGGCAAGCGCGTGAGCAAGTACGGAGCTCTGGACTTAACCCGCCTGCTGCTGAGCCCATGGTGCATTACGCCCGCTTACGCGAAATTTTAGAGGGCGTCGTCCGTGGCGTGAGTCGCGAGACCGCTACCGTAGCAGTTGACGCTATTTTACTTCACCGTATTTTTGGGCCGCTCTGCTTTGCCGCCATTATGTTAGGATTATTCTGGTCGGTCTTTGCTTTGGCTAAATTGCCGATGGCGTGGATCCAGCAGGGTGTTGATTTAACCAAAGCATTTGCGGCTTCATATTTAGTCAGCACGCCGATGTTGCAGAGTTTAGTAGCGGATGGCGTTGTCGGTGGCGTGGGTGCTTTTTTGACCTTCTTACCACAGATCCTTATACTCTTTCTCTTCGTTGGCATTCTTGAGGACAGTGGCTATATGGCCCGTGCGGCCTTTATTATGGACAGGCTTTTCAGTTGGTGCGGTCTCAACGGGAAAAGTTTTGTACCACTGCTTTCTGGATTCGCCTGTGCGATTCCCGGATTACTTTCAACGCGGACGATTGAGGATCCGAAGGCTCGGCTCGCTACGGCATTCACCGTGCCATTCATGAGCTGTTCGGCGCGATTCCCGATTTATGCTTTAATGTGTGCGGCTTTTATTGGGCCGAGATACGGTGCATTTTGGGAGTCTGTGGCCATGGTTGGTATGCATGTTGTCGGACTCGCGGTGGCGGTGCCGACAGCCTTTATTTTAACGCGCTTTATTTTAAAAGTCCGCCCGGCGCCCTTCGTTCTTGAGTTACCACGCTACCAAATGCCTAAGCCACGTGATGTGATTTGGCGTATGTGGCAGAATGCATCCGAGTTTGTGAGCAAAGCAGGCACCCTAATTTTTGCGATTACCTTTGTGGTGTGGGCGCTGACATATTTTCCGCGCGATCCCGCCGTAGCCGAGCGCGTGCGTGCTGAAAGTCCGCAAATGAATGCGGAGCAAGTTGAGGCGCGCGTGCAGGCTGCGTATGTTGAGCAATCGTGGATGGGTCGTTTCGGTAAAAGCGTCCAACCTGTTTTTGACCCCTGTGGCTTCGACTGGAAACTCACCGTTGGCGTTCTGGCATCTTTCCCGGCCCGTGAAGTCATCGTCTCCACCCTTGGTATTACTTACTCTCTAGGTGAGGGCTCGGACGCGAATAGCGAAGACCTTCGTAGTGCCATGCGCGAAGCAAAGTGGACTGAGGGGTCTCGGGTGGATACGCCAATCTTCACGCTCCCCACGGTGCTCGCATTGATGATTTTCTTTGCACTCTGTTCGCAGTGCGGATCGACCGTCGCTACACTCGCACAGGAAGCAGGGAGTTGGCGATGGGCAGCAGCGTCGTTTGTTTACATGACAGCCCTTGCCTGGATTTTTGCCACGGCTGTCTATCAAATAGGTAGCAAAATTTTATGAACCTCGACGCAGTCATCACGACCCTTGCGATTAGCGCTGCGACCCTTTGGCTTTTGCGTCGTCTCTGGTTAACCTTGCAGGCGCGACGCAAAGGCCGCGGGTGTGCAGGCGGCTGCGGCTGTGCCGCTGAAAAGTTAGCTGATCGACGCTGAGTGCGCGCTTAAGTGCCGCTACGGATTTCTGAATGGCGAATCTGCCCACCTGCGCTACCTGCCCATGCGCCAAGTCCAAGTCCGACTGCTAAAGCTACTGCGGCAACGAGTGCGATGGGGACAAGCCACGCGGGCCTCCAGGCACCAACTGCAAGCGCCGCCAGACAGAGACCGCAGGCGACGAGCAGTGCCCCGACTGCGGTTTCTGCGCGGTCCTCATGGATATCCATCCACTTCTTGCCGGCGGCATCAAGTATACTTGAGTGCTCGAGGCGTTCCTCGGCCTCCTCGCCGGACCAATCAACGATTGGTGTCGTGGCCGTAGCTAGCGTAGCAACGATTAGTGCTGTGCGAATGGCCACGGTTGAGCGCAGAATCAGCGCACCAACGAGAGTCACGAGACCGAGCGCACCGCCAATCACTGGTATATGGTTAGAGAGTAAATGGAGGTGCAGCGGGTTCATTGAATAACCGTATCTCTCTAAACCCGCGGGCACAAATCCATATCATGACCTCAAGTCCGACACTCAGCCTAGATTAGGCTGGCTGTTGCTGGCTTAGGCAGTGCAGTGCTCCGCCCTCAATTAGTAAGACGCGGCAGTCGATGCCCACAACCTTGCGACCTGGGAAGACCTCTCGCACGATGCCGAGCGCGGTGTCGTCGGACTTTTGTCCATAGGTCGGCACGAGCACACCGCCGTTGACGATAAGGAAGTTGGCGTGGCTTGGCGGGAGGTCGCGTTCCGCGAGTCGAATCGGCTTGGGCAGGGGTAACTCGATGATCTCGAGGCGGCCGCCGTCGTGAATGCGTGTTTCGCGGAGCCGTCGGAGATTCTCCTTAAGGGGAAGATGGTTGGGGGACGCGGTATCGTTCTCGGTAACGGCGATAAGCGTGCGCGGTGCAACGAAGCGAGCGAGGTTGTCGATGTGGCCATCGGTATCATCATTCGCCAAGCCCTCTCCAATCCAAAGCAGTTCGTCGATAGCCAGACCTTCTTTGATGGCTTGGAGAAAAGCAGCGTCATCGCGCCCCTCAGCACGGTTAGGATTATGTTGAACAGCTTCGGTGGTCAGTAAGAGACCGTCGCCGGACACTTCGATACCGCCGCCCTCAAGTTCGAATGGGAAACTGAAATGCCGCAAGCCAAGGTGCTTCGCAACTTTTGCGGGAACTTGATTGTCGAGAGACGCTTCAAATTTGCCGCCCCAGCCGTGAAACTCCCAGTCAGTCACAGCGACTTCACCTGTCTGGCGATGTTTTATAAAAATAGGCCCATGATCCCGACACCACACATCGTCCGTCGCAATCTCGACAAGTTTTATAACGGATAAATCTGCCTTAGCTTTTTGTAGCTCGCTTTCAGCCTCCGTGCGCAAATTTTTGCTTACGTTAATGCTCACAGGCTGGAACCGTGAGATGGCTGCTGCGAACTCAGCAAACTTGGCTGGCACGAGATCATAGTGACCTGGCCAAAGTTTTCGATTGGAGGGCCAAGAGAGCCAAGTCGCCGCTTGCGGTTCCCATTCCGCAGGCATGCGAAAACCTAACTCACGCGGCGAAGACATCTTTAGTCTCGGAGACGGCGGGTGAGATCGCCGTAGGCATCGATACGACGGTCGCGGAAGAATGGCCAAATGCGACGAAACTCTTTTTGGCGAGCGAGGTCACAGTCCGCGAGCAGCACTTCTTCTTTATCAGCGGAAGCCTTGGCAACAATCGTTCCGTAAGGATCGCTGACGAAACTTTGTCCCCAAAACTGCGTCCGTCCTTCGGTCCCAACGCGATTAGTGGCCGCGATGTAGCAACCGTTAGCCACGCCGTGCCCGCGCTGGACGGTTTCCCATGCAGTGTGTTGAGCGACGCCGAGAGACGACCGTTCTTCAGGCAGCCACCCAATAGCGGTTGGATAAAAAAGTATATCGGCACCTGCGAGAGCTGTTAGGCGAGCCGCTTCAGGGTACCATTGATCCCAGCAAATTAAGACACCGAGATTGCCATGAGCTGTTTTCCAGGCGCGAAAACCTAAGTCGCCGGGGGTAAAATAAAATTTCTCTTCAAAGCCGGGGTCTTGGGGGATGTGCATCTTTCGGTATTTCCCTAAGATCGTACCATCTGCATCAATCACTGCTGCGGTGTTGTGATAGACTTCACTTCCGCGGGCTTCAAAAAGCGGAGCAATCATCACAACGCCAAGACGGTTGGCTACACGCGCAAGCTCGGTCACGGTTGGCCCTGTCTCGATGGGCTCCGCCAGATCAAAGAAGCGTGGGTCTTGCGTCGTGCAGAAATATTTCGTGGTGAACATTTCTTGCAGGCCAATAATTTTAGCCCCTTTAGCAGCCGCCTCTTCAATGCGCGGGATGGTCTTTTTGAGATTCGCCGCAGGCGTTTCTTCTGCGGTGAGCTGGATTAGGCCAATACGGGTCGCAGACATGGTGTTTAGCGAACGAGCTTATTGATAGGGTATTCAACGATACCCTCTGCGCCGCGCGCCTTGAGGTCTGGAATAATTTCACGGGACTGGCGGGCATCAATAATCGTCTCTACAGCAACCCAAGCCTCATTACTTAGCTGCGAGATTGTCGGGTTGCGAAGCGCAGGCAGTGCGGCTGTTACCGCAGCGAGTGCGGTACGCGGTAAATTAAATTTCAGCCCGACCATGTGTTGTGCATCCAAGGCGCCGCGCAGCATGAGGGCGATTTGTTCAATCTTCGCACGCTTTGCTTTGTCTGCCCACGAGGCTTTATTTGCAATGAGCACGGTGGTGGTTTCCAGCAAGGTGTCTACAATGCGCAACTTATTTGCCTTAATGGATGAGCCCGTTTCCGTGATATCAACAATCGCGTCTGCGAGTTCAGGCACTTTAACTTCTGTTGCGCCCCAAGAGAATTCTACCTCTGCCGTTACGCCTTTTGATTTTAACCAGCGGCGGGTGGTCTCAACAAGTTCAGTGGCGATCCGTTTTCCTTGTAGGTCTTTGATGGTTTGAATGGACGATGCTTCTGGAACGCAAAGGACCCAGCGCGATTTTTGTGAGGTGGCACGGCTATACACTAATTCACAGACCTCTTGAACGTCGGCTGCGTTTTCTGCGACCCAGTCTTGACCCGTCAGTCCGCAATCAAAGAATCCGTGCTCGACGTAGCGGGCGACTTCTTGGGCTCGAATGAAACGTCCATCGAGAGCGGGGTCATCAAACGAGGGGCGGTAAGACCGAGAGCTCTTAATAATCGGGAACCCTGCCCGGGCAAAAAGTTGCAGGGTTGAGTCCTCGAGGCTGCCTTTGGGCAGCCCGATCATCAGCTTGGTGGGTGTTGAGCTCATAAAAAGAGGGAAGGGGTGCGCCGTTAGGGGGCAAGATTGAACCTTTGTTTACAAAGGATTGACCAATCTGCCTTAGCCGAGGAATGTTGATGCTTAACTTAACGCCATGCAACGCATCGCAATCTTAACCGTCACCCTCTTTTTAGCTGCTTGCTCAACTCGCAGTCCATGGGCTGGAGGCTCTGCAAAGGCTCCAGTGCCAACGCCCGAAGACGTAAAACCTGCGCCTGAAGCCGTAGCTAATGTTGAAACGCCCGCCCCTGCGGAACCTGCCGAAGCGACCACTGCCCCAGTTACACCTATTTCGGCACGTAGATATAGTTGGCAAGCGAAGTCAGCGGAAGTACCAGTAGATGCCGGTGTTGCTGTCGCTAAGCCTGCCACAGGTGCCCCGAACGACGAAACCAAAGCTCGCATTCTTGCTGTGCGTCTCGAGCAAGGCTTGATTGCCTTTATCCGCAAAGAGAAACCCGACGCAGGTACTTTCCTTCAATTAACCAAGGCTGATAAAGCCTTGTTAGTCCGGGTTATTCGTAGCGACGACAATTCCTCAATTGCGGATATTATCTCCGGCCAAGACCCCGCAAAGACCCCTGTCTTCGAGTTAAATGAAGAAGTCTTCTGCGGTACGCCTTCGGACTTACCCCAGTAAGCGAGTCACTCTCTGTGTGACAGAAGGGCTCGTCCGCTAAAGCGACGGGCCCTTTTTGTATCTTCAGGCTAAGTTTAGGGCATTTTTCGGGCTTGGCGTTGACCCCGAAGATTGGCGTGCCTACTGCTAAGGTTTATGGCCGCCATGTCCCTGCCTATTACACGCCCAGGCCTCAGCCTTGTCCGACTCCTTAAGTGGATTGGCATCGGCACAGTCAGTTTATTGGCGCTGACCGTCTTGGGCGTTTGGCTTGCAGGAAGATCTATCCCGTCTGTCATCCATTCGGCACTTTTTGAAAAAGCTAAGTCGGGGTTTGTTTGTGAAAAAAACGACAGCAATTTATTCATCGGACGTATCGATTTAGCCGACGCTTCCATCTTAAATCCCCCAGAGTTTTTTGATCGAGAATTCGTGCACATCCGCCGGCTGGTAGTTGATGTCGACGCTGGAACTTTTTTAGGCGATGGCCGACGTGTCATCGACGAAGTCACCCTTGAGCTCGATCGCATTAACCTGATTGGAAAAAACGATATTTTCCGCGATAACAATGCATCGGCTCTGGCAAAGGCATTCAGTCAGACTAAAAAGAAAAACAAGAGCACTCCCCAAAGCTCAGGTAGCAAAGAGGTGCCCGGCGAAGGTTTCGTGATTCGCCGATTGTTGATTCGCGTTGGCGGGGTGACTTTGCTTCAAGACAACGGTAATCGGGCGGGCTCGGTGATGTTGAAAGACGACCGTGAAATAAGCTTCGAGGCAAAAGACGTTACAGCAGAAAACTTAAGTGACAGCGTTTTGCGTCCCCTCGCAGGGATTGCCCTTACGCGGGCTGCTGCCACAAATCCAGAAACACTTTTAGAACAAGCAAGACGCCAAGTCGAACGCATCAAATAATTCATGGACGCACCCCAAGAACCTATCCCCGAGGCAACGCCTATCATCGACCCTCGCATCGTCGTGCTCGAGACGGAAGTCGCCCGTCTTCGCGACGCCGTCTTGCGCGCCCAAGCCGACCAGCAGAACCAGGCCCGCCGCCACCAGCGTGACCTTGTGGACCTTCGTAAGTTTGCGGCGTCCCCCGTTATTGAAGACATTCTCCCTGCGCTTGATTCATTACGGATCGGCTTGGAGTCGGCTTCAACGCAGGCTTCGGCTGCCGCAGTGGCGACGGGCTTTGCGATGGCCGTACAGCAGTTGCGCAGCGCCCTTAGCAGCCACGGCTTGATTGAAGTAGAAGCTGCTGGGTTAGTATTTGACCCTGCACGCCACGAGGCGCTCTCACAAGAGGCCTCCGACGTGCTCCCCGAAGGCAATGTTGTGCGCGTATTGCGTTCCGGCTGGATGTTGAACGATCGCTTACTCCGCCCCGCAGGTGTTGTTGTTTCCAAAGGACCCGCTGCTTAAGCCATGGCCGAAGACTATTATGATTTAGTGGGTGCGGCTCGCGGTGCTTCTGCCGAGGAGCTCAAAAAATCTTATCGTAAAATGGCGATGAAGTATCACCCCGATCGCAACCCAGGTGATAAAAAAGCCGAGGAAATGTTTAAGAAGGTTTCGCAAGCCTACGAAGTGCTTTCGGATCCTGATAAACGTAAGCTTTACGACCAACATGGATCAGCGGCTTTCGAGCAACAAACTGGGCCCCGAGGCGGCGGAGGATTCCAAGGAGGTGCCGACCCGATGGATATTTTCCGGCAGATGTTCCAAGGCGGAGGTGGTTTTGGTGGTGGGTTTGGCGGCGACGGTCCCGAAGAAACTACGGGCGAAGATCTTAGCATGGAGCTCGAGATTACACTTGAAGAAGCGGCTACGGGCGTTGAGCGAACTGTCCGCTACCGACGTCACGCAGCCTGTAAAACATGTTCAGGTAACGGGGCTGAAAAGGGTTCGAAGACAACAAAGTGCGGCACATGTGGTGGCCGTGGTAAAGTCGTTCGCGCCCAAGCATTTTTCCAAGTCAGCCAAACTTGCCCACATTGTGGTGGCGCAGGCGTGCGCATTGAGAAGCCCTGTAAGTCGTGTTCAGGAGAGGGACGCGTCGTCGAAGAGCACTCCGTACCGGTACGCATTCCTCCTGGCGTAGACAATGGAACGCGCCTTCGCTCGAGTGGCAATGGATCCGCAGGTGTGCGTGGTGCGAGCGCGGGCGACCTCTATTTAATTATTCGCGTGCGTGACCATGAGCGCTTTGAGCGCGATGGCGATGACTTGGCTTGTTCTGCGCCCGTAGCGTTTCCAACGCTAGCGCTCGGTGGCCAAATTGAGGTCCCGACCTTAAAGGGGAAAGCGTCTCTGAAAATTCCCGCAGGTACGGCAGCAGGTACAGTTTTTCGTCTCAAAGGTGAAGGCATGCCTAATTTGCGCTCCCAGAGCCGCGGCGATTTACACGTCCGTGTTGATGTACATGTGCCTGCAAAGTTAACTTCCGAACAGCGTGAAGCCTTAGAAGCGTACGTTAAGGCTGGTGGTGATGCCGCCGCGCCTTCGCGTAAGGGCAAGTGGAAGTTCTTTAGCTAACGCGCAACTTTACTCGTTCGCAAAGTCACCTCCCCAGAGGCAATCTCCGTGCGTCGGCCGGTCGAGAGGCGCAGCAGTAGCGCGCCCGTTTCATCGATACCTTCGGCGACGCCGTGCAGCGGTTTTCCACGCAACGTCACTTTTACTTTCTGCCCTGCTAAGCAGTCGTAGTGCGTGAATAACTTAAGGAATTTCTTGCGGAACGAGTCGTCTTCAAAGGCTTCCCAGGCAGTTTCCAGTGCGCCGAGAACGCCTGCAGCGACTTCATTCGCATCGATAGGCTTGCGGCTGAGAGAGCGCAAGGAGCATGCAGCGCCCTGAAGTTCAGCAGGCGATGACTCGATGTTTAATCCAATACCAAAGACTAAATCGCGAACGCGATCTGCGTCGACACGCGCCTCCGTAAGCATGCCGGCAACTTTAGCGCCTTTGGCGTTCAGTAGGTCATTGGGCCATTTTAGCCCAAGCTTGATCCCAAGCTTTTGATCTATGTGTTCGCACAATGCCAATCCCATCCAGAGGGTAAATGGGCTCAGCCTGCTTGTTTCAATAAAAGGTCGAAACGCTATCGAGAGGTAGAGGTTGCCAGATTGTTCACTGTGCCAGCGTCGTCCGAGTCGGCCGCGGCCAGCGGTTTGTCGCAAGGCGACAATAGCGAAAGGCGCCTCTTGTCCGCTTGCGAGTAGCCGCTCGGCCTCGGAGTTTGTGCTGTCGATTTGGCCAATCACAGTGCAGGGTAAACGAACGCGCTGTAAGCGTAATTGTGCATCGAGCAAATCGGGGTGAAGTGCTTTCGGCGTTGCGGTGAGCGCATAACCTTTGCGCGGTGATGCCGTGAAGCGAAAGCCTTCTTTTCGTAACCGTGCGAGTCTTGCCCAGATGGCAACACGCGAGATACCAAACTCTTTGGCTAAGCGGTCGCCACTTATAGCTTTCCCTTTAGCGTCCAAGAATACGCGGAGGATACTACTATCGAGTGCTGACATGTTAGTCCCAGTCTAGGCCAATATCGGCCCAGCCTGCTCCATGAGTGAGTATTCCGCACGAGATGAAATCAGGAGCGATGCGCCCGATTTCAGGTAAATGTTGTATCGAAACGCCACCGCTCACTTCGCACCAAGCCTGTTTTTTCACCTCGGGCACGCTCACTTGAAGGTCTGCAAAGCTAAAATTATCGAGAAGCACAATGTCAGCGCCCGCTTCAAGTACAGGTTGAATTTGCGCGGCATTATCAACTTCTACTTCGACGAGAAGATCTGGCCGGCCCGTCCGTGCTTTGCGGACCAAGTCACCGAGTGACTTTCCTGAGCCTGATTCTTCAGCCGCCAAGTGATTGTCCTTTAGCATGACGCGATCGAAAAGGCCTATCCGATGGTTCCAGCCACCACCAACGCCGACAGCATATTTTTCTAAGACGCGAAACCCTGGCGTTGTTTTGCGCGTGTCAAGTAGGCGGGATGGGCCTTCACCCAGAGCAATCACATGTTTGCGGGTCCACGTTGCCACTCCGCAGAGGTGTTGTAAGAAATTCAGGAGAGTTCGTTCAGCGGTTAAAAGCTCTACTGCCGGTCCTTCAACCTCGGCGATAATTGAGCCAGCTTGGACGTAATCTTTGTCTTGGGCGTGGAGTTTTGCGCTACAGTGTCCGCCGTATGCGGTAAAAATAGGGACGATAAGTCCTAAGCCTGCGAGGTCGGCGGGCGTGCGGGCGATGAGTTTAGCCCGACCGAGTTTCTTTGGACTTATAAAGGCGGCTGTTGCATCACCTTTTGGTTTCGGAGCCTGTGCGAGTCCGCCACCATTGAGGTCTTCTTCGCGTGCGCGCTCGATAAGTTGACGCAGCCAAACAGGATCAAGCTCATCCCACCTTAAGCGGCGGACAAGTTGATCGATTTGGCCAATGTCGCGGGACATAGGAGAACCTTGGCGGGCAACTTCGCCGAGGGCAACCCTGAGCGACGCTTGCACCCAAGGTGAGTCAGGCTCTAAGGTGCATCTATGCCCGCCCGCATTCGCCTGCCTCGCTCCCCTTCGCCCGCGCCTGTTTTGGTTGTCGGTTCGGTGGCGTATGACTCGATTGAGACTCCTCATGCTAAGGGTGATAGAATCTTAGGCGGCAGCGCCTCTTATGCGTCCTTAGCGGCTAGCTATTTTGCACCCGTGCAGATGGTGGGCGTCGTGGGACATGATTTTGCTGCCCGAGACCGTAAAAAGTTTGAAAGGCGAGATATAGACCTCACTGCATTGCAAACTGACGAAACGGGGCGGACGTTTTTCTGGAGAGGTCGTTACCACGAGAATTATAACCGCCGCGAGACGCTCGAGCTTGAGCTCAATGTTTTTGAGCGCTTCCACCCGCGATTACCCACCAGCCATCAAGCTGCCCGGTTTGCCTTGCTTGGAAATATACGACCAGACCTGCAACTGCACGTGCTTGATCAGCTAACTGAAAACCCGTTCGTGGTTGCTGATACCATTGATATTTGGATTGAGACGCAAAGAGATGCTCTCATGCAAGTGTTGCACCGGTCTAGCCTAACGGTCGTCAATGATACCGAGGCTACCAAGTTGACGGGTGAAAGTAATGCGGTGGCTGCAGGCCGTGCATTGCGCGCTTCTGGCTGCCAAACAGTCATTGTTAAAAAAGGCGAACACGGAGCGGTTCTCTTTCACGAAGACGGACTCTTTGCTTTGCCTGCCTATCCTGTTACAGAGTTGAGAGACCCGACAGGTGCCGGTGATACTTTCGCGGGTTCGTTGCTTGGGTATCTTGCTGCACGCGGTGAAACAAGTTTCGCAGCCCTCCGTGAAGGTATGGGGTATGCGACTGCCGTTGCTTCTCTTACGGTTGAAGCTTTCTCGTGCGATCGTTTGGCGTCTGCTGGGTGCGCAGAAATACGTCGACGCCGACGCGAGCTAAGTAAAATGACGCGCTTCTAATTTCTTAGCGCAGGCTGCGCCAAGCGATTGCCAGAACAAGTAGCGTCAGGACTACGTCTCCTGCAATCAGTGGCCACGCCTTTGCTTGAGCCCCACCCGCTATTAAGAGTGCGCCCGTTAGTCCGAGAAGGGCTACGCCAATGGCCGCAACTTTGATTAATCGCCGCAGGCGTATTTTACGATCATCGGAACTCATGGTTGTGTGCGCTCGAAGGATACAGCCAAACCAATCAGGGTTAAGTTGGGTTCATGCCGAATTCTTCCAGCCCAAGTTGCGGGTAAGAAGGGTGCAGCACCACCTGTTGCTAGGACTGCGGGATCGCCAGAGTTCTGGTTTTTTAATTCGGCTGTTACCGCTTCTAGTAAGGCAGCGACCATTCCCGAGAAGCCAATGGCACATCCGGCACGCATCGCGTCGATGGTCGATTTTCCAATAACGGGGCCACCCAATAAATCTTTGGAGTCTAACTGTGGGAGCAAAGCGGTTTGCGTATGCAGGTAATGCGTCATCACGTTTAAGCCAGGTGCGATAATGCCGCCCGCGTAGCCGCGAGCAGAAAGAATGTCGAATGTGGTCGCCGTCCCCATATCAATAATGACTGCGGGAGCGCCAACGAGGTGTTGTGCGCCGATACAGTTGGCGAGACGATCTTGTCCGACTTCAGATGGCTTCGGGTAGTCTATGTCGAGCCCCTTGATCGTGTCGTGGCGCAAATGATGAAAGGGAAGTCCTGTCGATGTGAGGAGTGGGACTAACTTTTCCGTCGCGCTTGGTACCACTGAGGCGAGTGCAATGCCGGTGAATTTGCTACGTCCAAGGATCTTTTGAAAAGGGCCAGCGTTGTCATCCATCAATAAGGCCGTTGGGATATCCCCCGATGTAATCACTGTATGGTTTTTCACTTCGCCCCAGTGGGTAGAAGTGTTGCCGATATCTATACAGAGAAGAGACATACTCAGCGAAGGAAGAGGCTAGGGCGGGCATCTTTGAGG
>DNHH01000085.1:26403-33526 GCA_003485955.1 Opitutia bacterium
TTTGAGGCGCAAGAGAGCGAGTTCGGCGAGGGCATGGGTAGTTTCGCCTGTTCGAACAAGGCGTAGGGCTTCATTAGGACTCACGCAGAAAACTTCGATTTCCTCATGTTCGTCTAGCTTGCGAGGCGCTCCGTTGGTAACGCCTTCAATCAGCACGAAGTGACAGCGGTTGGACTGGATGGCGGGATTTGGCGAGGCCATCCCAAGCGAACTGGCTATGCCACCTGCATAGCCTGTCTCTTCGCGAGTTTCGCGCACGGCTGTGTCTAAGGGATTTTCGCCTGCATCCATCACGCCCCCTGGAGTTTCAACAGATAATGCGTGTGCGCCGAAGCGCCACTGCTTCACCATGACGAGATTACCTTCGGGCGTGACGGGGAGGGCGAGCACCCAGTCCGAAGAATGGATAACAAAAAAATCACCCTCCCGTTGATCGAGAGGGTGAATGCAACGCTGACGTGCGACTTTGAAGACGCGACAGTCAGCGTGGGGCGCCTCGTGCCGGACAATCCAGCGTTCAGGCGCAGCCACGAGTGAAGTTTTACTTAACCTTCAACTTCTGGCCAATCTTCAAGCTAGCAGAGACGCCAGGATTGAGATCCTGAAGTGCCTTGAGCGAGAGACCAGACTTCTTGGCGATGGCGTAGAGACTGTCGCCCTTTTGGACGATGTACTCACCAGGGCCAGCGACAGCACCAGCGGTGCTTGTGCCACGTGAGGAGCCGCCGCGAGCTTCGACAGCTTTGCGGACAGTTTCGTAAGCAGCAGTGACGTCAGCAAAACCTTTAGCGGTTTGCTCTTTAAGCGCAGCAACGTCTGCACCGAGAGCTTGGAAAGCAGCGTTATCAGCCTTGGTGGCGACAGCGTTGGTTGCTTCCCCGGCGGTTGCGGCAGCATTTTGTGCAGTCTGGGTAGCGGTTTCAGCTGCGGTCTTCGCTTTAACTGCGAGGACAAGGGCGACGACGCCAAGGGCGACGCCGACAATGCCAGCAATTAAGGGGAACTTAGATTCGCTGCCGGATTCAATCGTGTCGGATTCCATAGTGGTAGGTCTTTGTGTGGTAGAGGGGTTGAGAATAGGCGGTTGACAGGAGGGGCAACACTAAATGCAGTAATGTTTATATCTTCGGGCGGTAGCGTAGTCCGGTATCGCGCCTGCTTTGGGAGCAGGAGGCCGGGGGTTCGAATCCCCCCCGCCCGACGATATAACATTTTTTTAACTAACGGGGTATTCCATTTTTACCCCATCGCGGATCAGGGTAATATGGTTTCCGGATGGCCGGAGGCTGGCTTCAGTTCGGCCGACAACCCTGCTCTCAACCTTCAGTCTATCAGCTATTTGCGTAACTAATGTCGCATCCTTTGGGTCGACATATACCTCTAGTCGGTGGCCCATGTTATAGACCATATGCATCTCGGCCGGGGGCGTTTTACTGCAACGTGCAATCTCTGTAAAGATAGCCGGAATGGGGAAAAGGTTGTCCTTAATGAAGTGCACGCCGTTTCCGAAACGTAGGCATTTGGTCTGAGCACCCCCCGAACAATGAATCAGGCCAAAAACCCGTTCTGGGCCTAATTCGCGTAAAAGTGCCAAAACCAGGGGCGCGTAGGTGCGGGTGGGTGAGAGCAAGGCCTGACCAACGGTTAGCGAAGATCCTGCTAAAGGAGATGAAAGTTTATGAGGACCGCAGTAAACTAAATCGGCACGCGTTGTGGCGTCATACGTTTCTGGATACGTCTCTGCGTAGTGTTTTGCGAGAAGCTCATGCCGCGCGCTCGTTAAGCCATTTGAACCTACGCCACTATTTTCTCCCAGTTCCCACCCACAGGTTCCGCCTGAAGCAATGCCAACAATGGAGAGCCCTGGGCGAATACGCCCCGCATCAATGACTTGGTTGCGTGGAAGAATAGCGGTTGCGGTTGAATCGACGGTCAGTGTCGCCGTTAGGTCGCCGACGTCTGCAGTTTCTCCACCGCCAGAACGGATATCAAAACCGTGTTGGCGCAGTGATGCCAAGAAGTCTTCAGTGCCTGCAATCAAGTGGCGTAGCACTTCACCGGGGATACGTCGCGCGTTACGGTTGATGGTGGAAGAAAGTAAAACTCGACCCGTGATCCCAACACACAGCAAGTCATCGACATTCATCACCACGCTGTCTTGGGCAATGCCCCGGAAGACTGAAGCATCGCCCGTTTCTTTCCACCAAAGGTAAGCGAGGAGAGCCTTGGTGCCTGAGCCGTCAGAGTGTGTGACGTTACAGAGCGCAGGGTCGTTCGTTAGAAAGTCAGCGGTTGTTTTGCAGAAAGCCCCTGGAAAGAGGCCGCGATCAAGTCCGTCAACAACTGCGTGGACTTCGCTTTTCGATGCCGAGACGCCTCGCGCAGCGTAGCGGCCAGAATCAGGAGTGGGCTTGCCGTCTTTCGACATGACACTTGGATGTCACCGTTCGCCTCCGTTTTGGTCAACGCCCATCTCCTTATGCTATCCTTTGCTTTTACGCCGCGCCTCCGACTTTGGGCGCTGAGCGGCTTTTTGGCATGCCTCTTAGCGGTTATGGGGGTCAATGTCTGGCGATTGGCTGAATTAAAGGCATTGGCCAGAGATTGGCAGCTAGCACATTCTCGCAAAGACCTGCCAGCGATTGAGGCGCTTTATTGCTGGGACGAGGTCGACCCTTCTTTGCGCCTGAAGATGCAAGAGGTCTTTCGGCAAGAATTCGAAATTCCCGTTCGGTCCGTCACCGCCGAACTAGCTTCAAAAATCGATTTATTCTTGGTTGAAGCACAACGGCCTAATTTAGAGCCAACAGGTGTCGTGGTCGTTCAGTTTGAGTCGGCTGACGGACTAGGGGCCCGATTAATCGCTGGAGGGCCATGGTGGCGCCCAAAATTTACAGTCTTTTTGCCGGCCCCTCCCCCTGCAAAATGAACGCAGACTCTTGACACTTGCCGACTCCACTCCACCTTCCGTTTTCCTATGGCTGATAAGAATGACAAGCACCCCGAGAATGTTGGCGGAAAATTCTACGTGGATACCCAGTGCATCGATTGCGATCTTTGCCGCGAAACCGCCAAAGACTTCTTCACGCGTCAAGATGATGCCGGTTACTCTTACGTCTTTAAGCAGCCGACCACACCCGAGGACATCGAGAAGTGCATGGAAGCGAAGAACGGATGCCCGGTTGATGCTATTGGCGAAGACGGCGAGTAAGACATATATTTTTTAGTAAGTCTCGCACCCCGGTTCGCCGGGGTTATTTTTTGTTCATGTCTATCCGTATTGATTGTGAATACCTCGGCGACCTCCGCGTACGTGCCGTGCACGCCCCATCTGGCACTGTATTACACACGGATGCTCCCGTGGATAATCACGGTAAAGGTGAATCCTTTTCGCCGACCGATTTAGCAGCCACTGCGCTGACGACCTGTATGGCCACCATTATGGCCATCCAAGGACGCACTCTCGGTATCGAACTTCGCGGCATGCGCCTTTCTGTTGAGAAGCACATGACTGTTCAGCCTCCACGACGCATCGCGAAGCTCATACTCGTTATCACGCCGCCGACAGGCATACCTGAGGATGCCCGCGTTAAACTTGAGCGCGCCGCATCCGCCTGTCCGGTGCACCATTCTCTGCACCCGGAGATTATCACAGATATTGAATGGCGCTGGGGAGCTTAAACAAGAATCACTGAGAGCAACCGCAGGATCCCTGTCCGCAGGAACCATCTTCGCTGGTAGCTTTACCTTTGCCACCACAGCAGCCTTCGTCCGTCGCCGATTTGGTTTCGCCGGTTGCGCAACCGCATCCGCCACCACCGCCACCACCGCAGCAACCTTCTTCGGCTTGAGATTTAGCTTCGCCACTCGAGCAACCGCCTCCGCAGCAACCGCTGGACTCTTGGTGAGGATGCCCGTGGGCTAGTTCAGTCGGTGTCGCTGGGCGAACTTCGACAACTTTAACCGCAAAGTGCAGAGTCTTCCCGGCGAGCTCGTGATTTCCGTCGAGCACAATTTCGTCAGGCTTAACTTCTTTAACCGTGAGAACACGTAAGCCCGCATTGGTTTCGGCGTGAAAGCGCATCCCGACCTGTACGGTGTTTCCGCCCATGCGTTCTGCGGGCACATTCATAATGAGGCGTTCGTCAAATTCGCCGTAGCCTTCAGCAGGTGGCACAGCGACTTTCTTTTCGTCGCCGGCTGCCAAACCCTCGAGAGCTTTCTCGAGACCTGGAATGATATTACGCCCACCATGTAGGTAAGCGAGGGGTGCTCCACGGGAAGCATCGAGCACGGCGCCCGATTCATCGGTGAGAGTGTAGTCGAAAGAGACAATATGGTCCTTGGCGATGCGCATCGTTGTGTGGGTAGTTAAAAGTGGGAGGACTTTGGTTTCTCGCAAGCGGTAATGACAATCTTCGGCCAAACCGCCGCCAAGGGGATTTACCTAGCCGAGAAATTATGAATCTTTTCGGCGTAGATCGCGCATTGGCTCAATGGGCAAAATTTCCCCGGGGAGTGCCTTCGAAGGTTTAACACCCAGCCGACCAAGCTCTTCCCCTTTCGGACGCACCTTGAGCTCGAAGCTGCCAAAGGCGTCATTCAGCCCCTCGACGGCGTTATTCATATTTTTACGAGCTCCCGCAAGGTGTTCGGCAAAATCAGCCACGCGTTTATAAAGCTCCGTTGCGGTATCCGCAATTTCTTGAACTTGCGCTGCCTGGGCGTGTTGCTGCCACGTAAGGTTAATTGCACCAAGAAAACCAATGAGCGTCGCAGGGGTCGCAAGCAGGATGCCTTGTTTGCCTGCGTCAATCACGAGGTCATTATCTGCTTCGAGTGCGGTGCTTAAGAGAGATTCCGCTGGTAAGAAGAGAATGACTTTATCGAACGCTACGAGTTTCTGTTCGCGGCCGACGACTGTTGGATAGTCTTTTGCGGCAAGTGCCTTGATGGTTGCGCGAAGTTTTTGCGCGTGATCACGCAGCACTTCGGCGCGATTGGTTGAGCTGGGGCTGATGATAGCTGCGTCCAGTTCGGGGACTTTGGAGTCGATGATGACACAGCGATTCCCGGGCAGGCGCACAACTAAGTCAGGACGCTTGTCTTCGGATGAGACTTGTTCCGTAAAGTCGCAATGCGGGCTCATCCCAGCAGCTTCAACCACGCGACGTAAGGTTTGCTCGCCCCAGCGGCCACGGTGCGAAGATGACTTAAGGACTGCGGTAAAGTCGCCTGTCTGCGTCGCTAATGTCTCTGTCGCCTTGCTTAAATTCTCCATGCGCTCGCGCACGCCCGCAAGAGCGTCGTCCTGAAGTTTCATGCTGCCCTGGAGCGTTGTGCGATAGTCAGCCAAAGTTGTTCTTACTTGTGCGAGTAGGGGTTCGACGCGTGCGGTGACTTCTTTCGTCACGTCGGGAGTCATGGCCCTCAAGATGTCTTGGCTCTGCTTTGCAAAAGAATCACGGAGCGCTGTGAGATCTTCGGATCGGCGCTGATCTACTTTAGCCAACTCAACCTTGTGACGCTCTTCGGCATTCGTGAGTGCTTCGCGTACAGATTTAGTTTCGGCAGTCGCTGCAGCTGCACGTTGCGACGCTTCGGAGTGTGCGGCCCGGGCTGAATCTAAGGCAACTTTCGCTTCATTGAGTTGACGCTGGAGCTCAGCAATCATTGCCTGTGCCGCACCGTCGCCTTGAGGTTTGCGGATGAACCAAGCAACGGCGAAGGCTAGAGCACCGACCAAGATTGAGGCGAAGATTTCCACAAGAATATAGAAGTACGGACAACTACTTTAGCAGGCGAGTCAAACTAGCCAATAGTTTAGCGAGGGTCGGCCTCAATTGCCTTCGCGTTACCAACAATCCATGCAGCAACGTAAGCGGAAGAAGCCATAATCCCGTCTGGCTCTTCGCACGGCTTTCCGCGCAACCCAACGAGCAGTCCAACGTGAATCGCTTGGGCAACTGCAATTCGGGCAGGGGTTGCGTGTCGTTCGAGCCAGGGATCTGTTTTTTGAGCAACCTGCACAGGAATATGACCAAATACTGCTTTGCCAGTGAGCCAAGCTTGAGTGCCTGCATAGACCAGATCACGATCCCCTAAATCTAAGTGGAGGGTGAATTCGTCTCCGGATAAGCCTGCAAAAAGTTGTCGATCGACCTCTTGTGCTAGCAGGCGAGCCTTACGTTCAGTTGGGCTGAGCAGCCCAAATTCCATTTCAGGGTTCAAAGCATCGGCATCGCCGAGATGCTCGAGGGCATAGTTTTGCCACTTCTTGAGCCATGATTTCCACGCACTCGATGTGCGTGGAGGGGGAGGCCCAATCCATTTAGGTATGTCGTCACGCATGGCTGAATAGGTTGAAAATAAAGGGCGGCGAACCCTTGGACAAGCCATAAGTGAACATATGTTCACATTAGGGCGCTGGGCATTCCCAACCCCGTTCTTCGGGGAAAGTCGGTCAAACTATGTGATTTTTAGCATTTTTACTGAACGACTTTTCCGAATGTCTGTTACATCTTTAACGCACCGTGGCTTCTCCCAAACGCTCCTCGCTTCCCCTTACTTTTTTACTCGCTGTGGCTGCGATGGCTGACCCAGCACCTACGACAGTTGTACCTGCACCTCCCACGGTTGCGGTCGCTGCTGCGATCCCTGCGCCGACCTTGTCTGGTTCAGATAAAGTTGGACCTGTTATTCTGCGTGATGAAACCGTTTCGCAAGTGATTGAACTTTTACAGCGCTGGACCGGAAAGGCAGTCCTTCGTCCGCAAGCACTTCCAGCGAACACCTATAATCTCTCGCTGCCAGAAGGTGCGACGCGCGATGAGGCGCTCCAAGCCCTGGAAACGCTTCTCAGTCTCAATGGGTGTGCGGTTATAGCCCAGGGCGATAAATTTTTAAAAGTCGTTCCAAATGCCGTCGCTCGCACCGAGACACCGGCGCTGATTGCGGGTTCGACCCTTGGGCTCGCACCTTCTGGGCGCGTTGGGGCAAAGATTTTCCACCTCCAGTTCATACCCGCCACAGAGTTTTTAACACAATTGGCATCAACTTTAAATGGCACGTTAGGCGCCGCCCCGATTGTTTTTAGTCGTACTAATTCTATTCTGATAACGGA
>DNHH01000085.1:33694-37059 GCA_003485955.1 Opitutia bacterium
TTTTAGTCGTACCAATTCTATTCTGATAACGGATTCGATTTCGAATTTACAGCGCATTGAAGCGATTCTCAAAGAGCTCGATCGCCCTAAGTTAGATTTTGGTTCTAAAGTTTACACCTTAGAGCACGCCAATGCAGCGGACGTAGTGCGCAAACTAACAGCACTCCTCAGTGGGCCTCTCTCGGGACGTCTATCCAGTGGCACAACGTTTAGTTCAGACGATCGTACCAACCGCGTCATCTTACTGGGTGATCCGCGCCAGCAAACATTCTTCGACGGTTTAGTTGCCCAGCTCGATGTGCGCTCAGACCCGAATACGCATACGGAAGTTTTACCCCTGCGTCATGCCAATGCTCCCGACATAGCGACGTTGCTCACCCAGTTAGTGACAGGCCAAAAAACTGCCCGTGCCGGTGCCGCTGCAGCCAATGCGAATAGACGCACAACGACGACGCCTGCACCTGCAGCTACACCTGCAACGCCCGCAGCTGCAGTTGCTGCGGCTACTGAGCAAAGCGGTGCCGATGAGTTTAGCCAATCAGTGACTGTGGTTGCCGATACGCGCAGCAATGCCTTGGTTGTATCAGGCACGACCGATGACCTGCGCTTACTCAAAGATTTGGTGGAACGAATTGATATCCTTCTTGCGCAAGTGCGCATCGAGGTGGTGATTGCGGAGGTTACACTCACCGATAACGCGTCGAGCGGTTTAGATCAATTAGGGCTGACGGTTACAGGTAGTAAGCTGACCGGATTTTCGGGTGCTGGTGCCGGGCTTAACGTTACCAACGGCTCAGTCTTCCGAACACCCACGGGCGATAACGACCTTTCGGCAACCATCGGGCTCACCTCCACGCCGCGAAAGAGTGATACCAATATTCTTTCTAACCCTTCGATCACCACAACGCACAATAAGGAGGCAACCATCTTCGTGGGCGAGTCTCGCCCTGTCGTCACCGGCACAACGAGTACGCCGGGCGCTACCACAGGAATCACGACTTCATCGACCGTCACCCAGCGCGATATTGGTATTCAACTAAAAGTTCTTCCGTTAATTGGAAAAGATGGAGCAGTACAATTACAGGTACAGCAATCCGTCGAAGACATTCTCGGAACAGTCCTGCTCGATGGTAATGAGCAGCCGCGTATTGGTCGTCGTACCACGGAGTCTTTCGTTAGTGCCAAGTCTGGAGAAATTATTGTGCTCGGTGGGTTGCAGCGTAGCCAACTAACCAAATCCAAAAATCGCCTCGGACCTATTGCTTGGATTGGTGATTTGCTTGGCGGCTCGAAAGAAGAAGAGACTAAGACAGAGCTCATTATTTTCCTGCGCCCTTATGTATTAACGGGTACGCCCGTCGACAATGCCGATGCTTTGCGTCGCGTGGATGACACGGTACACAAGGAGGCAGTGCGGGCAATTTTTGATAACAAGCCAGGTTCGCCTGAAGATTCGTCCAAGTGAGTACGGCGCGCCCCAGTTTATTGGTGGCGCTGTCCGCACGGATGGGTGACGCACCTGCGGCAGCACTTCTAGATTTACCTGTCGAGGCGCGCCAGAAAGCACTCGCGCAAGCTTTAGCCACAGATGAAGCGGGCGCTTTGCGGATACTTTCAGAAATGAGCGGTTTGGCAGTTTTACCGGAGCCAGCGGCGGACACCGAGGGGGTGCAGCGCCTGCCAGCACGCATGGCTGCAGAGGTTCAAGCCATCCCCGTACTTTTGCCGGGTGCATCTGCGGAGCGGCTGGAATTAGCAACTGCGTGGCCGCCTGATTTAACCTCGACGGCGTGGGCCGCCACTTTCTCTGTGCGCCGCCCGCGTTGGCATCTCGCTCCCGCCGATCGCGTCGGCTTGTTAATCCGTGAAAACTATGGTGTCGGCTCGGGAACTTTAGAGGAAGATTCTGAAGACCAAGCAATGTATGATGCGACACCGGTTGATGTCGACGCGGATGCTGATGCAGCGGTCGTGCGATTTGTTTCGGATGTCTTAACGCAAGCTGTTGCTGAGCGCGCCACCGACGTCCACTTCGAGCCCCAAGAAAATTCGCTCCGTATTCGTTTCCGAGTCGACGGAATTCTTATCCCTGTGCCGCTCCCGGATAACTTAGCACGATTCCAAGACGCGATTATTTCGCGGTTAAAAATTATGGCTCGGCTCAATATTTCTGAGCGTCGCTTGCCCCAAGACGGCCGTATTCATTTCCGCGACGGTACGAATGTTTTAGATATCCGCGTTTCGACTATACCAACCATTTACGCGGAATCCGTTTCCCTGCGTCTTTTGAATCAACGGAAAGAAGCCTATGATATGGATCGGGTTGGCCTAGGTCCTGATGAGCAAGCTGCGGTACGCCGCGTGCTCGCTTACCCGCACGGCATTGTTCTGGTTACTGGCCCGACGGGCTCAGGTAAATCAACAACCCTCAACGCATTTTTGCGCGAGATTAACTCCCCTGATCTCCGCCTCGTGACGATCGAAGATCCGATTGAGTATGAAGTGCCCGGTGCTAATCAGGTTCAGGCCAAACCAGAAATTGGGTTAACCTTTGCGGCGGCTCTACGCAGCACGTTGCGTCAGGACCCCGACGTTATCATGGTCGGTGAAATTCGAGATTTAGAAACCGCGGAGATTGCCATCCGCGCTTCACTAACTGGCCACTTAGTTTTCTCCACGCTCCACACTAACGATGCACCTGGCGCCATTACGCGCCTCGTTGACATGGGCATCGAGCCTTTCCTCGTAGCCTCTGCGGTTGAGCTGGTCATTGCCCAGCGCTTGGTGCGACGCCTTTGCCCTGATTGTTCGACCGCCGTCGCCCCTGATCGGGCACGCTTGGCTCCGGCGCTTGCTGCCCTGGGATTGCCGCCGTCTGTTTTGGATGGCGTGAAAGAGTTGCGTCAACCGGTTGGTTGCCGTCGCTGTCGAGGTACAGGGTATAGTGGTCGCGTTGGCGTCTTCGAACTTTTCTTCCCAAAACCCGCTCACGATTTAGTTGTCCGTCGCACGAGCAACCGTGAGCTCACCGAGTTTGCAGTGGTTCACGGCATGCGTCCGTTGGCTCAGTCGGGATGGCTGAAGGCCGTTACTGGATTAACGACCGTGGAGGAGTTGGTGCGAAATATTGCGTCTAACGAATAAGCTATGCCGTCTTTTCTTTACCGCGCACGTGATGCTGCAGGATCGATAGCCGAAGGCAAAATCGACGCGACGAATCGTCGCGAAGCTTTGCGCCGCTTACAGTCGCAAGGGTTAACCCCTATTAGTCTGGGAGAGTCTGTCGTCGCTGGCGCAACCGCAACCGTCGGCACGAGCCTGTCTCAAAGTAAAGAGCCTAGCGCATCCGAGCGTCTGCCCTTTCT
>DNHH01000085.1:37231-39022 GCA_003485955.1 Opitutia bacterium
GCATCCGAGCGTCTGCCCTTTCTCGAGGCTTTAGATGATTTAGTGCGCGGTGGACTTTCGGCAGGTGAGGCTGTGCGTCTGTTAGCCCTGCGACTACAGCCAGGGCCACTCCGCAATTTAGCTGCCGGTATTTGGTCCCGCTTGGGCGAAGGCCAAACCCTTTCAGCTGCACTCGCGTCTTTCCCAAAAGTCTTTGATGCCCACTCGGTGCACCTAGTCGCGGCGGGCGAAGCCACCGGAAGCTTGCGTGAAGTTTTAGCACGATTGATTCGTCACTACACTGAACAAAGAGACTTCCGTCGTAGGCTTGTGGCCGTGATGGCTTACCCAGTTGCCATCTGTCTGCTCGCGGCTGGCGTGGTAGCATTCTTTATTCTCTTTTTACTACCGCGGCTTCAATCGGTTTTAACTTCATTAGGCGGCAAGTTGCCTTTCTCGACGCGATTACTCGTGGGCTCTGCGGATGTTTTTGTGGTTATATTCCCATTCGCTCTCGGCGCCATCATTATTGGTATGTTTGCAATTATTCGTTGGCGCCGGACGGAAGCCGGTCGGCTGGGTGCAGACACATTACTCCTTCGCGTACCGATTGCGGGGGCAATTGTCACCCGCATTTCCGTGCTGAATTTTTGCGAGACATTGGCCGCACTGCTTGAAAATGGAATTACCACAGCATCTGCACTTCGCTATGCAGAAAAAACTGCTCCTAATCGGGCGTTACGTGCTCGCTTGCGCGCAGCCACGGATCGCGTGCTTGAGGGTGAGTCACTTTCGCGGGCTCTTCAGCGCACAAAAGTTTTCCCTATACTCTTGCTTGATCGTATTACCGTAGCCGAGCAGACGGGTAATTTAGCGCCGGGCCTTCGGGATGTTGCCCAGTCGTACCGCGCTGAACTTGATCGCTGGCTCGGAGGCTTAGCCACAACGGTCTCGTCTGTGGTGCTCATTGCAGCGTTTTCAACCGTTGGTTTTATTGCCTACGGAATTGTCTCTGCGATCTTCGAAGTCAGCAGCAGTTTCCGCTTCTAAGTTTAACGCGCGACAAGTTCGACGGCAGTAACCTGAAGCCTGGCACTGACGCTACTTCCCGAACCGCGCTCTGCTTGGATGCTGATAGGTCCAAGTGCTAAGTAGGGTGAACTAGGCCGGATCGACTCGTAGAAGGCAATCAATGAGGCGAGGTCAGCACGACGACAGGTTAACTGTACAGAGTGAACGGCAAATGCTCCCGAGCGCTGTGTTTTGGGCGGGTCCGTATTGACATTGAGGCCAGCATTTTTAGCCAGTGCCATTGCCTCCGCTACGAGTCGTGCAGCGTCGTACCCCTTGCCTGATTCCAGGCCACTCGTTGCTTTTGCGGCTAATGCGTTGACCTCTTTGTCTTTAGCGAGCCAGAGAGTTTGTATTTCAGTTTCGACCTGGGCCGTGCGCGAAGCCGCCCAAGCTTCATTCATGTTTGTAGCCGCTGCGCTGCACCAAAGGAATGCCGCGACGGTTAATCCTAAAAGAATGAGGATACGTTCGCGGGGCGGGCGGCTAAGAAAAAGGTGTCTCATTCGGATTTAGCGGCTTTGCGTAAAGCGTCAGCGCGGAACGTGATGGTGATGGTGAAGGTGGTGTTTCCATCGCGAGCACGCAGGTCGCGTGTCTCAGTTTTAGAAATGAGAGTGCTCTCTGTGCGGAGGGCTTGCTCGAAGGTGCCGACGTCTTCGGGCCTGGTTGTTTTTGCCTCAACTTCCAGCACGGCGCCGCCTTTACAAGCAATGCCTTGGAAGGTGAGGCTGGCGGGTC
>DNHH01000085.1:39193-42084 GCA_003485955.1 Opitutia bacterium
AAGGTGAGGCTGGCGGGTCGGCGGCTGTTGACGATGGAGAGCATTTCAAAAGGAAGGGGGCGATTATCACCCAGTTCGGAAATTTTGGCTGCCAGGCTATTCAGGTTTTCAAGCTCCTGAACTTTGGGCCGATTGCTATCGAGCACTGCGGTTACTTCATTCGTGCGCCAATTCATGATTGCAGCACTTGCGTCAGTGAGGGCAGCTAACAGCAAGCAAGCGGCGGTGATTTGTGCCATTAGCCAAGCCCTCTTTTCCCACGCAGCTTGCCCGCGGCGTTTTTCAAGGAAAGTTGCATCGCGAACATCGGCATCATCCAGCGATCGCGCAGCTACATGGTAGTTTGGTCCATCAACCACGCCAATGGACAGGCCTTTATCGTCGCCGCGGCCTTTAATTGCACCTGTGATTTTGATGACAGGCGTGTTGGCGGGAAGTTCTGCTAGCAGCGCAGCTTCGGCGGCGGCGGCTTCAGGCGTGCCATCGGCTGTCGCAAAACTCACCATGGATGTCGGTAGATTTTCCTTGGCGCGCCAGGCGAGGGCAATCGCGCGTTCATCGTTAACATGAACGAGGACAGCATTGGCATTCGGATTATGTCCAAGAAGTGCTAAAAATTCTGGCACAACGGGAGAGGATGCTGGCCAGCTAGCAATTTCTTCAGCCGTAAAGCGTCGCTTATGTGCGGCGAAGGCAAGAGCAGAGCGACCATCCGCGCCATGCACCAACCCCAAAAGGAGTTGATTAGCCGGGAAGGGTGAGCTGGCTTCAAGGGCGAGCTCAACTTGGCCACGTGCGGGTGTAGCGGGATCGAGCTCTACGCGCATCATGAAGAAGCGATCCGCAGGAAGAAGTACGGCTTCGGTCGGTAGTGGTTTTGGGAGCCAGTGTTGCAGTAATGAATTCATCGGGTTGTGCCAGGTGCGGGGCGTGGGTTGGGCGCTTCGGTTAGGTTTTCTGGCTGAAGGGGCGAGCTGTCGGAAAGGGCAGTAAGGGTGGTTCGATTGCGGGGCGCATCGGTTATTTCAAGTTCTGCCCGCCCAGACGATTCACCCCATTCTAAAATGGGCAAGGGGTATTGGATAGACCCACTCGCTGTGCCTGATGTTCCCCCTAAGGAAGACCGCCCTGTTGTTAAATTCTGCGTACCTGCGGTTTGGCGATTATTGGTTTTCGTGCCAGTTGTGCTGCTGCTGACCTTGCTTTTATCGGCCGTCTGGATGGAGGGCGTGCTTGTTCCGTTCGTGCTCCGTTCAATGGCTCCTTCTGCGTCGGGATCAGGCATCGCCGCAGGGAAAGTTGCGGCTGTGTCAAACGAGACGAGCACCGCAACTTCATGAACCGCCCGTCCTTCGCGTAAAGTAATATGTGCCCGCAAAAGTCGACAGAGCGTACCAAGCCCAGCGGTATTAGCTCCTCCTGCTACAAGGCTGCGATACTCTGTCATGCTGCGGAAGTACGGCGCCGACATCGAGGGGCGACGACTGGGGTCCGTCCGGAAGGCGAGAGTCAGCTCAATTTGCCTATCGTCAAAGCCTTTGGATTTAAGAATCAACGGATCGCAGGTATTCACATTGGTTGCGGAGAATTGGTAAAGCGAAACACAGCGCTTAAAGTCTTCAAAGAGCTGTTTTGGTCTGGAGTCTTCGTCGAAGAAGAAATTACGAACGACACCAATCGAACGGAGCTCTTCGAATGAGCGCAACGATCGCTCGGGCTGGTGGAAAGAAAGCCCAGCGCGCTCATAGGCTAAAGAGCCGGCTTGCTCGTCTTGGGCTTCACGTGCAGGTTTCATCCACGCGAAAAGTGCATCACTCACCGTTTGAGCGTCCCGGAGTGTTAACCCAAGAGCTTCGAAGAGATTGGTTAAGTCTAGGAGTGAAAGATTTGGGAGTGATAATTTTGCACTCTCATCTTCGAAGGTGTAAGTGACGGTGAGGCCCGGGCGTACCCCAATCCCGGCATAACTGTGTGGGTCGCCCCAGCCCTGCTCCGGTACATGCATACGGCTGCTGTCGATTTGCCGAATCTCTGCGAGGGTCGCGATAAGTAGTTCCGCCTCCGACCACGCTTCGGAGCGCAGCCGTTGGCGGTCAGCTTCTCGAGAGGCGAGGGAGAGCTCGAGTGAATTATCATCTATCAATCGGAGCATCAGCATGGACCCCAAGGCGACGAGAACTAGCACGACAATAACAACAGATCCACGACGCTGTTTCATGGCTGCGTGGCGCCTTCCCGTCGCAAAGGTAATTCAATTTGCGTAACCTTTTTTAATTTCCCGCGTGAAAATGTTAACTCAATACGTGCAGGCTGAAGGTAGCTTTCGCCACCGGTATCTTTGGTTGGCACATCTTCCGTGCTCCACTTGTTTAAATCGGCATCGTAATAACTATAGCGAATACTATCCGCAAAAGGTGAAAGTGTTGTCGTGTGCCAGTCAGCGACATCGCGTTCAAGCTCCGTTCGTGAGCGCCAAGTGAGTACAAGTCCGTAAGCTTCTTCGAAGCCGAGCGAGAAGTCGACGTCCGGCAAAGGGCCCTCTGGCCAAGTGGTAAATTTTCCACCGTCGGGTAATGTAAAAGTGAGGCGCGCTTCGCGCGTACCATTAGCAAGTTCAATCTCAGTCATTTTTGGCGCAGTGCCGCCAGGACCAAAGACCGATTGCTCAAGTATGCTACGAACCTGTTTTGTTGAGGCCCTGACATGTTGATCGAACAAGCGGGCGTCTCGGCCATTGCCCCACAGCTCCGACATTGAAAAAAGAAATGTATTCATCGCGGCCAACAGCGCTGCGAGAATTGCTAGTGCGAGTAACATCTCGACGAGCGAGAAGCCTCGACGTGCTTTGCACTTCGAATTCATCGAGGCCGTGGTGCGCCTCCACCGCCGCC
>DNHH01000085.1:42339-44695 GCA_003485955.1 Opitutia bacterium
CCGCCGCCCGTATTGCCGCCACTGCCTTTGCCTCCGTTGTTATCACCTTTACCGCCCTTGCCGCCGCTGCTTGTTGAAGACCCGCCGCCTTGTTGGTCAGCAGTTGATGTGCCTTCGAAGGGTCGGCCTTTGCGCAAGCGTTCGCGTGCGGCTGCTAAAAGTTTCGAGCGGTCGGAACTTAAAGACCAGCTGGGTCTGAGAAGGTAAAAGGTTTCCGCCCGCTTGATGTCATTCTCGGTGCTCGCGGATGAAGTTGATTCAACTTCGAGTGTGACCGAAAAGAGATCACTGACAGATGTTGGCTCGATGTCGCACCGCCATGTGGCCGTTTGCCCATTCGGCAAATCGATGTCACCGCCTTGCTTGGCATCTTCTAAGCCTGCCGTCTCTAAAAGTGCTGCCCGTGACCGCGTGAAGCCATCGTCTTCAATGTCAAGGCGCTGCATGGCCTGACGGGCCAGTAGGACATTTGTGTAGGCCGAGGCGAGAGCCACGGCTGCTAGGCCAAAGATGGCCAGGCTTACCAATACTTCGACGAGTGTGAAGCCGTGACGTTTCATTGGATGTCTGTGCCCGGGAGCGGGGCACATGTCATCGGGTCAATTGCAAATACACGACGGGCGCCATTGCGACGAACATCGAGTCGGAAAAGGTCACACGTACCGTCGGGATAAACTTTAAAATGCTCCAAAAGTTTTTCTTCGGCCTGTCCTCCAATCAAAACAGCTCCCAGCGACTCAAGGGCAAGTAGTTTAGCTTGGACGGTTTCAGATATTGGCAGGGTGAAGGTTTGCTCGGCATTCTCGCCCCACGTGAGAACGGTTCCTGTTTCGTAGATTTGGACTTCAATGGGCTGATTGCGTTCGACCGATTCGCGCCGGACTTTCTGCAAAACCGCAAGCAACGCTTCTTCGGGGTCATCTTTGGCACCTGCACCCATGAGACTCGATGATCCCACGATAAGGACTCCTGAGAGGAGTGCCATTAATCCAAGCACCAAGAGAACTTCAACAAGGGTGAACCCTCGCTGAAGTTGCGCTCGCACCTTTCTGTTCACCAGTTGCCGATATCGTCGGCTGAATCCGCTGTTTTATCTTTGCCCTTCGAAAATAGGTCGTAGCCAGTGGCGTTATGTGTCCCTGGGCATCGGTATTGATAGGTCTCGCCCCACGGATCTCTTGGCAGTGCGCCACCCTTGGCATCAATGTAAGGACCTTTCCAGCGGTCTACTTTTTCTTCGGGAGCTACTATCAGCGCCTTGAGGCCTTCCTCGGACGTCGGATAATCACCGAGATCCATGCGGTAGCGCATCATGGACGTCTTCATGGAGTCATTTACAAAAAGCTGAGCAATCTGTTCTTGGCTCGAACCAAAAATGCTGTCGATTTTTGCAACAGCTAGGCCGACAAGCATACCCACGATTGCGAGCGCAAGTAAGATTTCGATAAGCGTGAAGCCGCGACGGTTAGAAGGGGTTCGAAGATTCATAAAATGTGTGTAAGAGGTTGACGTTGTTTGGCGAGCGCTCACCGACTGCGTCCGCCTCCGGTGCCACCGGGCACGGCACCTTTGCCGCCTCCAGTCGCCGCGGCCGATGGATCGCTACCACGACCTCCGCGGTCACGGCCACCGCGTTCACGTCCGCCTGCAGCAGGATCAGTAGGAACCTCCCCGTCCTTTCCGCCTTGTTGTTGCATGCGCTCAGCCCAGCGCTTCTCGCGCTCAGCCCTATAGGCGGCAATCTGTTCGGGTGTGAAGTTGCCCCAAGGAGTCTGTACTTGTCCTTGGCCGGCACCTGCAGGGGGCATGGGTTCGCCGCCCGCAGCTACCACCGGTTGGGCTTGGGGTGGAGCCTCGTATTTTGAGACGGATGCCTGCTTTAGGGAAACCTGCACCGATTTTCCGCCCGCATCAACCGTTGCGACAGAATTAACTGAATCAAAAGATTTCACGCTGAAGCCCTCGGTGGCCTTGGAGGGGGCTTCGCCCTGGAGAACCCATGTGCTCTGTTTTGTCGCAGCATTGTAGATGCTGAAATAGGTTTTTCCCTGATCAACGTACATGCCGCGTAATTCTAGTCCTGAGTTTTCGGTAGTTGTGCCGGTGGAGGTCACGCCTGCGCCGAACGGAGAATTTTCGGCAAGGTTGGCCAAATCAATTGCGCCGTAAGACGTCGCTACGCCCAAGAGAATGATGACTGCGGGGATGCGCATGGCTTCTATCTTACTTAAACCCCCAATTGAGCCAGATGTTTCCACTTAAAAGGATGTCGCGGGAGACTTGGGGAGAGACTTGGGGAGGCTAAAGGCTAAGGACGAAAGACTAAAGAGCATCGCAGCCGCAAGCCCCCGGACTT
>DNHH01000027.1:0-2672 GCA_003485955.1 Opitutia bacterium
AACGTCCTGTTCCTCAAAAGCTTTAAGGATTTTTTTCCAGCGCTTACCAACTAAATCAAAACCTGCTTGAATATATTCCTGGCTGGTTGGCGGGAAGGTGTAGAGTGCATGCCAAATGGGCGAACCGGTGAATCCGTTGACGACAGCTTTTCCTGAGCCAACTGGACGACCCTTCATCGCCGATTTACCGGCTGAGAAAAATTTACGAGCCGCTTGAGCAGTGAGTGCCATCTCTGCGCACGCACGTTCGTTAACGCCTTCAGGCTTACCGTCGCCCCAGACGTGCGAAGGCAAGATAGCTTGGTGACGCTCATCAATCCGGTCGCAGGTGGCTTGGCCGAGCAAATGGCTAGAGATCGACCAGCAACCGAGATCATTCTTAGAAAGCAACGCCCAGAGAGATTCGATATAACCTTTTTCTTTGACGGCACGCTGGACGTCGAAGTGGTCACCCCAACACGCAAGTTCAACGCCATCGTAGCCCATGGCCTTTACCTTCGGCAGAAGTTCTTTGAGCGGCAGATCAGCCCATTGGCCGGTAAAGAGTGTGACAGGACGAGACATGGGAGTTGGGGTATACCGACAATCAAAGACAGGAACTGGAAAGAGGAAAGCAGGAAGACGCCTGCTGGCTTATCTAACGAAGAATAAGTGCCTTTAACTCAGCCTCAAGCACTGCATAGGCCGGAGCCAACTCTTTGCGCGGTCTAAATAGATGTGGTTCTGGCACACAAAATTGTGCCTCCAGATGCGTAAGTCCGATGCCCAAACCTGCATGCGCAGCACGCATGGCCGCCCCAAGCGCGGCAGAATCAGAAATTTTAATACGCTGAACAGGTACGCCGAAAACATCGGCAAAAACTTGCGCGATTGCAGAATTCTCGGAAGCACCTCCCGTTAATCGCAGGGTATGAAGCGCCGTTCCAATCCATCGACTATGTAATCTTAGATTTAAGGCTTGGCCCTCAATCGTAGCGAGCGCGAGCGATGTGCCGAGAAGAGGCGCACCCACCAACAATCGACCTGCTTTGCGACGCGGTGTAATCTCGTCTTGTTCGAGTGGTAACACTGCCGTGCGCGCAGGTACGGACGTCGACATCGCACGGGCGAAATCATCCCAATCACTTAAGCCGAGTTCGCGGCGTACTGTCTCGCGTGCGAGTGAACCATTGCGAACGCAAATTAAACTCATAGTCCCACCAAGCGGATTACCAAAGGCATGACCAAATCCATCAGGATCCGTACGCACACCGTCAATCGCCGCGAAAAGCGTATCGCTCGTTCCCAAGCTAACCACAATGTGACCCAGGGTTGATGCACCCATACCCACCAGCGAGGATGGATTATCGCCGGATCCGATGACTATCTGACAACGCGGCGAAAACCCATGACGCAACACCAGCCATTGCGCAGCCAAACCCACAACCGCATCGCTACGGCCGATAGCTGGCAAACGGCGTGCCAGCTCAGGCGCAGTGGCAGCGAGTGCCTCGGGCGACCATGTACCGCGGGCAAGATCCATTAGATTCATTCCTGCGCCATCACCGGTGTCGATAGGAGCATCAACGCCGGCAAGCAATGAGGTGATGAAGGATGAAACGAGATGGACGCGGCCAGTGCGCGACCAAGCGTCCGGCTCTAATCGCGCAAAGCGCGAGATCTGCGGACCCGTAAATCGCGGGGTGGGAATAGACCCGGTGAGTTTGGCCACTGCGAGGTCGCCACCGAGCGCTCGGGAAATCCGTGCGCAATCTTCGCCAGTCGAATTATCCATCCAAATGGGCGAAGTCGAACGGGTGAGGTGCGGACGCAGGGCTTCGGACCATGACTTGCTAGCGTGGTTACGGTGTAGATCGTCCTGCCAACAGGCATCGAGGTAGACACTGCCATGCTGCTGGCCAGAAACGGCGACCGCTACAATTGAGGCTGGTTCAACAATCTCTGCGAGGCGGTCCAGGGCCAACTGAAGTGCGTCGACCCAAAGTAGCGGGTCGGCATGGACTTCGCCGTCGCCCGCACCAGGGATGTAGCCACTGGGATGGCCCCGATCTGGGAAATCGGCGCCGAAATTGATAGCGATTCGCGCGATGATTGTACCGGCTTCGGTATCGATAACCAAAGCGGTGACGCCTTGGGTCGAGAGGTCGAGGCCGAGCACCCGTGCCATCGCTCAGCGGATATACTCGTTAATTAAATTCTCGAGCATCTCTTGTCTGCCCGACTCAAGCTTAGGCGAACGAATACCACGTGCATACTCATCCAACTCAACAAGGCTCATCTTCCGTTTTTCAATTTTCCGGCCGATGACTGTATCCCACGTCCGATAGCGTTGGCGCAGTGCCTCATCGAGGCGGCCGTCGCGCAAGATAGCATCGGCTATCTGCAGGCCACGCGCAAAGGCATCCATGCCGCCAATATGCGCATAAAAGAGATCAATAGGCTCATGCGATTCACGACGACGCTTTGCGTCGAAATTAAGGCCACCCGTTGTCAATCCACCCATGCGCAGAATGCGCAACATAATCTGCGTCGTCAGATAAATATCGGTGGGGAATTGATCCGTGTCCCAGCCGAGCAATGTATCCCCTCGATTCGCGTCTACAGAACCTAATGCGCCTGCGGCGATAGCCACCTCCATTTCGTGCTCCATGCTGTGACCCGCTAACGTGGCA
>DNHH01000027.1:2855-3112 GCA_003485955.1 Opitutia bacterium
CTGTGACCCGCTAACGTGGCATGGTTCGTTTCGAGATTTAATTTAAAGTGTTCTAACAAATCATGTTCGCGCAGAAAGTTAAGGCAGGCGGCTGCGTCGGAATCATATTGGTGGGTCGATGGCTCGCGTGGCTTTGGCTCAATGTAAAGCTGGCCCTTAAACCCAATCTGCTTGGCATGCCTAACTGTCAGGTGAAGAAGTTCGGCAAGGTGTGCCTGTTCGCGCTTTAAATCCGTGTTCAGGAGTGTCGCATAGCC
>DNHH01000027.1:3294-6644 GCA_003485955.1 Opitutia bacterium
CCGTGTTCAGGAGTGTCGCATAGCCCTCGCGCCCACCCCAGAAAACATAACCTTTGCCGCCCAAGGCATGGGTGGCCTCCAAGGCGTGTCTGACTTGGCTGGCAGCGTATGCAAATACATCGACCGATGGCGAGGTAGCGGCACCTTGCGCAAACCTTGGATGCGCAAAAAGGCAGGCTGTGCCCCAGAGTAGTTTTTTGCCTGAAGCGCGCTGATGGGCTTTAAGCTCCTTGGTAACACGCGCGAGATTTGCATGGGTAACATCGAGCGTGTCGCCTTCAGGAGAGACGTCGCGATCGTGGAAGCAATAGAAGTCGATTTGGCACTTATCGAGGAACTCAAAAAATACCGGAATGCGGTGAAGCGCATTGTCGAGTGAGTCTGAGCCATCATCCCAAGGCATCAATGCAGTCGGTGAACCAAAAGGATCGCTTAAACCATTCCGCATGACGTGCCAATAGGCTGCCGCAAAGCGCAAATGGTCACGCATCGTTTTCCCACCTACCTTGAGACTTGGGTTGTAATGCTTAAATGTCAGCGGGTCTTTAGACCGAGGCCCTGCATATTCGATCCTCGGTACATTCGGGAAGTAACTTTTCATAAAGGAATGAGCGCTTTGGGCTTAATTACTTCTTCTCAACTTCAGCTGCCTTGGCACGGTTAAAAGCTGCGATGAGGTGCTGGCAAAGTTCTTCAGAAAGCGCGACCGCCTCGGCATCGATTCGCTCGCGTCGCGCAAGTCGGACAGCATCGGACTGCCAAATGTCATGCGGAATCATTCGAATGACACCATCAACTTCGACCGCATGCACCTCGACGACATGGATCTCACTACCTGCACCGTATTCGTCAAAAGCTGAGAAATGATAACCTTCAATACGAGCCTGAATTAACGCATCGTGCTCTTCGGTTTCAGCCACAACCACAAGGCCTCCGTGTGTGAGTTGATTGCGTATAGTAGCTTCTGCATCATTCCGAGCTCCGGCAACCATGTCATCGGAAGTCACCCTCACCGCCACACGCTTCATCCGTGCGAGCTCCATCGAACGCACCCCAGGCGGCGGCTGTTCTCTATCGAGCGAAGTGAGCTCTGTTGGCAAAGACCAAGATGGAGCAGTTGACCGACCAAGCCAGAAGCCTGCGATACCTGCAAAGGCAATAAAGCTGATGGTCGCGAGATGCTTCATCAATAAAGGGGTGCTTGACCGTGCCCCAGAATCCGCGAGCGGTCAACCCCTCAACGAGCCAAGAGCGTAACCCGTCGACGTGGGTAGCTCCCCCCATTGTCTTTGACGTATTCATGGTTCCAATCCAATCGGACTACATCTCCGACTTTTAATCCTTTGGCGAATGCCAGGACCGTCGCATTAACTTCATTACCCTCGACGAGCGGCATCAGGAATTGCGTAGCTCGAGGGTCGCCATAATCCGAATTGGTTTTTTGGTAAGCGATATACCCTGTCACTCGAAACACCGCGACGTCTTTGGCATGTCCGCATTTATCTGGACACAATGATGTCTTATGCAGGCATGATAAGTGACGCACACCTTCGTAGACTGCATGCGTTGAGTGCGTTGAAAGAATGTCGACCTGAGGGGCTGCAGCCCAAACGGGCATAAGCCCGAGCAACATGAGTAAGGCTGGAGTGATTGTGCGCATCGTTAATTTCTAATACCAAAAACCTCTGCTGCCAACCTTTCATCACTTAACAAATTCCAAGCTCGGATTACCCGGCGTTTCTGAGAGCTCGTACACCATGCGTAGCCGTCCATCGGTTAACCAATGAAAATCCGTGAGTACGCCGTAGTAATAACCCTGCTCAGGCCTCATTCGAAAAATCCACTGCGAGCCGTGGGCTTCACGATGCGAACGCGCAGTCCCGTGTTCTGCATAGTTCCATCGCGCTACGTATCCTGTCTGGGGTGCAATCCGAGGCCAAAATAATTCTGGAAACGACTGTTCATCGCAGCCTGCGGCAATCGACAATCCAAACGACTTTTGGTCCGGCCGCGGAGTTGCTAAAAATCCAGACCCCTTCTCTGAATGCCACATTTCTAACTCCGAATTTTGTGACGACACACGAATCCCAACCGCTGAATTCACCATGGCGCATTTACCTTTAATAAAAACATCTAGACGCTGCCCAGAGCCGATTGGAGGCGTGAAAGCGCCCATCATTAAGTCAAAGCCATACGAGTTCCCGTCTTGCGGGAGCGAAGAAGTCAGGATCTCAAGTCGACGACATTTCACCTGATTTAGTTTTTTAACTAAAACTATTTGAACGGACTTTTGCGCACAGGTCACGCGTCTTGATGATGTATAGAAACTGTCAATAGAGGCAGAAACAACTAACTGCGGCAACGCATGCTGGCCTACTAACTTAGCGACTCCATTAACGTCTGTCTTCGCACTCAGTCGCTGTCGGCGAGCCGGGGCATTCCAAATATTGGGCGCAACCACAGGTAAAGTTTCACAGGTAATCTCGACAGACGGCAAATGTCTGCCTTGTTCATCGACAACTTCGACCTGTAGATGAAAAGCTGCTGCGATGCACTGCGCAGTCGACACTACTACAGCAAACAAAGTGCGCATCGTTATCGGCCTGGGTTAAATGTTAGGCCTGCTGTTTTTCCGATAAATGCGAACACTGGGTAAACATAAGGGAACGCTACGTTTTTCCAGTCACTGTGTCGCCAGACGTAAGTTGGCGCTGGTAGATACTCGACAGACTCAATCCCTCGGGGCCAACCGAGTGGAAACGGCCGAAAGTCCTCATAGAGCGGGTCCTGCATACTCACGCCGTCCATCCGGTAGTTGATGACTCCAGCCAATGGTACCGAACCTGTAGGGCAACTACGTGCAGGGATTGCATGGGCAAGTAATTCATCGCGCACCGTCCATGTCAGAGCACTCGGAACCGTTGTTCGCGCACCCCAACCTGTCGTCACATTTTGCCGACGCATCACAGCGCGCGAACCTTGCGAACGCGGCCCAGTCGCACTCGAAGTCAGCGCACCCTGCAACCGAAACGCCGCGAAAAGTGGCTCCGTACGCAACATGAGCGAGCGGGTTGATAATGGACTTTCTATTAAGCGCTGACTTCGACGCGTTGCGCCCTGCGCCAAGGCCCATCCACCTTGAGCATGCTGCGAATTAACCAATTCAGAAGTCCATTGGCCTTTGGTGGTCTCTGCATAGACCCATGCGCCATAGTCGCTAACCGTGAGCAAAGTAGGCCAGAAAGTGACGTCGGCAGGCGGAGGCATCAGTACGTCTTCTGTCCGTGAATAAAGATTAAGAACCGGAGCTCCACTGGGTACGCGCGCCGTCCACCGACAGGTTGATCTTA
>DNHH01000010.1:0-142 GCA_003485955.1 Opitutia bacterium
TTTTGATCTCCTTCTCTGAATTTACGCTGCATCAATGTGCGCCCGCGGTTCCATACATACATGCAGATAAAGACGAACCCGCCCACCAAGAGTGGGAGCCAGCCACCTTGGAATATTTTGGGTAAATTTCCGGCGATAAAAA
>DNHH01000010.1:331-614 GCA_003485955.1 Opitutia bacterium
AAATTTCCGGCGATAAAAAGTAATTCGAGTAAGATGAATGGAATCATCAAGATGTAAGCACCTGCGCCGAGATTCTTACGTCTGCGCAAGAATTCCGCATACAACAAGGTTGTGGCTAGCATGGTCAGGCTCACGGAAATTCCATATGCACCAGCTAAGGCTTCGGAGGATCGGAATTGAAGTATGGCGTAGGCACAGCCGATAAAGAGAAACCAATTTACGAATGGTAGATAGACTTGGCCTGACTCTTCGCCGGAAGTGTAGATGATGCGCATCCGCGGCA
>DNHH01000010.1:824-1028 GCA_003485955.1 Opitutia bacterium
GTACTTCAATTGAATCGCCTGGGTTGTCATTGAGAACGCACCAGAAATGAGAGCTTGTGAGGCGATAATGGCAGCACAGGTCGCCAAGCAAACGAGAGGGATCTGTGCCCAATTCGGTGCCATATTGAAGAAAGGATTAAAAAGATGGTCTTGTATCTCTGCTGGATGTGACATCACCCAAGCACCTTGACCCAGGTAATTCAG
>DNHH01000010.1:1193-1986 GCA_003485955.1 Opitutia bacterium
GCGCCCTGACCGAAGTAATTCAGCACCAGCGCGGGCAGCACAAGCGCAAACCAGGCACGTGCGATCGGCTTGCGACCAAAGTGGCCCATGTCGGCGTAAAGTGCTTCGGCACCGGTGACTGCAAGAAACACTGAGCCGATGATCACAAACGCAAGGCCTGGCGTCGTGAAGAATAACCCGAATCCATTGAGTGGGTTAAATGCATGGAGTAGTTCAGGGATCGTACTCGCGTTCTCGTAAAGCGAGAGAGCTCCGCAGCCAGAGATACTGAGAAACCATGCCAAGGTAATCGGGCCAAAATAAGCGCCCACTTTAGATGTTCCCTTTCTTTGAATAATGAAAAGCGGGATGAGTACGAAAATCGCTAACCACGGAATAATGGCACTGAGTAAGTGAGGATCGATGACGCTGCCTTGCAGGCGCGAGTTAGCCTCCTTGAGACCTTCCATGGCTGATAGCACCGAAATCGCCGGCGTGATAATGCCATCGCCATAAAGTAGGCCGGCAGCAATCAGGCCAATGACTACCATGGCATTACGCCCTTTATTCGGACTATCTGGATTTTCGATCTCCTGCGTCTTGCTGGACAAAGAGACGAGGGTCATGACGCCACCTTCACCTTCGTCGTTGGCTGCCATTACCAGGATGACGTATTTAACAGTAACAACTAAGATAAGGCTCCAGATAATCAGTGAGAGAATGGGGACGACGGGGGAGGGCGCTTCGGGTCCGCTATGCAAAAAGGCTGCTTTGAAGCTCTCGCGGAGTGCGTAAAGCGGGCTGGTGCCGATAT
>DNHH01000010.1:2194-2888 GCA_003485955.1 Opitutia bacterium
AGTGCCGCAATTGAAGCTGCGAACGTTAGGGGCTTAATCGGCACGCTGGATTCAGCGGAAGGTGCGTCACCCTTAGGGGAACTTTCCATGGAAGTAAGTGCCTAAGGCTGACAGGTCGCCCATGGCGGTCAACCTAACCCGACCACACGGGCTTGCCTTTTTGTCACCCTCCGCTCATCCCTTAGGCGTCTTTCGCACTTTCCAAACAACCAAATAAAATGAATAAACTGCAAGCACTTGTACTTCAACAACCTGCGAGTCCGGCACCCGAGGGCGGGGGTGGGGTAATCCTTCTGGCCTATGGCTTAATGTTCGTAGCCTTCTATTTCTTCGTGATTGCGCCTCAGCGTAAGCAGCAGAAGGCCGTCCAGAAGTTCCAATCCGAGCTGAAAGTCGGCTCGTCGGTAATGACTACGGGCGGAATTTTCGGAAAAGTCGTTTCACTTACAGACGTGAAAGCCACGGTGCAGGTCGATGAGGGTGTTCGCCTAGTGGTATTGCGTAGTGCGATTCTCGCCAACGGCGAGGAGTCGAATGGTGCCTCCGGCCAAGCTGCACTTAACTAATCTCAGACGATCACACACCTATGACGTCGCGACCCCTTTGGAAGGTCGTGGTCTCGTTGCTGGTCCTCGCGGCCGCAGTTTACGAGCTCACACCCCTTCGTACAGTTCCACTTGAAACGTATGCGCTC
>DNHH01000010.1:3071-5858 GCA_003485955.1 Opitutia bacterium
TCGAACATGTGCGCCCGGAATCTCAGGAGGACTTTAATAAAATTCATGCCGAGGCATTGGCACGCGTCCAAGCTTTTGGCCTAAAAGATGCCAACATTCCTGAAGACCGTAAGGCTTCGACGTACTATCAAGCGCTGCGTGATATTGGTGCTGGGCGCGGACGTGCGGAACCTGTCGACCTACTTCCGTTTTTCTTTAACCCAGAGACATTCGTTAAAGAGCCTGAGCTCTTGAAGCGTAATACGCTGGTTTTAAAAGAACTCCTGCGTCGATCCCAAGGTCGTCTTAAACTCGGTCTAGATTTGCAGGGCGGGGTGTCGTTTACGCTGAAGATTGATACCGAAACGGCCGTTGCTGATGCGACGAAAGCGGTCAGCGATGCTCGAGCTCAAGTCGGTGCACGCGAAGCTGCAGGTGACACCAAGGGTCTCGCCGAAGCCACTACGCGTTTGCAGCGTGCCGAACGCACGCTCGAAGAACGTACCGAACGAGGCGGTGAAGGTTTGATTGATCAAACTTCGCGCGTGATGGACAAGCGCATCAACGCGTTTGGCGTCGCCGAGCCAGTGATTCGTCCCGTCGGCAAAGACGTTTTAGAGATTCAATTACCAGGTGAAGACGCGGCGAATAACCCCGATGTGATTGATGTGCTTAAGAAGCCAGCGAAACTTGAGTTCCGGCTTGTCTACCGTTATCAACGTCCAACCGCTGGCGAACTTGATCATACCTTCCGGAGCTTGCCCGATAATCCACGCCAACTTGATTCCCCAGCTTCGCTTTATGAGGTATTGACCGAACGTAATACCGACCGTCGTACAGGTAAAGTTACCTTACAAACCTACTATGTACGTAAGCGTGCCGAAGCTACTGGTGCAATCATCTCCGCTGCACGCCCAGGTATTCCAGATGGTTTCAGCTGGCAGGTGAATATGGACTTTACGTCAGAAGGGGCTGAGCGCTTTGGTGAATTAACCACCAAGATTGCCCAGCAGAATGCCGACGGCACCTTGGGGCAAATGGCTATCGTGCTTGATGGCGAGCTTCAATCAGCGCCGACTGTTCGTAATCCTATTATTGGCGGTGGTGCGATGATCAGCGGAAGTTTTACGGCTGAGGAAGCCAAAGAGTTAGCCGATGTATTGAATAATCCGCTGGAATTCCCCTTACGCACACAGGATGTGACTGCGGTTGGCCCTTCGCTCGCGAAGGATGCTCAAGATAAGTCGGTCGTCGCTTCCTCTGTCGCTGTCGGGTTGATCATCGTTTTCATGGTCGGGTTTTACTTGTGGGGAGGCTTCATCTCCGTCGTAGGGATGGTGTTTAATCTAGTCATGATGCTCGGTGCGATGGCTTACTTCGGTGCGACGATTACGCTACCCGGTGTCGCGGCCCTCGTACTCACGCTGGGTATGGCGGTGGATGCGAACATCTTGATCTTTGAACGCGTTCGCGAAGAACTGCGCGTAGGCAAAGATGCCGCCGTGTCCCTGCGTGAAGGGTACGACCGTGCGATGTTGACGATTATTGACGCAAATTTAACCCACTTACTCGTAGCACTCATTCTGGTGTTTATGGGCACGGGTCCTGTGCGCGGCTTTGGTGTCACGCTGATTATTGGTATCTTCACGACATTGCTTTCGACCCTGGTGACATGTCGAGGACTCCAAGAGATTTCGATTACCCGCGGTATCATGACACGGATGTTTGGTCTGCCTGTCTTCCGACATGATCTAAACATCCAATTCCTGCGTTACGCCAAGGTTGCACTTATTGTCTCTTGGTCAGTCGTTGCTGTTGGGGTCGCCGAACTTGCATATAAAGGTCAGAATGCCTTTGGTAAGGACTTCCGTGGTGGCGAATCTACCCTAGTGGCGATTTCCACAGCAGGCACTATCGACACTGGTAAGGTGCAAGAGGTTGCCGCAGCCCTAGGAATGCCGGACACCACAGCTACAATTCAAATGCCAGTGGGCGGTGGCGATCCGACGCTACGTATTGAAACCGAATTAACCAAGGACAAGTCCAAGGGCGATTTTGGTAACCTTACAGCGATTGTAAGTGCACTCAAAGACAAGCACCCCGAGTACCTAAGGGACAAGGATTTAGCCGTTGAGAAGATTATGCTCTCTCGCGAGGCAGTCGGTGCATCCGTTAGCGGCGAGCTGCGAGAAAACGCAATCTACTCGGTGCTCCTGGCGCTGCTAGGAATTGGTATCTACGTCTCTTTGCGATTTGAGGCAGGATTTGGTGTGGCTGCGTTTGTAGCTACCCTCCACGACGTCTTGATGACGATTGCGCTGTTCGTTTTCTTTGGTGGTCAGTTTAACGCCGCCATGATTGCGGCTATCTTGCTTATTATCGGTTACTCCGTGAACGACACGATTGTCGTCTTCGACCGTATTCGTGAAGAGCTTCGAGAAAATCCAGGCCGTACGTTGGCAGACGTTATTCATATAGCGATTAATCGTACACTCTCGCGAACAATCCTGACTTCGCTGACGGTGCTGCTATCAGCTATTTCACTCTGGGCTTTCGGTGCGGGTGATGTTCGTCTTTATGGCGAAGTATTCATCTACGGTGTGCTTACCGGTACGTTCTCTTCAGTCTTTATCGCCTCCCCAGTCTTCTATTGGTGGCACGGTGGTAAACGTGAGGGAGCTGATGCCGCCGATAGAGCTCCGGTTCACTCTTGGGAAGCTGATTCAAAGAACTAACGCCTGTGTCCAAAAAGGCTGTTTGGACCTATCGGTCCGCCGACGACGCCCTCGTGCGTCGTCTAGAGGAGTC
>DNHH01000010.1:6032-7727 GCA_003485955.1 Opitutia bacterium
GGAGTCACTCGGGGTATCCCCAGTACTTGCACTTATCTTAAGCCGTCTCTGTGCCGATGAGGTAGAAGCGGAGCGACATTTGCGCCCACAACTCGCGCACGTTTCCGACCCGTTTGCGGTTGGTGGTTTGCGCGAAGCTGCTGAGCGACTCGTTCGCGCTGTGGATCGTAAAGAACGGATTGCATTGCTCGGCGATTACGATGTCGACGGCGTTACAAGTACGGCCGCTCTTGTTCATGTTTTACGTAAATTAGGAGCTGAACCTGCATTCTATGTGCCAAGGCGCATGGAAGAAGGTTATGGACTATCTAATGCATCGATTGATCGCGTGCTCGCGGAAGCTAAACCTGACTTGTTTGTCGCTTTAGACTGTGGGACGAATTCACACGCCGAAGTACAGCGTCTCCGCGATGCAGGCGTCGATGTACTCATCATTGATCACCACGTTGCCAAGGACGGCCCTGCAACGGGTTGTCTGCTGGTTAACCCGCGCGTGCTCGATGCCGCTGATGCGCCATGGCAGTCACTTTGCACCGCTGGTCTTACTTTCAAGTTGATCCATGCCATCCTAAAGGTGCTACGATTGAGTGGGGATAGTCGTGGGACGACCATCGTGGTTAAAGATTACCTCGATCTCGCTGCCCTAGGGACCATTGCAGATTTAGTCCCTCTGCGCGCAGAAAACCGTATCCTTGCTTCCCATGGCTTGAAGGCGCTTTCGGATGCACGCCGTCCGGGAGTGCGTGCGTTGATTGCCGTCAGTGGCCTAGAGCCAGGGCAGACCCTTAGCTCGACAGATATCTCCTACCGTATTGGGCCACGTATTAATGCAAGCGGCCGACTGGCAGACGCAGCCATTCCTTTAAAATTGTTATTAGCTGACTCGCATGCGGATTGTCAGGATGGCGCTGCTCAATTGGATATGCTAAACCGTGAGCGACAGGAAATCGACCGTAAGGTTACTGAAGAGGCTACTTCACAACTTGAGGGTATGCTGGCAGCACCGGGTTTGGTTGCTCAAGGCGACTGGCACCCTGGGGTTGTTGGGATTGCCGCAGGCAAGCTCTGCAGGACGTTTACACGTCCAGTGATCGTGCTCGGACGCGAAGGTGATGTCGCTAAAGGATCTGGCCGTAGTGTTCTAGGCGTCAACCTCGTTGAGGTTCTACAAAGCTGTCATGATTTACTCGGTAATTACGGGGGGCATCCGATGGCTGTCGGCGTATCGATGCCACTCGTTAATGTGCCTGAATTTCGTCGTCGGTTTGCGGAAGGCGTTGCCGCTAAATTAGCCACGCAGCCAGTAGCGGGAGATATCACGACTGAAGTTTCTGCATGGGTTACTCCCGAAGACGTTAGTAATCAAGTTCTCGATGAACTCGAATTGCTGCAACCGTTTGGTGAAGGTAACCCAGAGCCAGTCTTTGGACTTAAGGGTGTCGTCTTCGATCGGCCTGTTCAAAAGTTTGGCGAAGGTGACGTGAATTTCCGCCATACTTTACTGCTCTCTGGTGGACGTCGATTGGGTCTCTTAGCTTGGCGGATGGGCTCGCGTGCCCCCGAGCCGGGTAAGCCAATTGATCTAGCGGTCCGCTTGTCCTGGAATCGTTGGCAAGGACGGAAGAATGCCCAAGCCGAAGTTATCGATTGGCGTTTTTCTGCTTCCCGTTGACGGGAGTGTTGCCGTTCGACTTC
>DNHH01000010.1:7902-8094 GCA_003485955.1 Opitutia bacterium
TTCCCGTTGACGGGACTGTTGCCGTTCGACTTCACGTTGCGCGAGGTAGCTTCTTCATCTTGTTTCCGCTCCTCGACACCTTTGAGTAAAATTGCATGCTCCTTGGGGTCTCCAGGCAGTAAGAAATAAATCGCTCGAAGTTCGTCTTCCTGGAAGGTGCGAATACGATACCCAATGTTATAGCGGTCTTCT
>DNHH01000024.1:0-169 GCA_003485955.1 Opitutia bacterium
GGCAAGTTGCAGGCTTTTCTTTGTCGTGGTCCTTCTTGTCGCACTTACCGCAATGATTTTGAATATCGTTATTAAGCTCAAAAATCTGCTTTGCAGGTGCTGCGGGAGCAGGGGTTGTCGTAGCAGACTTGCCATCGCGAATCGCTTTGCACTTTTCGCAGGTGCAAGA
>DNHH01000024.1:328-888 GCA_003485955.1 Opitutia bacterium
CTTTGCACTTTTCGCAGGTGCAAGAGGCTTCTGCACACTTGCATTTACCTTTTTTCTCACACTTGCAGGTATCAGGTGTGCACTTGCAGGCTGCTGCAGGGGTTCCTGCGGACTTGTCTTTAGCCTGAACAGGTGCAACTAAGAGCGCGAAAGCGCAAAGAGCAGACCCGAAGAATGTAGGGATGGAACGCATCGTAGTAGGTTGTTACCTTTGACCCTAGTCCATTATGCGAGCAGGTCAACTGGGCACTGGTTAATTTCCGATAAGTCCTGCGATGATTTTAGCGACTTCTGGCTGCCCAGATGCTGGTAACCAGTCAGAATTAGGCTTTAAGTGAAAGATTGAGCCATTTTGTGCCGCCGGCGTTGATTTTAAGCCAGGCAAATTACGCCACTTTTCGAGGTTTATTATATCCAACTCTACCTTTGCGGGACCATTGGTTTGCAGAAAGATCACCGTATCCGGTTTGCTTCGGACAACTTCTTCGATGTCCCACGTTGGCCAAGCACCTTGGAGCGGGGCAGGTTCTGCACCTGCTGTGCGTATGGCCCAAGAAAGG
>DNHH01000024.1:1043-3543 GCA_003485955.1 Opitutia bacterium
GCTGTGCGTATGGCCCAAGAAAGGTAAGAAAGCGGCCCAGCACAAACGCCATCCCAAATAATCAGCACGCGCTTTCCCGATGGAGCGTTTTTAAATACAGTACGTTCAGCTAGAAGTTTTTTGGATTCACTGAGGCGTCCAGTGGTCTCGCCCAGGATACGAATGTCATTAGCTGGGGACTCAGGGGATTCTTCGTTAAGGACGATGGTGTGAATGCCTGCAGAGCGAATGCGATTCGCGAGGAGTGGATTCGCGAGGCGCGGGAGGATGGCCAGGGTGGCGCCTGACTTCAGGAGTGCCTCTAGGTCTGGCTCGAAGGCGTCACATGTGCGTGTCGCTGAATGTCCGTCGGCTAGCTCGCACCAGCGTGTGGCAGAAACGATTTGTTTGGTGCAACCTAAGTCAGTGAGGATGCGTGTCGCCGCAGGCGAGAAAGAGGCAATCCGCTGGGCGGGTTCGCTGGCGTGAACGAGGCCAAAGAACGCGATGACCCCTAAGACCGTTTTCATTCCTGCAGTTTCGCAGCGAGGCGAATGGCGGAATTAAGGCTTCGCCCATCACCTTGATGGGTGCCGGCGAGGTCATAGGCTGTCCCATGATCAGGACTTGTGCGCACAAAGCGCAGGCCCAGCGTCAGGTTTGCTGCTTCCGAAAAGTCCACGGTCTTCAATGGCCCAAGGCCTTGATCGTGATACATTGCGATAACGCCATCGAACTCGCCCTTCAGGTGACGGTGGAAGGCGGTGTCGCCAGGCAAGGGTCCCGTAATTTTAAATCCGTCACGACAAAGTTTCTCAACAAGCGGCTGAATCAAGGCACCATCTTCTTTTCCAAGTATACCATTTTCACCTGCGTGCGGATTCAGTCCGCAGACGGCGATACGTGGCTCTTTGTCACCAAGCTTCTGTCGAAGCTTCACGAGTGCTAAAATAGTTCGCTGAATATTTTCCGCGTTTAGATGATCAGCAACTTCACGTAAGGGGATATGCCAGGTTACTAATGCGACCGTCATCTTGCCGCCAGCAAACGCCATCACAGGTTCCTCGCCCCATTTTTTTGCAAAAAACTCGGTCTGCCCCGGGTGACTAAAGCCTATAGAGGCGAGGCCATGTTTGTTGATTGGCCCGGTGACGACGGCGGAAAACTCTCCGTTGCTACAGCCTTCTGCCGCGCGCTCCATGGCGGCGAGTGCCACGCGATGCCCATCTTCGTTAGGCTTGCCGGGTTGTGCTTGGTAGTCGTTCGGGCCGACGGAAATTCCCGAAACACCGAGTCGCTTTATCCAAAGGGCAGGACCAATCGGGATAACTTGAGACTTTTCAGCCTGATTATCTTTCAGCCATGACTCGATGAGCTCAGGTCCGACGCCTGCTGGATCTCCGCAGGTTATGGCAATCGGACGTCGATTCATCGTGTTGGAGGATTTGGGAAGAGTTCGAGCTGTGAAGACTTCACCATGTCATAGACCCGTAGTAGACGAAGCAACTGAAGGTTATCCGATTTAGCGTAACTTTGATTCGACTCAACCCGCTGAATCATGCTCTCGAGAATTGTTCTGAAAGTTAAAACGTGGTCCACGCCATGTTCACGGAGGAGGGCGATGCTCTCATTGCGCTGGGCTTCCTGGGTGGGAATGCCCGGGAGCACAAGGATCTTGGCTAAGTCTGGACCCGCATTTTCTGCTAAATCCGCAAAAGCTTCTTGAGCAGACTCGACGGCTTCTTTGCGCACAAATTCCAAAAGATCGCCTTTGCGGATCATTGCAGGTGTCACCGCTTTGACGGTATGCCAGCCTTTGATGGCGACGACGGCTCGGGAGATGCCGGCGAGGTCAGCGGCGAATAGTTGAAAGGCAGGCTTAATCTCTCTGTTAGGCGAAGGGTGAATGACGAGAAGGTCTGATTCTTCATCTGCACGCTTGCGGCGAGACTGCACGGCGTACTTGCGAGACTGCCGGACAAAAAATCCGTTCAATTCGAAATACTCGCGAACTAGATTGTCGTCAAAGCCTGCCATACCGCGAGCAGGGTTATGCAGTCAGACTGCGGGGTCAACGGCTTATGCCGATTAGAGTTCGAAGCCAGCGGGAGCTATCGCCACTGTGAACTCGCCTTTCAAACTGCCTGCGCGCAACGCGGGGACGAGTCCCGAGAGCGCAGCAGTCTTAATGGATTCATGAAGTTTGGTTACTTCGCGTCCCACACAGACGACGCGTGCGGGTCCAAGTACTTCCAACATTTCGCCAAGAAAAGCATCAATCCGATGGCAAGACTCATGGAGCACAACCGTTTCATCTGCTGTTAGAATTGTCTCCAGGAATCGTTTCCGGGCAGCACTTTTGGGTGCAAGGAAGCCTACGAATCGAAATGCGTTGGTTGGTAATCCAGAGGCGGAGAGCACCGCAATCGCCGCACAGGGGCCAGGGATCGGTGTCACCGTGAGTCCGCGACGCGCGCATGCACGTGCGACACGAAAGCCTGGGTCGCTAATTCCGGGTGTG
>DNHH01000024.1:3715-3917 GCA_003485955.1 Opitutia bacterium
CTGGGTCGCTAATTCCGGGTGTGCCTGCGTCGGTGACCACCGCAACGCGTTCGCCCGCCGCAACCCGATCTGCGAGAACTTCGCCCATTTCCAATTCATTGTGGTCGTGGTAAGCGATGAGACGTGCTTCGATGCCAACGAGCTTGAATAACTTACCGGTGGTACGCGTATCCTCGCAGGCAACAACGTTAGCCGTGGAGAG
>DNHH01000024.1:4111-4286 GCA_003485955.1 Opitutia bacterium
GCCTCGCGGGCACGCGGCGATAGGTCGCCAAGGTTACCAAGCGGCGTCGCAATCAGTAGCAAGGCCCCGCCGGATTTCGGCGCGCCAGGAGCTGACATTAGCGAGCAGGGCCGCTAGGGGAGATGCCTGGTAGGCCACCTTCCCAACTCGCAGGCTGTGCTTGGGGTAAATCAGA
>DNHH01000024.1:4507-4846 GCA_003485955.1 Opitutia bacterium
TCATTCGAAGACGCGCAACCTGTGACGGTGAACAGGGTGACTACTGCGAGTCCAAAAAGTGCGACTCTGATTGCCATAACTTTAGCGGGCAGAAATCTTACCGGTGAACGGGACGAGTGTTACCACTTGGCCGCGGCCTAAAGCATCAAGATCGCTGCCAGGTTGAATCTGGGCGATGCAGAATGAATTATCGACGAGCGAGATACTGATTTTGCCGACATCCTTTTCATTCACGCGCATGGAAAATCCTTGTTCAGCACGGATGCCTGAATCTTGGCCGACCGAGAAGGTGATGAGTCCTTGTGATGGTGAGATAGAGATGACGCGTGTCTTCAGCGA
>DNHH01000024.1:5007-5341 GCA_003485955.1 Opitutia bacterium
GAGATGACGCGTGTCTTCAGCGTTTCTGGACCGATTTCTACGCGAACGCTGCCATTGTCGACATATGTAGGATTGCTAGGGAAGGGAGGCTTCTCGCCTTTCATTTGTGCCGTCGACCAATTGTAAAGAGCTGCGTATTTACGCACCACATCTTCTTTAACGACCTCAGTCTTATTCTTTGCAGCGATTTCAGCATCAAGCTGCTCTTTGGTGAACATTGCAGCAATCTGCTCAGTCTTCTTGGCGAGCTCTTCTTTGGTTTGGCTCAATTGGCCGCTAAAGGAATCGCGCTCACTCGTTACTGTCGCGAGGCTCGAAGTGAGTTCGTCGCGTT
>DNHH01000024.1:5517-6731 GCA_003485955.1 Opitutia bacterium
GTTCGTCGCGTTTGCGGGTGAGATCTGTTTTCTCGCCTTCAAGCTTGGTGACATTGTTACCAAGCTCTTCGATGCGCGTCTTCTTGTCAGCGACATCAGCCATTAAATCTTTAATGGTACCGTCGCGTTCGATGACCACTGCACGGCTTGCATCAAGGGCGACGACAACGGAAGGGATTTTGTTAACGCGAGAATCGAAATCATTACCGGCTCCTTCTTTGACGAGGCAGGCGGTTTGCTTCATCACGAGGTCTACTTTACCGTAGAGTAGGTAGACGAAAACGCCGCTCGCGATAGCTGCGGTGATAGCGATGAGGCGAATGGCCAGGTTAGTTGACTTGGTCATGAGTAGAGAGGGTGTTTTAAAGCCTGAATGTTGCTTTGGCTGGATCAGGGTGCGGGGTGCACTCTAAGCGACCATTGCTCGAAAGGCGGAGACAAATCTTGAACACCGTTTCGTCCGTCCCCTCAAGCCCTATCTGTTTGGAGATGGTGCTGGCGGAGTGCCACTGACCCGGGTTTTTTTCGAGATACCGGAGAATCAACTTGAGCACTTGAAGGGCTTCCCCGGCTGCCCGCTTACCGGCTTCGACGCCTGGTTGGTGGTAAGCATTGATATTCAGCATACTTGCGTAGATTCCAACCGCCCTTTCAACGAGGGCAATTAACTGGCCAATCGAGCGGGCATCAACCCGGCCAATGGTTAAAGTAAGGCTGGCCTTTTTTTGGCCCGAAAGTGCCTCCCTGGTGCCTAGCAGAAAGGCCTGTAAATAGTCCCCGCTTGTGATGCCAGGTTCGACGTCAGGGGAGGGGCCATCGCGGTCCCGTAAAACTTCGATAAACACCGCAAAGAAATCATCAGGCCCGTCGCGTAATTGTTGAATATAGGCGTGTTGGTCGGTTGAGCCTTTATTTCCGTAAACGGTTAGTCCCTGGTGCACAACTTTCCCAGAGCGATCGGTTTCTTTTCCGAGCGACTCCATGACGAGTTGCTGGAGGTAGCGCGAAAAAAGAACCAGGCGATCTTTGTAAGGTAAAACAACCATCGCGCGCTTTGCTTTCCCTTCCGTTAGGTGCAGCCAGCTGCGTGCAAGTTGTGCGGCAGGGTTACGCGCGGGATTTAATTCCCGAGTCCACGCATCCATTTCGGCGGCTCCCTGGAGTAAACCATCTATCGAGACACCTTGAAGCGCCGCAGGTACTAAACCCACTGG
>DNHH01000024.1:6941-7927 GCA_003485955.1 Opitutia bacterium
CGACCCAATCCCACATCGGGAAGCGGGCCAAAAAGTTTACAGCATGTTTATCCAGCTCACTCCCTTCGCCGGTGACGACGATAGCATGTTTAGCAAAATCTAAACCAGCGGAGCGCCATTGTCCTTCCGCTTCACGGAGTCCATTGCGCGGTTCAGGCGTGCCGCCGGATTTCGACATGACCACAACCAAGGTATTTCCGAGGCGACCTTTTAGCTTCGCAAAAATCCGATCAAATCCATCGGGGTCGGTGTTATCGATGAAGTGAAGCTGGAGCTTGTCATTCGCACCCCCGAGGGCGTCGGCGATGAACTGAGGCCCTAGGGCAGAGCCGCCAATGCCGATACAGAGCAACTCGGTAAACTTACCTGCGGAGCCGCAAACTTTACCGGTATGTACGTCGCTCGCAAATTGACGGATCTTTTCAATCGTTGCCCGAATAGCTTCGGTCATGGCAGGCGAGGGGGCTCGGCTGGAATCGCGTAGCCAGTAATGACCGACCATGCGCTGCTCGTCTTGATTAGAGATGGCGCCTGCTTCCAGGGCTTCCATTTCCTTGCGTGCCAACTCGAGTTTCTCGCGAACCGTTGCGCTCAGTTCGGGTAATTGCGCACGACTGAAATCAATCCAGAAAGACATCTCGGCATTCGGGGCTGCCAAAAAATGTTCACGGTAGGTGTCAAACGCGTCGGCCATCCCCTTAATTCATCCCTGCTCTGGGGTTTCTGGCAAGCGTTCTCGCTGGAACTCTGCCCAACTTTACCTATACCCGCTCGTTATGCCCACTCCACTACCCCGTCGTCGGTTTCTTGGACAATTCGCAACCATCTCAATTGTATCGGGTCTCTTTGCGCGACGCGCATGGGCGGCTGATGGCGATGCGCACCCTGATATTCTTGGACAAGGTAATTTCCGTTACCGTGCCATTGTGGGCTGGGGTAAGACGGAGGGCCGTACTGTCAATGATTGTCATGCCATGGCGCAGGAT
>DNHH01000024.1:8115-10517 GCA_003485955.1 Opitutia bacterium
CAGGATAAAAAAGGCCGCATCTTTCTGTTTAATACGGATACCGCGAATAGCATGATGATTTATGATCGCTCAGGCAAATTGCTGACGACGTGGGAAAAGAAGTTTCCAGGGGCTCATGGCATGACCCTTGCGAATGAAAACGGTACAGAATTTTTATTCCTTACCGACACGAATAGCCGCAAGGTCTTTAAGTGTACCCTTGATGGCAAAGTTCTTTTGGAGTTAGGACGGCCGAAGGGCGGGCGCTACGTTGATCCTAAAGTCGGGTATTGTCCCACGGACGTTGCCGTTGCTCCGAATGGCGAATTTTACGTGATGGATGGCTACGGATCTTCACAGATCACGCGTTACAGTGCCAAAGGCGAAGAGATCTCTGTTTTTGGCGGCAATCACTTGCCTGGAAACGACCTGGCACGTCTTGCCACGTGTCACGGTGGTAGCGTGGACAGTCGCTCGGGTAAGTCCTACTTCAATGTCGCTTCACGACAAGAGAGCGCCATCAAGCGTTTCGATCTCGATGGCAAAGCACTCGCAAAATTCTCTTTCGCTAATTGTTTCCCCTGCTTTGTAACGCAGCACGGTAGGCACAGCTTCATTCCACAGATCTCTCTTAATGCGAATTGTGCAATTCCGCCGGGCACAGCTGGACTCATTTCTGTCCTCGATGCCGATTTTAAAGTCGTCTCGAATATCGGCGGCGATGCACCTGTCTACAAAGATGGCGTATTACAGAAGGTAACGACTTCTGCAAATAACCCCTTCCGCTTCCCTCACGGCGTGGGCATCGATGACGAAGACTCTATCTACGTAGCCCAGTGGAACTCGGGCCGAACTTTCCCGATTAAACTCGTTCGCGTCTAAAGTTAGCGATCGGTCACTGCACCCAGTGACGCTGAGGAGACTTGGCGTGCGTATTTAGCAAGCGCACCACGTGTTTCGCGTGGCGGTGCTGGCTTCCAATTCGCACGGCGGGCAGCGAGTACCTCTGCCGAAACTTCGAGATTAACTTCATTACGGACCGCATCCAAGGTGATGGTGTCGCCGTCATGCACGAGTGCCAGCGGTCCTCCAACAGCAGCCTCTGGGGTGATGTGACCGACCACAAATCCATGGCTCCCGCCCGAGAAACGTCCATCCGTGACGAGGGCGACGGTCTTGCCGAGTCCCTTGCCCATCACGGCGCTCGTTGGTCCAAGCATTTCGCGCATGCCGGGTCCGCCAACCGGGCCTTCATTGCGGATGACAATCACGTGCCCATCTTTCACAGCACCATCGAGGATGCCGCGTAAGCTTGCTTCCTCGGATTCAAAAACAATGGCTTTGCCGGTAAAGCTTAAGCCTTCTTTGCCTGAGATTTTGGCTACCGAGCCTTCGGGTGCGAGGTTTCCGCGAAGAATACGCAAATGACTATCGCTCTTAATTGGATTATCCATGGGGCGAACGACATCTTGGTTGGCCGCGTAGGGTTTCACGTTCGCTAAATTTTCTGCCATTGTTTTTCCGGTGACCGTTAGGCACTTCCCGTGAAGCAATCCAGCATCCAGCAATTGGCGTAAGAGGGGCTGAAGTCCGCCGATACGAACAAAGTGGGCCATGTTATATTTACCGCTTGGCTTAAGGTCACACAGTACAGGAACACGGCGGCCGACGCGCTCGAAGTCTTCGAGTGTGACGGAAATGCCCGCACTGTATGCCATGGCAATTAAGTGCAGCACGGCGTTTGTCGATCCGCCAAGGGCAATCACGACAGTGATAGCGTTCTCAAAAGATTCCTTGGTGAGGATGTCCGAAGGGCGGATGCCGGTTTTGAGTAACTCGACCACCGCTGCGCCAGCTCGGGTACAGTCCGAAAGTTTGTCTTTAGAATTTGCTAACTGTGCGGAGCTATCCGGAAGGCTTAAGCCGAGGGCTTCAATAGCCGATGCCATCGTGTTAGCGGTATACATCCCTCCGCAGGAGCCTTCGCCAGGAATAGAGCATGACTCGATTTCCTTGAGTTCGCCGTCGGTCATCTTTCCGCCGGCATGCTGTCCAACGGCTTCGAAGACGGTCACAATATCAGCGGGCTTTCCATGGTGAAGGCCAGGCACAATCGTTCCACCATAGACGAAAACTGAAGGCCGATTGAGTCGAACCATGGCCATGACACATCCAGGCATATTCTTGTCACAACCGCCGATGCAGACCAAACCGTCGAACCCTTCTGCGCCTGCGACGGCTTCAACTGAGTCCGCAATAATTTCGCGCGAGACGAGTGAGTAGCGCATGCCTTGTGTGCCCATGGAAATACCATCCGAGACCGTAATGGTGCCAAAGATGATGGACTTACCGCCAGCCGCCTCAGTTCCTTTGGCGGCTTCAGTGGCCAGACGGTCGATGTGCATGTTGCAGGGCGTGACCAT
>DNHH01000024.1:10688-10930 GCA_003485955.1 Opitutia bacterium
TGTGCATGTTGCAGGGCGTGACCATTGACCAAGTCGAGGCAATCCCGACGACGGGTTTTGCAAAATCAGCCTCCGAGAAGCCTACGGCCCGGAGCATAGCTCGGCTGGGGGCGCGGTCAGGGCCGTCAACAACAGGTGATGAGTAGCGGCGTTGGGCTTGGGGGTCGGGCATAAGTTTGTGAAGATTCTGCGGTGGACAGTCGGCAAAGCCGACATCAGTTTTTGTGTACGCGAACCTTACG
>DNHH01000024.1:11095-11323 GCA_003485955.1 Opitutia bacterium
GTTTTTGTGTACGCGAACCTTACGGTCGCATCTCCCTTAACCCAACTCGTTTTTCCCGTGGAATTCAACCTCAAGCGCGTCCTCAAATCGCTCCTTTTGTCCACATCGGACCCTATCTCTATTAAGGACATCCAAAAAGTCGTGCAACGTCACCACGATGAACGCCGCGTGGCACTTCCTGATGCGGAATCAGGATCCGCTACCACTGACGCCCTTGTCGGCCAAGAG
>DNHH01000024.1:11525-12079 GCA_003485955.1 Opitutia bacterium
CCGCCCCCGTTCAAGAGGTCATCCAGGATATTATTGATCAAGTACCCACGCTAGTTACGGCGACACAAATTCGCGAGGCGATGGAGCAGCTGGATGCTGAGTTGCGCGAATCCAATGATGTCTGCCGTGTGCTCCAAGGGCCTGAAGGATTCCGCTTAGTTGTTTCACCAGCTTATGCAGGTTGGGTTCGTTTGTTGCGTGGCGAAGTTCGCCCGCAGCGCCTTTCATCCGCAGCACTCGAGACCTTGGCGATTGTTGCTTACCGTCAGCCCGTCACGCGCGCAGAAATGGAAGCCATCCGCGGCGTATCCATTGAGAGCGCGCTCCTTCGCTTACAAGAAATCGAACTGGTCGCGGTCACAGGTCGCGCAGATTTGCCGGGTCGCCCGTTGCAATATGGCACCACTGATAAATTCCTAGACTTCTCCGGATTACGTTCATTGGGAGAGTTGCCAGCTTCCGACGTACTTTCGCCTGCGCAAATTTCTGAGTGGATTACCCGTGCCACTGCGCCTGTCGCTGTGGAAGAAGTAGACCTTGGATTAGTATCCGAA
>DNHH01000024.1:12254-13900 GCA_003485955.1 Opitutia bacterium
GACCTTGGATTAGTATCCGAAGACGGCGAAGCGCCTTCTTCAACCGAGTCATGAGTTTGGATGATCATCGCAAAGAAGTAGATCGTATCGATCGCGAAATCCTTCGCCTTCTTTCTGAGCGATTGCGGACTGCGCGTGCCATTGGCGAAGCTAAGGCTCAAGCGGGTACTGCAATCTACGCTCCTCATCGGGAAGAGCAGGTCTTAGCGGGTCTCGTGACTGCGTCGAAGGAATTGCCCGCTGGCGGAGTCCGGGCCGTTTTCCGAGAAATCATTTCAATGTCTATTGGTGCACAAATGCATGCACCAGTTGTTTACCTGGGCCCCGAAGGCTCGTTCACGCAACAGGCCGCAATCCGTGTGTTTGGTTCAAGTGTGCCTGTCTCGCCTTTGCGTACATTGGACGATATTTTTTCTGCCGTGCAGCGTGGCGAAGCTTCCTACGGCGTTGTCCCTGTTGAAAATTCAACCGAAGGCGTCGTGAGCCATTCTTTGGATCTCTTAGCTGAATCTGATCTCAAAGTAATTGCACAAGTTACACTCGACGTGGAGCACTGTTTAGTCGGCCAGGGTCCTTTAGATAAAGTGCGTCGGGTGCTTTCCAAAGATATCGCTCTCGCGCAATGCAGGAACTGGCTGGCGCGCAACTTGCCACAAGCGGAATTAGTTGATGCATCCAGTACGGCTGCGGCCGTTGAAGCGGTGGCCAAAGATGCGACTTCGGCGGCTGTCGCTGCGGCATCTGCTGCGGAGATACGCGGCGTGCCTGTTTTAGTACGTGCGATTCAAGACCGTCGCGACAATGCCACGCGCTTCTTTGTGGTTGGTCCTAAAGCGAACCCTCCTGGTGCGAAGGACGAAGTGACGAGTATTGTTGTGACGTTGCGGCATGAGCCCGGCGCGCTTCAAGCTGCTTTAAATACCTTCTCTTCGCGCGGACTTAATTTGTTGCGCATTGAGTCACGTCCGAGTCGCCGACAGGCTTGGGAATACCAGTTCTTCATCGATTTTCCTGGGCATTGGGATTCGCCCGCTATTCAGCAAACAGTTAGTGACCTCGCTCAGCGTTGCGAGAACGTCAAATGGCTAGGCAGCTACCCGCAAACCACCACTTAAGGCGGTGGCGCCTTTGGGGTGTTGCGGTAATTGCATCCGCTTTGGTTGCGGTCGTGTTGCTGGGATTTTTCCTGCGGCGCGCGTCCCAGACTCCCTATGCGCGTTATGTCGTTCGGCCGGAAGTTTCTGTTAAAGGAGTAGCCGTAGGGTCCTTAATTCGGCTCAAAGGTGTGACCGTGGGTCAAGTTACTAAAGTCGGCTTATGGGTAGATGGAGAGTCAGGAAAGATTCGCCCCGAGATTGTACTTTCTTTGGATATTTCCAAAGAACCTTCGCTCTCGAAGATGTATGAAAATGTAGAGAAAGGCTTACGCGTACAATTTGTACCGGTGAATCCTGCTTCCGGTTTTTTAGAAGTTGATTTAGTTTGGTCGCCCGGAAGTCCGCGTCTGGTTGCGATTGGGGGTTCGGATGAGTTGCCTTGGCAGCCTAGCGACAGCCAGTTGGCAGTGGCTCAGGTTGTCCCTTTAGTTCAGAAATTATCGGCCACAGACTTCCGGCCTAAAGTCGATGCATTCATGCAAGATCTCG
>DNHH01000024.1:14071-18498 GCA_003485955.1 Opitutia bacterium
CATTCATGCAAGATCTCGCAGGACTTGAGTCGCAGGTGCATAGAAATGCGGCAACCCCTAGCGACTTAACCGAAAAATCAAAACGTCTTCGCCTAGCGGTTCAACGGCTTGAACATATTGTTGGGCCGGAGGCTCTCGGCGCAGCCCAAACGCGTTTAGCTGATTTACGTGAAGGTTTGCGAATGACTGAAGCCGCCTTGGAAAGTCTGGATCGCGAGCTTGTTGCGTGGCCGGATAAAGAAGGTGAATCAATCCGTCGTTTTGCTGCTAAATGTCGGCAAACAGCGGAAGATTTAAGGGCGTCATTGCCCAAGGACCAAGCCCGCTAACTCAATCGAGGCTTGCCGATTGGACGTGGTGTTGGGAAGGTTTGGACACTCTTTATGGCCGAAGCATCTACGCTCATGGAATCTATTCTTAACCTCTGTAAGCGTCGAGGTTTCGTGTTCCCGTCTTCCGATATTTACGGCGGGCTTAATGGTTTTTTCGACTACGGTCCTTTGGGCGTTGAATTAAAAAACAACATTAAGCAGGCATGGTGGCAGGATTTTGTACACCGCCGAGATGATATCGTCGGGCTCGACTCTTCAATTATTCACCACCCGACTACTTGGAAGGCCTCCGGACACGTGGAGAATTTTACAGACCCACTGGTTGATTGTAAGGAGTCCAAAATGCGTTACCGCGCAGATCAGTTGTTCTTTGCCCCGGTCCGCGTGGCGGGTGAAACCATTGGGTATGTTTCTGTGCTTGAGGATGAGGCCATGCAGGCCAAGGCCGACGAGGCTGCGAATGATATGAAGCGCAAGTTGGCCAAACAAGGTGTGCTTGAACCGATTGTACTCCGAGACTTTACAGAGGCTAAGCCTGAAGAGATCGAAATGATTCCTTCACCTGCAACCGGCAAGCCAGGAAGTCTGACACCCCCGCGCTCCTTTAACATGATGTTTCAGACGCATGTGGGTGCGATGCAGGATGCTTCTGCTGTCGCTTACCTCCGGCCTGAGACTGCCCAAGGTATTTTTATTAACTTTAAGAATGTCGTCGATACGGGCCGCGTGAAGGTGCCTTTTGGCATTGCCCAAATTGGCAAAGCGTTCCGCAACGAGATTAATCCACGAAACTTCATCTTCCGCTCTCGGGAATTTGAGCAGATGGAAATCGAATACTTCATTTCACCTGAAGCGGATTGGAGTGCCGCCCATCAAGAGTGGATCGAGCGTTGCTTGGCTTGGTTCGAGTCGATCGGTATCCCGCGCGCAAAGCTGTCGCTCTACGCTCACCCCAAAGAAAAATTAGCGCACTATTCCAAGGGAACCACGGATATCATGTTTGAATTTCCTTTTGGCGTGCAGGAACTTCAAGGGGTCGCTGCCCGCGGAGACTTCGATTTAACGCAGCACAGTAATGTTTCGGGTCAGAAACTCGATTGGTTCGAAGAGGCTACGAAGCAGCGTTTCATTCCGCACGTGATTGAGCCTTCGGTTGGCGTCGACCGTGTCTTCTTGGCTTTATTGGCTACAGCTTACCATGAGGACGAAGTCGAAGGTGAGAAGCGCTCGGTGTTGCGGCTACCCCCGCGCATCGCCCCGTTCAAGGCTGCCGTTTTCCCTCTCTTGAAGAATAAGCCTGAATTAGTTGCTCGGGCGAAGGCCCTGCATCAGCGCTTACAACGTCGCTTCAATGTCTTTTATGACGAGGCAGGGGCCATTGGCCGACGTTACCGTCGCCAAGACGAGATTGGCACCCCGTATGGTATCACTATCGACTTTGACACCTTGGAGAAGGACGCTGGTGTGACTGTGCGTAATCGTGACACGTTGGAACAGGTTCGGATGACCGAGGATGAAGTCGTCAGTTTCCTAGACCAAAAGGTGCACGGTTAAGCCCTAAAGTGACATAGCTGTAACGCTATCTCTGCTTTACAGGCTAGGCCGAGGTGGGGTAGGGTGCGCCATGAGCCAAAACCCTGCCCCCTCTGCCCGTTCAGGTTTTCCACTCGTCATAGGGGTATCTGCCTTCCTCATCGCTGGCTGCTCAGCCTTCTTCTCCGTTCGCGGACTAGGCCTGCTCTTTGCGGGATCCGAGTGGCCCGTGATGATTATGGCTGCCACGCTCGAACTTGGTAAGCTTGTCGCAGCTTCCTTCCTCTACCGTTATTGGGCGGCCACCCAGTTTGCACTTAAGTTTTACCTAACGGTCGCCCTAGTTGTTCTCATCGGCATTACTTCGCTTGGTAACTATGGATACCTCGCACGGGCTTACGAGCAGACCAATCAAGAATTAAAGGCTGCTGAAAGCGCCATCCGGAGTATCGATGCCCAAATTATTGATAAAAAGGCACTGATTGAAGCTTCGCGTGGTGTAAACACTCAGTCTATCGGGATTAGCCGCGAAGACTTAACTCGTGCCCAAGAGCGCGTAGCTTTCGAGCGAGACACCTTATCTCAAGGTCTCGCCCGTATTGAGTCAGCGCGTGCCGCTGCCAATGAACGCCGGGCGACAGCAGCCCGCGCTTCTGCCGAACGTAATTCAGCTCAAGCGGATGCCTTGACGAAGTCGGCAGCAGCCGATGAGGCTACGATTGCGAGTTTATTGAAGCGCGTTGAAGTCCTTGATCGTGCTGTTGACGCCTATACCCAGCAAGGTAACAGCGGATTTTTGAACCTTTCAGACGGCGTCCGTAAAGGCCAAGACCTTCGCGACCAGCAGTTCAGCGAGCGTTCGGCTATCGCAGCCGACCTCGATCGTGCACGTGCTCGTATCGAGCGCCTGCGTGATGAGCAGCTTAAGCAAGCAACTACTATCGCGGCAGAAATGAAAACGGTTGATGACGCGTTACGCCTAGATTTGCAAAAGTTAGATGCCGAAGCCTTAGAAGTGAATAAGGTTGGCATGCAGGCCGTGGCTATTGCCGAAGAAAAATTTGCTGCGTTGGATGCACAAAGCCGAAAGAAGGCAGACACAGGTGAGAACAAGGTCGACGCTTTGCAGAAAGATATCACCAAGTTGACCAAAGAAAGGTACGACCTCGATCAGTTGACTCAGCGATCAGATATCGGGACATACCGGTTCATTGCCCGCGCGTTTGATGTCACTGCTGACGACGTTGTCAAATGGCTCATCGTTGTTCTCGTTCTCGTATTCGACCCTCTCGCGGTTACCTTAGTGATTGGCTTCAACGTCGCTCTCTTGAAGGGCAATGAGCCTAAGCTGGCGATGAATACAGGCGGTTCCGCTTCATCATCGCGAGCAGTGATTGTTGGTCTTTCCGTCGCACTGGTCGCGATTATTGTCGCATGGTTGATTTGGCCAAGGGGTGCGACGCTCTTTGGCGCACTACCACAAGAGCAGAGTCGACTTATTCCAGGCGATAGTTTTGCCGTACTCACTTTTCGTCCCGAAGCACCGATTCGCGCAAAGCGTACTGGGGGTGACGTAGCACAAACAACGCTATCGATTACATCTGAGGATGCACCCGTTGCGGTCAAGTCGAAGGCTGACCCCGTCCTCTCGGCCTGGTTAGACTGGGTGGGTGGCCCAGTAGCAACAAAAGCTCTTCAAGATTTAGCGGGTCATGGCATGGATCCTAACTCGGAGGTTTTTGCCTTCGCTAAGTTTCCAATCCGCGCGACCGCTGGGAAGACCGGTCGTCCGGTGGTGATCTGCGGTTTGGTTTTTCGGATTAATGATCCCGTTGCAGCCGAGGCTGCACTCTCGCGCCTGTCTGCACAAATTCGTGCAAGTCTGCGTTCGGGAGAGGTCGTTGCTACGGACTTAAGTCGTAGCCGTGCAATGATTCGTTATGCCGACGGTCGCTACCTAGACCCACAAGGCGGTTTTTTTACTTTCGGCGTGACGGCGAACGCTGCCATTTTAATGGTAGAGTTTGAAGGTGATCCAGTCACGCCCTGTATCGGTCAAGAAATTCGCAACTGCCTCGCATTGGCTGCGGGTCAAGTTGAGTTAACGGAAGAGCTCCCAACGATGGCTTATTGTTCCGATGCCAGCGTTTCCTTGTGGCTTAACACTGAGCGTTTTTTTCGCCGCCTGCCCATGGATCTCGCTACGCGTAAACGGTTCAATCAGCTCCGGGCCAACGTCGACTTCGATTTTATTTTAGGTATGCGCACGATTGCGGCCGACCAAGTTAAACTGGTCGCTCGCTATCAATATCCCGGTGAACGTCCCAATGCATTGTCGAGCGAACTCGTACGCGGTGGATTAGATGCACAAGATCTTTCCGGCCGACTTCTTCAGCGCTGCAGCGACTCGTTGGAATTTGATGCGTTTGCTGAACGTCTACGCTTAGCTTTTAATGAAGGTAACGCCGGCGGCGTCCAACAAGTGATTGTTGAAAAGTCTTACCCTGCGCCGCAAGTGGCTCAGTTCACAGTTAATGCGCGTACTGATGGCGGGCTTGCCCA
>DNHH01000024.1:18741-20568 GCA_003485955.1 Opitutia bacterium
GCCGTCCATGGTTAAGTCTGGCGGCCCTCCTAGCTCTCGCTGGTTGTTGCATGTCGCCACCTTCGCCGGTGGACGGCGTGCCTTATGGTGCTTGGGGTGAAGAGTCTACGTCGCCTGACAGGGGGCCGCCTCCAGAACCTGTGAGTGTTCCTGTGGATGCGCCATCAGAGACTACAGACCGCAAAGAGAGTACTCCGCCAGCTGCTGAAATTGCCAAGCCGAGTGTAAGTCCATCGCCTGCACCCGTTTCCCCAGCAAAGCCTTCCATTGCCGTCGACCCCTTGCGTCAACCCCTCCGGCTCCCCTTGCCGGCCATTGATCGGTCGCCGGCCTTGGTTCTCGATAAGGGTGCGCCTTTAGGTGTTTTTGATTCGGGCTCACAACGTATCGGTCAACTTCCAGGTCCAACGCTTGCCAACGGAACGGGCCTTGCCCCATCACTCGGCGATGTCGCCGGCCTTCCCTCTACAATTAAACCTTCTTCAGCGGGCTTAAATTCGACCCTCGGTTCTCCGAGTCCGTCTGAAAAAAATTCACCTATAAGTTTAGGTCAGCTCGATTCACTGAGTTCTCCGAGGTTGGACGGAAGTAACGCCCAACTTGGCACTGTGTCCGCAAGTGGGGCGGTGACGGCACGTGACGAGCAGGCTCCGTCCCTCTCTCTAGCTTCAGCTAAGACTGCAGCTGCCGATCATACTCGGCCGCTAACAGTTTCCATTCCTACAGATAGCTCTGCCAGCACTAGCGACACAAGCTCTCCTCTCCGTCTAGGCGCAGGACCTGATAATCAAGTGCGCGATGCCGCCAAAGGTCAGACAGTGGCTATTCAGGTTGCACCTAGCGAAGTTTCCAAGATCGGCTCAACGGCTCGCTCGCCTTCACTTTCCGTTCCGACGACTTCGCTTCCCGTCAGCAGTGCAATACCTGGATCCGCCAGTATTTCGGTTGGTGCGGCACAGGTGATTGCGCCTGAGCCTAGCAAAACGTCTCCGTCGCTTGTTGTCTCAGGGGTGAAGGCGTTACCTGTGCCTGCGCCAGGTCAGGTAACCTCACTTTCGGAACCTTCTGCACCTCAAGGTCGTCAGTCTGCGAGTTCGGCTAAAGTTGACATCCATTCTCCTCGGGAACCTTCAGTTTATCTGAAAGAGACACTCAACGCACCGACAGCAAAAGGGGTCACACCTCCGCGCGTTACGGAGATAAAGGTCGCCGATAGTCTTGCAGTAAAAACTGGTACACCCGTTGCGCGTAGCTCGCAAAGCGTGTCGACTCCAGTTGTCGTCAAGGAGTCCGTGAGTCAGCCTTTAGTAAAAGACCGAAGTGCAACGATTTCTTCTGGGAATGTTTTGCAAGCGACTGCGCCGACGGCCGAAGAAATTGCCCAACGCGAGGAAGAGAAACGAAGACGCGAAGAAGAGGTTCGTCGTAGCGAATCAAGCCTTCGTCAGTGGCTGCACGATCACTTACCTTTATTCTTCTGAGCACGATCGACTAGCTCGCGGGCAAGGTTTGCCAAGCGATTCCGTCCACATTGCGTAGCCGCGATGGCGAGCAGGGCTAATCCTTGAGGGAGGTGTGCGAGGAAATCCGGTCTGCCTTGGCGGCGTCCGAGGTTTGCATAAGCCCCGCAGGCTTGAAGGAGGCGCTGGGTGGCAGCAACGTTGAAGAGCTGGCTGAAAGCATCACGCGTGCCTTTCCACTCTGAGGCTTCTCGAGCATGATCCTCGATTTCTAAACGCCATAACTGCATGTCATCCCTTTTGACGTACGGGTCGAAAGCGAGTGACGCAAAGTCATAGAAGCTAGAACCTAGTCGGGCGCCTTGAA
>DNHH01000024.1:20865-27345 GCA_003485955.1 Opitutia bacterium
TCCTGCACCCCGCGGTCAAGCCGTGCACCTGCAGTTGCATGCTCCATGAAGTATTCTCGCTCCCAGCGATAGAGGGCAGGGGAGAAAGGTTCAGAAAGGGTAATGCCAGCTGTCTGTATGGCTGCGGCACCATCTCGATGGAGTCTGATAGCTTGCTCAATCGCTGAGGCGTACGCTGACCAAGGGAACGTCACTGCTTGTGTGGTCGCCAGTAAATCCTGAGTGCCAAGGTCCTCGAGCAAGAGCACGCCTCGGTCACTATCTTCAGCAAGTACATTAGGTACATTCAGGCCTGCCTGCCGTAATGTGCGCGCGATAGGACCATACAATTGATTTTCGGGCTTCGAGCCATCATCCACACACAGAATGCCTTTGCCATGGGTTGTTGATTGGCAGCGGGCAAATTTCCGAGCAGAACCCCCGCGGACAATTTCTCCGCCTGCAATGAGGTCACAGTGTTGCCCCCGAGCGGCTTCTTCTAGGCTGACCGTGATCCGCGGTTCGAGTTTCTTTCGAAGAGCCTCATAAGCTTCAGGCGTTCCGATGTCTTCCCATAGGATGCTGGAATCAAGAAAAGCCCGGATGCTTCCTGCTTTTTCTGAGACACGGCGCAGGAAGTGCTCAACTAGGGATTCGGCAGTGGCTGGGACTGAAAGCGCGAAGCTGCGCGTGACGATACAAATACCCGTGTACTGGTATTCTCCACCTTTGGCATTTAAGCGATTTCGTAGATCTGTCACGATACCTTTGTTGTCCACGCGCACGTTTGGATTGGGCCCTTTGTTGCGCACTAACAGTGTCGATTCCGCCCCTGTCTTCACGTGGGTATTAAATAATGCGAGCAGGTCGCATTCTGAAAGGATGTCTCCGTTCCAAATAACTAAGTCCATATCACTTTCGTTCAGTAATGGAGCGACGTTAGCCAGGCCGCCGCCCGTCTCCAGAAGTATGGGTTCGTGGACAAACGTTATCTTTGCAGTTTCAAATTCATTGGTAGGAAAGGCTGTCGCCCAAGCCTCGGCGCAGTGATGCGTATTAATGATAAACTCACCCACACCAGCTCGGATGAGGTGCCTAAGGGCACGCATGACCATCGGCTCTCCGGCAATCGGCAATAGTGGCTTTGGGGTATTATCTGTAAGTGGTTTGAGGCGAGTGCCCAAGCCTGCACCTAAGATGAATGCCTTGCGTGGAAAATTAGCCATGAGTACAGGTAGGACAAAGTCCGTAAATTTCTAAAACGTGCGTCAATTGAGTGAAGCCGCGTTTTTTAGCAGCGGCCTCGATGGCAGTCGTATCGCAGCTGCTCAGGCGCTCAATTTTTCCACACTTCCGGCAGACAAGGTGGTGATGGTGGTGATCCGTCGCAGCGAGTGCATACAATGAGCGACCTTTTTCTAAGGGGTGGCGCTGCACAACGCCGGCGAGTTCAAAAGCATCGAGGCTTCGGTAGACGGTAACGCGGTCAACTTTTTCAGTACCTACTTTTTGGTGTAATGTGTCAGCGGAGATTGGGACATTGGATAGGGCTAAAATACGAATCATGGCTCGCCGGGCTTCCGTAATCCGCAATCCTTTTTGCCGGAGAATCTCTACCGCTGAGGCCGAACGGTCAGGGGATTCGCTGCTACAGCAGTCGCCGTCTGGGTGGGAATGTCCGCCGTGCACGCCTCCTCTGATGTTGATGCTCCGACGGGGGGCAAACCTTCTTAGAATGTCCTTGAAAGTTTATGTCACGAGCGATGCTTGCCAATAGGCCTAGGTGTGGCTTGGCTGAAGGCATGACGGATGACACCCCCATTACTTCGCCCGGCCGTTCAGTCGGCGTTGTAAAGTCATACGACGTCACTTTAGGGGCGCCTTTGCGCCTTGAATTGGGTGGTACGCTTCCCTCCCTCGATTTTCGCTATGAAACTTACGGCGTGCTTAATGCGACTCGCTCGAACGCTGTCCTTATCCCGCATGCCTTAAGCGGAGACCACCATGTAGCAGGTAAGTATAGTTCTGAAGACGCTAAACCTGGCTGGTGGGATGCTTTTGTCGGCCCCGGCAAGATGGTTGATACCGATAAATTCTTTGTCATCGGCATTAACTGTCTTGGCGGTTGCCGTGGTTCAACTGGGCCGCTTTCCAGCGATCCTCATACAGGTAAGCCTTACGGAGGCGATTTTCCTGAAATTACCTGTGGTGATATTGTAGCCGCGCAACGCCGACTCATTGAACATTTGGGCATAAAAAAACTCCATGCCGTTGTCGGAGGATCTAAAGGCGGTATGCAGGCACTGCTTTGGGCGGCCGATCACTCCGAAGCTGTTGATCGTATCGTCACACTTGCGTGCGGTTTGCGTCAACCCCCCCAGGCGCTTGCTTTAAACGCAATCGCCCGTGCATCCATTTTGGCTGATCCACGTTACCGCGGTGGTCACTATCGATCTGGCGAAGGTCCCGAAGATGGTTTGGCCGTAGCGCGCATGATTGGGCATGTCTCATATCTTTCCCCTGCAGCATTTGAGAAGAAGTTCGCGCGAGAAACTGTCCCAGGTGCTCAGCCTGGTGACGCGGTTTATTGGCAAATCGAAAGCTACCTTCGTCATCAAGGTGAAGCCTTTGTGCGGCGCTTCGATGCGAATACATTAATCCGCATTACGCGTGCGGTTGACCGTTTTGATCTCACGGTAAGGGCGAAAGCCGGCAAGCTCTTCAAGCCAGACGGTCCTGCAATACTTGCGGTAGCCTTCTCTACGGACGGGCTCTATCCGCCATCAGAAGTGAAGGCTATTGCTGCCGCCGCGGGGATCCGCGGTACCTATTTCGAGGTCGACACCGATGCGGGGCACGACGCTTTTCTTTTACCTAACGAAAATCTCTTTGCGCACGTGCGCGGGTTTTTGGCTTAAAGCAGCGGGGCAATCAGTCGCGCCAGTCTTTCAAGTAACTGACCTTGCCAGGTGCGTGCTCCCCGAATCAAGGACAGCGAAGGCTCTTTCGACTCTTGGGCTAGCCCTTCAATATAGCCTGCAACTTCTGTGCACAGCTGGCTTTGTTGAACAAGCACAGTGATTTCGTAGTTAAGGAATAACGAACGCATGTCGAAATTCGCCGAACCAATGAATGCTTTAGCTTTATCAATAAGTACCAGTTTGGTGTGCAGAATCCCTGGGCTATAGAAAAGAATATCGGCGCCAGCTTCTGCGAGTTTACGTAAATAAGGACGACGGGCAAAGTCCGTCAGACGGTGATCGGATTTTCGCGGAACGATGATGCGAACTTGAATGCCTTCACGTGCTGCTCGGGTGAGTGCAGTCAGTGTGATTGCGTCTGGGATGAAGTAGGGCGTGACGATATCAATCGATGTACGTGCACTGGTAATCGCACGATTCAGGGCCTGCCAAAGAGGGTCTGATTCTGCATCAGGGCCAGAGTCAATAACCTCTGCACGGTCTTTGCCTGCCGGTGCGGCCTCTTCGCGGAGTACAGATTTTAGGTCGATTGGGTCTAGATTTTGGGCCTGGCACCAATCTGTCAGGAAAACGTGTTCGAGGTGATTTGCGGCGGGACCTTGAATCAGAAAGGAGGCATCGCGAAAGCGCCGACGTGCTGGCATACTCCCAATATACTGTCCGCCCAAGTTCTGGCCTCCAATGATAGCAGTATTACCATCAAAAATAGCCATCTTGCGATGGTTACGCCAATTCGCTGATCCACGTGTACGTAAAGAAAGCACTGGATTAAATCGTGCAACTTGCACTCCTGCTGCGCGTAAATCTTTCAGTCGATAATTGGGCAGCATGCGGCTGCCGACGGCGTCGATGAGCAGTCTTACTTCAACACCTGTACGAGCCCTCGCGGCCAGCAGGGCGATGACTTCACGACCAACAATATCGTGGGCTAGAATATAGGTGCTGATGGAGATCCTTCGTTGTGCTCCTGCAATGCCGACACGTAGTGCTTTTAGCGTGTCGCTGCCATCGCGTGAGAGCAGGCCTTTGACCTGATTGCCTTCGACGCCATGCAACGGCGCGATGGCGTCGGCAATGACACGAATCGTCCGACGATTCTGGGCTAGCTGCTGATGTTTACGTCGACCGAATAAGCTCCATAGCCACAACCCGAGTGACACAAAGAATAGGGTTAGGCAGATTTGCCAAAAGTTGAGGGCTTGGGCCCAGTGAAGCATTTTGGAAGTATGCCAATGTTTGCTTTTGGCTCAAGGGTGCAAAAAAAGACCCCGACTTTCGTCGGGGTCTTGTTGGGGACTGGATGAACGCTTAGTTGCCAGCCTTGTCGAGCAGGTCGCCGAGACTGTTGAAGTCTCCGCCGCCGAAGGAGCCGCCGCCTGTGGATTGTCCGCCTGTTGGGGCTGGACCGGTGGAAGGACCCTTGATGCGGTCGTAGTTGCTGATTTCTGCTTGGAGGCGTTCTGCGTCGTAGTTGGCTGCCTTGATGGACAGGCCGATACGGCGTTCATCTTTGTCGATCTTGATGACGCGGGCAGAAACTTCTTGGCCCGTCTTGAGGGCGTCCTTGACGTTTTCTACGCGCTCTTCCGAGATCTGGGAAACGTGTACGAGGCCATCGATGTCATCGGATAGCTCGATGAATGCGCCAAAGTTGGCGATTTTCGAAACCTTACCTTTGACGACGTCGCCGACGTGGTACGTGCGATCAATAACAGACCATGGATCTTCCATTGTCTGTTTGATACCGAGCGAGATGCGCTGTTGGTCGACATCGACGTCGAGCACGAGCGCTTCAACTTCGTCGCCCTTCTTGAGGTGGTCGCCTGGATTTGTGATCCGGCGAGTCCAGCTCATGTCAGAGACGTGCACCATACCGTCGATACCTTCTTCGAGTTCGACGAAGGCACCGTAGTTAGTGAGGTTGCGAACCTTGCCGCGAACGCGTGCACCCACGGGGTAGTTGTGGCGGACCATTTCCCAGGGATTGGTTTCGAGTTGGCGAACGCCGAGCGAGATTTTTTGCTCCTCGGTGTTAACGCTAAGGACGATCGCGTCGACTTCTTGGCCGACTTTAAGAACGTCGGAAGGCTTCTGAACGCGCTTAGTCCATGAGAGTTCGGAGACGTGGACGAGACCTTCGACGCCTGTTTCAAGTTCGATGAAGGCACCGTAGGCGACCAAGTTGACGACTTTGCCGTGCACCTTAGCGCCGACAGGGAAGCGCTTCTCAATACCTTCCCAAGGGTTGGGCAGGGTCTGCTTGAGGCCGAGCGAGACGCGTTCGCGCTCGCGATCGACTTCAATGACCATAACGGTCAGCTCTTCGCCAACCTTCACAGCCTCATTGGGATGGCCGATACGACCCCAGCTCATGTCGGTGACGTGCAACAAGCCGTCGAGACCGTCGAGATCCACGAATGCACCATAGTCGGTGATATTCTTGACCACGCCGCGGCGGATTGTGCCAGGCTTGACGTCTTCGAGCAGCGTGCGGCGTTTCTCGGCGCGTTGCTCTTCGATGAGCTCGCGACGTGAGACGACGATATTCTTCTTCTCTTTGTTAATTTTGATAATCTTGAAGTCGTAAGTTTGACCAACGTACGCATCGAGATTTTTAGGGGGAGTGACATCAATCTGCGATGAAGGCATGAATGCATCGACGCCGACGGAGACAATTAAGCCGCCTTTGACTTTCGATTTCACGCGGCCTTGGACCACGGAGCCTTCAACGCAATTGGCTTCAATACTTTCCCATCGGCGGATTTGGAGCGCGCGATCATAGGAAACGAGAGGGGTACCTTCTTTGGTTTCGAGACGCTCGAGGTAAACATCGAGATCTTGACCAACTTGAATTTCGCCGAGGTCTGGGAATTCAGAGTGGGAGATGAATCCTTCAGATTTGCCGCCGATATCAACGACGACGAAATCTTTGCGGATTTCCATGACTTTTCCTTTGACGACCCTGTGGGCCTTGAGCGCGCCGAAACCGGATTCAGCGAGCAGTTTTTCCATGATACTCATATTATTTATTTTTTATTGTGTGTCCCGGTCGTCGCGAGGACGGGTCCGGGGTTTGGTTGGGTGAACATTTCCTTTTGGAGAGTCTCTTGGCATATGCCAAGGGGCCGAAAGGAGGTTTGAAGAAGCCAGCCAAGACCCCCTCTGGCAAGCGTAAAGCCGGACTTTATTGGGCGGCTTCGGCTTTTAAGCCTTCAGCCCTTGCGGGATTGGTGCCCAAGCGGCTCAACAAGTGGTCATATAACCCCTTGGCTTGGGTGGCTTTACCCTTTGATTTCAAAAACCTCGCAGACTCTAAAACGACTCCGAAATCTTCATGCGGAAGGTAGCTGAGCACCTGATTATCCCACGGTATGTCTTGCCCGGCGGCAACCGCATCGCGGGCGATTTCGAGCAGTAGCGCGATACGGGGCGATTGATAGAAGCTGGCCACGAGCATTTTTTTACGCTCCTCCGGCTTGTTGCGCATAAGTTCGGCTGCGCGCAGGGATGCATAGACGGA
>DNHH01000024.1:27543-33796 GCA_003485955.1 Opitutia bacterium
TAAATTGTCAGGCTTCTGGGAAAGATCGGCTAGTTGTTGGGGTATATCGTGTGTGAATGGTTGATAAAAAGGGTCACCGATAATGACGCCCATCCAACTCATGACGGGTGTCGCCTTCCAGGCGGCTTCACCCGCACAGTTTCCTAGGGCTAGTTCGTGCATGAGGACATCGGGTCGCACGGTGAGCGTGAGGTATGGTTCGTCGACATTACCAAAAGTAAGCGCTGCCCCTGCTTCAACGAGTGCTGCCGTCCACCCATTGATGGGGTCGTGTAATGCTTGGCCTGAGAAACTGTGTAGGTGAAGGGCAATCGCGCCTGGTGCTAGCAGTGTGCCTGGTTCCGCGAGTTTCCCTTTGGGTTTTTGCGTATACCAGCCAAAGTAAAATGCGGGTGCGTCAAAACGAACATCCGTGCTAATAACATCTTTGCTTGTCTCCACATCTGTGGGAAAGCCCAAGGTGCGACAGATGCTAGCGCTCCGACTGAACCAGGTATCTCCTTCGGCATAAGGTCCGCCTTGATCAATGTAGGCTCGGCCGCGCAAACCAAGTTTCTCTGCTTGGTACATCCGACCGAGGGAACGCTCAACTCCAGCCAACGTGGGTCCATCGAGTCGGGCTGTTCGAATAAAACGCGAACTCTCCTTGGGGTCGGTGTTTCCGCTTAGGCCGTACCAAGGATTTGGTGCCGGACCATTCGGGGCGTTATCTTCAGTGGCCAACAGGCATAACTCGCTGTCGATGCTGGCGGCTTCCGAGATAGGTGAGGGACCAAACATTTTTCCATCTGCACCTGAATTTCGGTGAATACGCCAAGGTAGCCCGCGGCAAAGGATTATCCAGCGCACGCGCGGGTCTTCCGTTAAGGTTAAACTTCGCCGGCCGAGATTATCGGTTTCGGGGGCAAGCTTACCGGCAAGGAGTTTTCGCTCCAGTAACGCAGAACGTAGTGGATTCAAAATATCTCGCGCGTATTCCGTCCACGACAGACTTTCGCGAGCAGGTGAAGGCATTTTTAACCCGATACAGTTATGTGCAGGAATGCGTCGGAGTTGGGCATAACCGGCGGCAAGTTTCTGCGACTCGGGATCTCCTTCGGTAAAAACGACGACCACTGTCGCAGGGTCGATAGCGGCACGAATGGTTATCGCCGTAAAGAGTAACAGCACGACGTGCATCGCGTTACTGTATCTAAAGCTAGGTTGGGGGGGAAGTTTAGAAGCAACCTGCTTTACAGCTTACGACTCAGAATACAGCGATTGTTTGCCCACAATCAGTGTACTGACGAAACAAGCTGCTAGCGCATAGATTCCTGTCGCGAACCCAAACATCTCAAATGCCATGGCTGTGCATGCAATAGGTACAGCCCCTGCTCCCGCAAAGACTGACACAAAGCCTAACCCCACGCAGATTTCGATGGGCAAGTTGGTGAGTGGACTTAGGCAAGCGCCGAGGGTTGCACCAATACAAAAGAGCGGGGTTACTTCTCCGCCTTTGAATCCTGCAGCGAGGCAAAGTGCCGTTAGGAAAATTTTAAGTATCCAGAAATAGGCGGGCGACGGCTGAGCGAAAGCCTCCGAAATGCTACTTAATCCAAGACCTGTGTAGGCGGTTAAATTCCACCACATGATGATGACAATAAAAGCACCGGAACCTAAAAGGATACGGTAATAGGGGTTAAGTATGCGTGCAAAAGCTGCACGACCATCGCGGGCTGCTTTGAGATAAAGCCAAGCAGCGTAACCAAAAGCGACACCGAGTGCGGTTACCCAAGCGAGTCCGGTAATTGTCACAAGGGCATGGCTCTGGAAATACCCGTGATAGTCAACGTGCTGCACGCCAAAGATTTTCTGGCCGATCTCATCCGCAAGAATAGCGGTCATTAAGCAGGGAATGAATTGCCAGGTGCGACGTTTGATAAACTCGAGAGAAAAAATTGCTGCCGCAAGTGGCGTCCCAAACACAGCAGCGAAGCCTGCACTTACCCCGCATAGTAAAAGTGTTTGGCGCTCACTGGGCGTCAGCTTACAATAACGTGAGAGCTGGTCGGCACAGGCGCCGCCCATTTGCAGTGCGGTACCTTCACGGCCAACGGACGCGCCACCTAAGTGGGCAAGAATGGTACCTCCGAGAATAGTAGGTGCCATTGTTTGTGGTAGTGGCTCGGATTGCGGCAGACGTATTTGCGCGATAAGCGTTTTGACACCGCCTGCTGAGGTAGTCGCAAAAGTTGAGTATGCCCAGACTGTGAGCAAACCCCAGACGGGCAGGGCGAGGATGAACCCCGTTGGGTAAGCTTTAAAAATCTCAGTGGTCCATTCTAGCGCATGTAAAAAAGCTGCGCCACAAGCACCGATTAATAAAGAGGTGCTGAGAATGAGCATGACCCACCGCAGTGCCAGTCTGGCTATCGTGGTTTGGGCTCCCTGCGCGTGCATGTTTGTCTTCTCTCATGCCGGAGAGCTGGGTGCAAATACCGAAAGCAATTAACGCCTTAACTTTGCTTCGTAAGCAGCAACACCCGATGCGATGGTTTGAGCTAGGCGCTGTCGAGCTGCGTCTTGGGTGTAGATACGCGCCTCAGTTATATCTGAAAGAAAGGCAGACTCAATTAACACGCCAGGGCATTTAAGATCTTTGAGTACAACCCAGCGGGCCCGACGTGTGCCACGATCCGTGCTGCCGAGAGAGGTAATCAGCGCGCGCTGTATCTCGTAGGCTAAGTTAATATTGAGCGCGTCGAAGGCATTGCCTGGGAGCTGCGCAGTTGCGCCCGCATTCCCGGAGTCTTTCGTAGAGTGTTGTCCTCCAGGCGTAAGCCAGTATGTTTCGATGCCGCGTGCTTTGTTGGTTGGACCTGCGTTGAAATGTAAACTGAGGAAGAGGTCAGCTTTGACTTGATTGGCAAACTTCGACCGCTCACTGAGTTCGACAGCGGTGTCCGTTGAGCGTGTTAAAAGCACCTCATGACCGCTTTGCCGGAGAAGGATTGCGAGCCGTTTAGCCACATCGAGCGTCAGGTTTTTTTCTTGGAGATTCAGCGCCACATTAACGGCACCCGAATCTTTACCGCCATGGCCCGGGTCGATGACAATTCGAAGGGGCTTACGGGATCCCGCGGGCGCACCCCAGAGGAGTGGAACGAGAATTTTTTCGTAATCACAGCGCTCGATGGTCAAGCGGATGACATCAGGCTGCCCTTTGACTTTAAATGCCTTCGCCCGCACGGCTCTCTCCATGTCGACACGTATACCGTTGATGGTGATACTATCTTTGTCGCGTTCCGCGACTACAACGGCACGCGGGTTATTTCGCTCAAAGCGCTCTTCTTGCCCTTCGCGCACGGGCGGGTTGTTGGAAAATCCGAGTCGAGCCATGGACTCACCGAGCCAAATTTCGTCAGCACGGCATACAACCGTTGCGAGAACGAGTAAAAGTAAGATGCGCATGTTTGCGCGGCTCGCTTACTGCTCGTCGGGCTCGTCGGCCACGGCGGAGTCGTCTTCCATGTTCTCGTCGCCGGGTTCTGCGTTGTGGACGAGTTTACGGCGATTCTGTTGGAGAGGGGTTAAGCCAAGGACGATGCTACGGCCTGTGCGCTTGGGTACGCTGTCTGCAGTGCAGACATTCGCCAGTTCAGCGATGACACGCTTAACTGTCTCGATACCAATTTCAGCGTGCTCGAGATCGCGGTAGCGATATTGGAGAACGAGCTTAACTTTGTGTCCGTGGTAGAGAAAGTTTTCTGCACGGCGAATTTTAATGAAGAGATCGTGCGTGTCGATGCGCGGGCGGAACTTCAGTTCCTTCATCTTCGCTGTATGTTTTTGGTGCTTCGACTTCTTTGATTCTTCGTAGAGGAACTTACCCAGTTCGATAAGTTTGCAAACAGGAGGCACCGCGGTTCCAGCAATTTCAATTAAATCAACGCCTTGTTCTTTGGCGAGGTTGAGCGCTTTTTCTGTTGGCATAACGCCAAGCATTTCGCCTGCAGCGGTAATTACGCGAACTTCAGTCGCACGAATACGTTCATTGCGCTTGGGGCCACGATCCATTGGGTCGCGCCTAAAATTGCCTCTGTTCTGAGTGGGTTTCGGCCGTGAGCCGGTCGGACGGAAAGGCAATGACATCAGGTGCGCTGGGGGTGTGTTGAGTTCACTATCTTTAACGCCACGCCCTGATTCAAGCATGGATTAAGGGCAGCAAGCGGTTTCCTAGACTTAGCAATTAGGGCTGTTAGGCGTTCTTTAGAACGTCGAGCACTTGTCTGCCATGTTCTGCTGCATCCACCTTAGCGATGACTGACGTTAACTTTCCAGTCGCATCAAAAACATAAGCTGCCCGGGCAGGACCTTGGTATTTTTTACCATACATGGATTTTTCAATGATGGCATCCAAGGCCTGCGAAAATAGGTCATCGGGGTCTGCGACCAGCGTGTAGTTTAAGCCATGTTTGGCCGCGTATTTCGCATGCGAACCGCAACTATCTCTTGAGATACCGATGAGTCGATAACCTGCCTTTAAGATGGCTTTTTCGTGTTTAGCTAAGGCCACAGACTGCTTGTCGCAGCTGGACGTGTGGTTGCGCATCCAAACGGAGACCACCGTCGGACCCTCCGCAATGAGTTTAGCAAAGGTCGTTTCGAGGGTTTTCCCATCGACCAAGGCGCTGATTTTAAAGCCAAGTTTGGGTTTTTTACCGGGGGTAAGCATAGGATTTAGCAGGGTGTATAAGCCTATAGAGGTAGGGGAAAGGGCTGGATCTGCAAGGGTACGGCCTCGATCTTGGGTTAGGGCCTGAGGATTCCTTAGACATTCGCACTTTACAAGTACCCCTCAACCCCATTTGTTCGACCATTCTGTCATGCAAAAGACCCGTAAGTCTATTTCCAAGCGCTTCAAGGTTACCGGTACCGGTAAGGTCATGCGCCGCTCACCTAATGGTCGCCACCTGCTTTCCAGCAAGTCGCGCAAACAACGCCGCCGTGCGAATAAATCGAAGCGCGTCGATTCCGGCTTTGAGAAGTCCATGAAGATTTCCATGCCCTGGGCCTAAGGCTCTCGGCTAATCTATTTCGCAGTCAGGCGGGTGACACTCCCAGGCGACCCGCCGGCTCGAGAAACTAAACCAAACACATAACATGCCTCGCGTTACTAACGCTCCCTACACCAAGGCCCGCCGCAAGCGGACCTTGAAACGTGCCAAAGGTTACTTTGGCAGTAAATCACGCCTTTATCTCCATGCGATGGAGGCAGTTCAGCGCGCTGAAAAGTTCGCTTACCGCGACCGTCGCGAAAAGAAGACTGACTTCCGTCAGCTTTGGATCGTGCGTCTCAATGCTGCTTGCCGTCCACTCGGCATCACTTACAGCCGCCTCATCGCTGGCTTAAAGAAAGCCAACATCACCCTCGACCGTAAGAATCTCAGTGAGCTCGCCATTCACGACGCTCCTGCATTCGAAGCGATTGTCGGTAAGGCTAAGGCCGCTTTGGTCTAAGCCGGTCGGCTCATCGCCCTTTCGCGAGGCCCCGGTTACCGGGGTCTCGCTGTTTTAGGGTGCTTTCGCTTGCGAAGAGGGCCTCGTCCGACACACCTTTAACCTATGCAGTCGCAACTCGACAGCGCGCTCAAAGAGGCGGCCGACGCCGCTGGGCAAATCCGTACCCGTGCTGAACTTGAAGCCCTCAAGGCTCGTCTCGTTGGTCCCAACGGTTCGCTGACCCTCATCATGCGCGGGATGGCTACGCTTTCCAAAGAAGAGCGTCCGGCTGCCGGCAAGATGGTCAACGCAACCAAAGCCCAGCTCGATGAAATCCTCGCGACAGTCTCAGCGCGTGTTGAGCAGGCAGAATTAGCTGCGCTGCTTGGGCCTACGATCGATCCCTCGTTAGCGAGTCCTGATGTTGCTTTGGGCTCATTGCATCCATTGACGCGTACGCGTGAGCGCATCCTCGCCACATTTCGTAAATTAGGTTTCGTCATCGCCGAAGGACCTGAAGTCGAGACGGAGTGGCATTGCTTTGATGCCTTGAATACGCCCGCTGATCACCCTGCGCGCGATATGCAGGATACTTTCTATTTACCTAAATCATTTCGCTCTATCGATGCGTTGCGCAAAGGTGACGAAGATCTCTTACTACGGACCCATACTTCGAGTGTGCAGGTGCGCACGATGCTTTCGCGCAAACCGCCTTTACGTATCGTGGCTCCAGGGCGTTGCTTCCGACGCGATGCCGTCGATGCCACCCACT
>DNHH01000024.1:33962-37474 GCA_003485955.1 Opitutia bacterium
CGATGCCGTCGATGCCACCCACTCGGCGAACTTCCACCAAGTGGAGGGTCTCTGGGTTGATCGCCATGTCACCTTGGCTGACCTTCGCGGAGTACTTGATTTCTTTGTTAAAGAAACTTTCGGCCCTGAGGCGGAAACACGACTTCGCCCGTCTTTCTTTCCTTTCACTGAACCGAGTTTCGAAATGGACATTCGCTCGCCGAATCTCGGGCGCCTTTCTGACCGCTGGCTTGAAGTGCTGGGTTGCGGTCTTGTTGATCCGAAGGTCCTTGAGTCGTGTGGCCTTGATGCGACCGAGTGGTCAGGCCTCGCTTTCGGCCTTGGCCTTGAGCGCATAGCCATGTTGGTGCACGGCATTGACGACATCCGCCATTTCTACGCTAACGATCTGCGCTTCTTGCGTCAGTTCGCCTAAGACCATGCGCGTTTCATTTCAATCGCTTGAGCGCCATGTGGATTTGTCTGGGGTCACCCCTACACAGGTTTCCGAATTGCTACCGATGCTCGGTCTCGAGGTCGATTCTGTTACCACATTCGGTCTACAACCTATCGAGCATCTTGTCGTTGGTGAGATCCGTTCGTTCGAGAAACATCCTAAAGCCGATCGTTTGAGTGTTTGCCAAGTTGATACCGGCGATGGCGTTCTCCGCCAAATTGTCTGCGGTGCCAAGAATTTCAAAGCGAATGACCGCGTGCCGGTTGCTTTACCGGGAGCAATCCTCCCTGGAAACTTTGAAATCAAATCTTCGAAGCTACGCGACATCGACTCCCATGGTATGCTTTGTTCTGCAGCCGAACTCGGTTTGCCTGCAGGCGAAGATGGGTTGCTCATTTTGACTGCACGGGCGCCAGCACTCGGAACGCCTATCCATAAACTTTTCCCATCGCCAGATGTCGTGCTGGAAGTTGCGGTCACGGCTAACCGTGGTGATTGCTTAGGGCTACGAGGCGTCGCGCGCGAGATTGCGGCTTCGCTGGGTCGGCCACTCAAACCTTTGGAGGCACGGGCACCGAGCGGCACAACCGATAAGCCGAGCTCTAAGGACGCCTTTGGTTTCGTTAAGAGCACTTCCAAAACTTGTCCGTATTACACCCTGCGCACTTTGCGTGACGTCAAAGTAGGGCCTTCGCCTGATTGGATGCGGCGCGACCTTGAGGCGGCAGGCCTACGTGCAGTCAATAATGTCGTCGATATCACTAATTGGGTGATGTTGCAGACAGGTCAGCCCTTGCATGCTTTCGACGCGGCAAAGGTTAAAGGCGGTATCGAAGTGCGTTCGGCGCGTGCCGGCGAAACCCTTACTTTATTGGATGGTCGCGTGCTGACTCTAGATGCCAATGCCTGCGTCATTGCAGACGAAGCGCGTCCGTTGGTCTTGGCAGGCATTATGGGTGGAGCAGAAAGCGGTGTGGCTACCACCACCACCGATGTCATTTTAGAGTCAGCCTGGTTTATTCCAGGTGAAGTTCGCCGTGTCGCTCGTCAGTATGCCTTGGCGACAGATTCCTCGCAGCGTTTCGCACGTGACGTCGATCCTGCTGGAGTGGATTTGGCTGCGCGCTTAGCAGCGGATCTATTGATTGAGCATGCCGGTGCGCGTGTGGTCGGCCCAGCGGTTGTTGTCGGTAAGGCTCCGCGGTCTGATCGTACGATCAAGTTACCCAATGGATTTGTGGCTGCTAAACTTGGCACGCCTGCGCCTGAGGAACACGTCTCAGCTGTTCTGCGCCGTATTGGATTTACGGTGCACGCAACAAATACAGGTCTCGAGGTTACCGTGCCTTCGTTCCGATCTGATGTCGATCGCCCCATTGATTTAGTGGAGGAATATATTCGTATTCACGGAACCTCCCAAGTTCCTGTTGGCCGTCCACTGGCTCCCTTGCCTGGCGAAGAAGAGTCACCGGCAGCAAGTTTCGTGCACGAAGTAGCGCTGCGTCTCGCTGGTGCAGGCTTTTCGGAGTGTTACCATTATTCGTTATGCGATACCGCTGAAGTCGCTCGGGTTCTGGATGAAAAAAGTTCTGCGCAGCTCGCCTTGCAAAACCCTCTGACTGTCGATCAGACCCATTTACGTGCATCATTGATTCCAGGCCTTGCCCGCGCGCTCCAATTAAACCTTTCGCTTCATGCTGAACCGCGCCAACTCTTTGAAGTGGGTGCGGTCTTCCGTCCTATGGCTGACGGGCAAGTGCGCGAATGCCTCTCGATTGGCTTTGTGGTTTTAACAGAGGCACCGCGTCGCAGTTGGAAGACGCGCGAACCTTTTGATTTATTCAGCGCGAAACGTTTACTTACGGGTATAGCCGCGGCTGCAGGAATCGCGAACACGCGCCTCACGTGGTCCGACGTTTCCAGTGATCTCTGGCAAGAAGGTCATGCAGCGACACTCGCGGACCGTGGCCGTGCGGCCGAGGGGGCTTGTGGTTTACTCGATTTACGTTGGACGCGTACCTTGGACATTCGTGGATCTGTGATTGCGGGTGAAATTCTGCTACCCCGGGCGACCTTTACATCGGCACGTAAGTCCGCTCGCTTCGAAGCCTTTAGTTCTTTCCCGCCAGTTACCCGCGATATTGCTTTAGTTGTTCCGACGTCGACCGGTGCCGGTGATGTCGCTGAGCGCTTGCGTCAAGCTGCTGCGAAAGCAGTGGGTAAGGACATTGCCGTGGAAGCGGTCACTTGCTTCGATGTTTTCTCGGGCGAAGGCCTTGCACCAAATACACGCAGTTTAGCTTTCGAAATTACCCTACGTCATAGCACGCGCACTCTCACAGACACGGAGGTCACCGCCGCCCTCGAACAGGTTGCTGCCGCCGCTGCTAAAGCAGGTTGGACGGTTCGCCGCTAAAATCTATGGCAGACGGACTCGACATTGATCATATTGCGCGTCTTGCCCGTCTCCGACTGACGCCCGAGGAGCGTGCTCTCTATGAGGGTCAATTAACTCAAGTGCTTGGACACTTCCGTCAGCTTGCAGAAGCAGATTTAAGCAAGACCGCCACTCCCTTCCGTATAACCGTTTCAGATGTTTCCTTACGTCAGGATATACCAGGTGAAACCTTAGGCTCCGAAGCAGTGCTACGGAATGCACCTGCTTCCCGTGATGGCCAGATATCCGTCCCCCGGGTAGTGGACGATGAAGCCTAAGTATGTCTGAGTCCTTACATACATTGTCTGCTGCCGAGCTCTCACGTCGCCTAGCGACGGGATCGGTCACCTCGCGTACACTCGTAGAAGCGTTATTAGCCCGTGCGAAGACACACACGGTTTTAGGCGCCTTTAATTCTTTAGATGCCGAAGATGTCCTGCGCCAAGCGGACGCCGCGGATCGACGTCGGGCTGAAGGAAAATCCTTGGGGTCGTTGGATGGTATTCCTGTGGGCATCAAAGATAATATCGCTGTGCGTGAGCAGCCATTAACGTGCTCAAGCAAGATGCTCGCTGGATTTATTTCTCCATACGACAGCACTGTCGCTGAAAGACTAAAAGCAGCTGGTGCAATCCTCTA
>DNHH01000132.1:0-3482 GCA_003485955.1 Opitutia bacterium
TAGCATTAAACTGCTTGGCGTCTTCCGTGTGTTCTATCTGGAATCCTTGCTCTTGAGCTAAATCGCGAAGGCAGCGTACACCCTGAGGAATTGAATCATGGCGGAATCCTTTTGTGCTCGTAAAGACAAGGATGCGATTGGTTCTCGGAGCGGCTGACTCGGCATCCGTATACGTGTCAGAAATTGAATGTGCTTTATTGCTGGCACAAGCGACCGTCGCAAAAACTGCTAAAAGAGTAAAAGCCCAATGGCGCATCTGAATTTGACCTTAACACATAAGTGAAGTTCCATGGAACAGAACTCCAAACGCGTTGTTCTACCACTATGGCAAACACCCCTCTGCCCCGTCGCGACTTCATACAGCGTGCATCTCTGGCCGGACTCGCACTCGGATTCCCTGCCATCATCCCGGCATCTGCACTCGGTAAAGACGGTGCAGTTGCTCCAAGCAATCGATTGCAAGTCGCCGGCGTTGGCCTCCTTGGCATGGGTCAGACCGACCTCAGTTGGATTATCGCTCAAAAAGGCGTCCAGGTTGTCGCCGTTTGCGATGTTGATACCAATGGCCTAAATGCAGGATCGAAGCTCGTCAAAGACAGAGGCCAAGCCGAGCCCAAACGCTATCAAGACTTCCGTGAGATGCTAGCGAAGGAGAAACTCGATGCAGCGACCATTGCTGTACCCGATCATTGGCATGCAGCCATCTCCATCCCTTTCCTGAAAGCTGGCGTAGACATCTACGGGGAAAAGCCGCTCGCCAAAACAGTTGTTGAAGGACGTGCAATGGTCGAAGCGGTCAAAAAATACGGTCGTGTTTGGCAAACAGGCATGTGGCAACGCTCCACAGGAAATTTCCGCCGAGCCGTCGAACTCGTACGCAATGGCACTATCGGCAAGGTCAAGCGCGTTGAAGTTGGTACCGGACAATGCAACCACCAGGTGCCCGGCGGGAAGCCAGGTCAGCCACCTGCGAACCTCGACTACGACCTCTGGGTTGGTCCATCAGCATGGATGGACTACGATTCACGTCGCACGCATTTCAATTGGCGCTGGCACTATAACTTTGGCGGCGGCCAATTAGTCGACTGGGTATGCCATCATGTAGACATCGCTGCGTGGGGAGTTGGCAAGGATCTCGAGGCACCTGTGTCTGTCGAAGGCAAAGGCGGTGAACTACGTGCGGATCCCTGGAATTGTCACCGTGACTACGACTACACTGTGACGTATGCCGACGGCACCGAGATTGCTGTCACCAGCAAGAACATGGGAGCGAAATTTATTGGCGAGACAGGCACTGTCTTTGTCGATCGTGGTCGTCAATCAACGTCCGACCCTAAACTATGGGATGCGCCTCTTGGCGAAGACGCTTGGCGCTGCCCGGGCACGACCGATCACGCTAAAGAGTTCATTGACTGCGTGCGCACACGTCGTCGCCCTGTCGCCAACGTCGAAGCCGCCCATCACACAACCTTACTGGGCCATCTTGGCCTCGCTGCCATCCTCACGGGCCGCAAGTTACACTTCGACGGTAAGACAGAAAAGTTTACGAATGATGACGGCGCCAACGCACTGCTTACCCGTGAGCTGCGAAAGCCTTGGACGCTTGTCTGACGCTTGCGTGTCATAGATATCTAAGGTTGAGTGAGACATGCCTCGCTGGCCCAAGACAAAAAGACTGACCATTACCGCGGCGGCGGTGGTTGGCTTATTTGCGGCGCTAATATTCACCATTTGGTCTTCAGGACGTATCGCGAGCAAGTCGACCCTTGCTTCAACCGAAAGCCAACTACAGGAAAATATTTCGGTCCGTTCTTCTAAGTCCACTCGTATCCCTCAATCAAAGGCAGAGGCCTACGCAACGTTGCATGGACGAACTGGCGTTTGCATGATTGCTTTGAGTCGCGCAACTGGTGACCCGTCATGGCTCCAGCGTGCGATTGCCGAACACCCAGAGGATCCACGCGTACAACTGGAGCGCTGGAGGACTGCTAAGACAGAAGAGGAAGTACTCGCGGCAGCGCGTGCGCTGCGTCAAGCTGCGCCAAACAATCCACTCGGAACTTACCTTGAGGCTAGCCAAGCCTTCAACCTCCGCGACCTCGGCACCGTCGCACGTCTGATGGAGGATGCCGAAGTGGCAGGATCGTTTAACTCCTATACCCTCGATATCATGCTTGAGACGCAAGCCGCCTTCAGTGCTAGCGGCCTCGGAGAGCGCGAAGCCTGGGAGGCAGCGTATCAATCAGATTCAGATGGTAGACTTGTGCCCAAGACGCTCGAAGCGCTCACTAGCCTTGGTAACGACATGGGTGAACTACAACACGTGTTCGTTGAGCTAGGCTACTGGGATGAGGCTGACTTCATGTTCGAGCGTACGCTGGCACTCGGCGAACAACTCGAGGATGGCGATACGCTTTTTGAAAATCTAATCGGCATCGCACTCCAGAAAAAATTGCTCGCTTCATTCGACGCGCAGACTCTCGTGAGCGACGACGGCAAGCGGGCGAGCCAACGCCTCGCCGAGCTCGATGCGGTTAAGGAAGAAATTCACACTACTAACGCCTTGGTAACTGATGAAAAAATAAAGTCGCTCGATGCTGCTGGTTGGGCGCAGTACCATGAGATTCTTAGACGCGATGGTGAGATTGCAGCCTTTCGATGGCTCAGCCAGAGGAAGTAAAGCTTCAGTCTAGCAAGGCTGAACGATGGCAGGCAGCAAAGGTGAAACGGAAGACTCTTCCAGCTTGCCCCTTGCCCCTTCCTCCAGCGTGGCGGCTGTGCGCCACTTAGTACCGGTAGTTATCAGGCTTGTACGGACCTTCGACTTTAACACCGATGTAATCAGCTTGGCCCTTGGTCAGCTTGGTTAATTTAGCACCAAGCTTACCGAGGTGAAGCCGAGCGACTTCTTCGTCGAGATGTTTAGGTAAAACGACGACGCTTGGTTTCGCCGTCTTACGTGTCTCCCAAAGATGTAACTGTGCGAGCACTTGGTTGGTGAAGGAAGTCGACATCACATAACTGGGGTGGCCTGTCGCACAACCAAGGTTCACCAATCGCCCTTCTGCTAACATGTAAAGTTGGCGGCCATCTTTCATAGTATAGCGATCAACCTGTGGCTTAATTGTGTCCTTCTTTACATTTTTATCCGCATTCAAACGGACAACTTGAATTTCGTTATCGAAGTGGCCGATATTACAAACAATCGCCTGATCCTTCATTTTTAGAAGATGCTCGAGCGTGATGATATCTCGATTGCCGGTAGCAGTGACATAGATGTCGGTTGTGCCCAGTGTATCTTCAACGGTAACCACGCGGAATCCTTCCATCATAGCCTGTAGCGCACAAATCGGGTCGATCTCAGCAATTTGCACCGTGGCACCTAAGCCTTTGAGTGACTGTGCAGAACCCTTACCCACATCGCCGTAGCCAATAACCAAGGCAACCTTACCCGCAATCATCACATCGGTTGCACGCTTAAT
>DNHH01000132.1:3682-4334 GCA_003485955.1 Opitutia bacterium
TCGCGGCAGCCGTAAAGGTTATCAAACTTAGACTTCGTAGCGGTATCATTCACATTAACTGAAGGGACGAGTAAGGACTTCTCTTCGAGCATGTGGTAAAGGCGCTTAACGCCCGTAGTAGTTTCCTCGGAGACGCCCTTCCAACTCTTGACGACTTTGTGCCAATGGCCTGGGCGATCCTTGGCGACCTTCTTGAGCAAGTTTTTGATAATCTGCTCTTCTTCTGACTCCGACTTAGTGGTGACCCACTTTGATCCGTTCTCGAGCTCATAGCCCTTGTGGATAAGGAGTGTAGCATCGCCACCGTCGTCGACAATCAATTCAGGTCCATCGCCATTGGGCCAAGTCAGCGCACGCATCGTACACTCCCAGTACTCCTCAAGCGTCTCACCCTTCCAAGCAAAGACGGGTATACCCGCTTTGGCGATGGCTGCGGCTGCGTGGTCTTGAGTGGAGAAAATGTTACAGGAAGCCCAGCGCACATCCGCACCTAAATCAGTCAGCGTCTCAATAAGCACAGCCGTTTGGATGGTCATGTGCAAAGAGCCAGCAATGCGAACGCCCTTGAGTGGCTTGAGTTTTCCGTATTTCGCGCGCAGCGCCATCAGGCCAGGCATTTCATGTTCAGCGACCTGGAGCTCCTTGCGGCCCC
>DNHH01000110.1:0-176 GCA_003485955.1 Opitutia bacterium
GCCACCATAACGTCGGCGGTCTGCCGAAGCGGATGAAGCTTCGTCTACTCGAACCACTCCGCGAATTGTTTAAGGACGAAGTACGTGCGCTCGGTGAAGCCCTCGGACTTCCCCGTGAAATGGTCTGGCGCCATCCCTTCCCAGGTCCCGGTCTCGCCGTGCGTGTTTGTGGAGAT
>DNHH01000110.1:495-4756 GCA_003485955.1 Opitutia bacterium
GCGTGATGGGTGATGAGCGAACCTATGACCATGTTTGTGCGCTACGTGCGGTGACATCTTCCGACGCGATGACTGCCGACTGGGCGCATTTACCATACGAAGTCCTCCGGAAGGCCTCTTCGCGTATCATAAACGAGGTTAAGGGCTTCAATCGCGTCTGCTACGACATTTCCTCGAAGCCCCCTTCGACAATCGAGTGGGAGTGATTCCTGGACGCCCCGTTGACACCTTAAGCGTCGACTGATTTTATCCTTACAGTGCCAGACCCCGTCTTCCAGGTTATCGCCCGTCGCTGGCGCCCGCGTACCTTCGCTGAGATGGTAGGTCAGCAGCACATTGTGCGTACGCTGACCAACGCTATTAATTCGGGTCGCGTTGCCCACGCTTACCTTTTTGTCGGACCACGGGGTACAGGCAAAACCACAACGGCACGCATTTTCGCTAAGGCACTCAGTTGCACGGACGGGCCTAAGTCGGACTTCGATTTAAAGGATCCTATTTGTGTAGAAATTGACCGTGGCTCCTGCCTCGACGTTATTGAGATTGATGCCGCATCCAATCGTCGCCTTGAAGACGCCGAGCGTATTCGTGAAGCCTGCCAATTCCAGCCGTCCGGCCGCTACAAAATCTTTATTGTCGACGAAGCTCACCAGCTGACGAAAGAGGCTTTCAATGCTTTGCTCAAAACAATCGAAGAACCACCCCCTTGGGTGAAGTTTGTTTTTGCGACGACTGAGTCCGAAAAAGTTCTCGATACCATTGTTTCGCGCTGCCAGCGCTTAGAATTCCAGCCCATCCCTGAGGACCTTATTGCCGAGAGACTCTCGGAGATTGTCAAAGCCGACGGGGTTAAAGCAGACCGTGATGCACTTATTGCTATTGCCCGTCTTGCCCATGGCGGGATGCGCGACTCTCAGTCTATTCTCGATCAGGTTATCTCTTTTGCGGGTAAAAACGTAACAGAGAAAGATGTTCTCGATATTTACGGTTTAGCTTCAGTTAAGCAAATCGCGGACCTTTCTCAGGCAATCGCCGCTGGTAACGCGGCTGCAGCCTTAGCGCTTTCTGACAAGTTTCATGAAGAAGGGCGCGACCTTTTGCGCATCCTCGCTGATTTACAAGTCGTGGTCCGCTCGTCCGTTTTAGACGCAGTAAAGAACGCTGGGAAAAGTCGCTTACTCGCAACTGAACTCACGTCAGATCAATTGGTGCGCATGCTTGATGCATTGTTATCGGCTGAAAACTCTATCCGTCACGGACTTTCGCCGCGTGCAGCGTTCGAAGTCGCCTTGCTTAAAGCGGTCGACCAAACGCGACAGCGTTCAATTGATGGCTTGATTAAAGATCTCGCAGGTTCCGCCAACGGACTCCCTAAGGAGCCCGGCCAAAAAAAAATAAATACAACACAAGCGACTGCTGAGGCGAAAGTTGCGGTCGCAGTGAAGACAGAGAAGGTCACTAAGTCCGCCAAGAGCGAAGTTGCCGACGAGCCGCCTCTGGATGTCGCTTTCGCAGAGGCCGAGGCTGGTGCCCAAGCTCCTTTTGATGCATCAGCTCTGCTGAGTCAGTCGCAGGGTGAAGAAGTGGTCACGCCTGGCAGTAAAGAATTTAGCGATGCTGTCGAAAGCATACCCGATTCTGTGCGCGCGAAGTTGAAAGACGCCCTGGGGGCCGAGTTTTCACAATTACGTTCCTTGCCCCCTGGTAAGTTGCGCCGGCCGCGTTGAGGTATGGCAAGCACGTGTATCGGACTGATCTCCGACACGCACGGCTTAGTGCGTCCCCAGGCTATTGTCGCGCTCGAGGGAGTTGACCTCATTTTACACGCAGGTGACGTCTGTAGTGACGATGCTTTAGATGAGCTTGCGCAGGTTGCACCCGTCTTAGCGGTTGCGGGTAACTGCGACGACGACCCACGGCTACCAGCTTACCTTTTGCATGTGGTCGGTGGAGTTCGAATTCTTTTACACCATAGCCATCTGCCAATGGACGAATCGTTGCATCGGCCCGATATCGTCATCACGGGCCATAGCCACCAACCGACTATCGAGCAGGACGGCAATGTCCTCCGGATTAATCCAGGCAGTGCAGGTCCGCGGCGCTTTCGGCTGCCTGTCACCGTCGCGCGATTAACAATCATTGATGGGAAGTTTGAGGCCGAGCTTATCGAGCTCGACGGTCGATGAGCTCGACGTTGCCCATTGAAGCCCTACGCGCCCCCTTGGTAGAGGCCTGTGAGAAGACGCGTCGCATCATTTTGCGTGCGCCCACAGGCTCAGGTAAATCGACACAAATTCCTCAAATGTTATTGGACTTAAATTTAGTCCAAGGACAGATCATTATTTTACAGCCTAGGAGGATTGCGGCCCGTCTCCTGGCTGCCCGTATTGCAGCAGAGCGGGGCGTGCGACTTGGCGGCGAAGTCGGTTACCAAATTCGCTTTGATCGCGTGGAATCGGCAGAAACTAGAATTAAATTTGTCACTGAGGCATTGCTGTTACGTCAGATGGCCTCTGATCCGCATCTCAAGGGAGTCGGCGCTGTCATCTTCGATGAATTTCATGAACGTAACTTACATGCCGATGTCGCCATCGCACTCGCTCGTAAGTTACAGGAAAAGCAACGCCCTGATTTACTCCTCATCGCGATGTCAGCCACGCTGGATACGGCGTCGCTCGCACAATGGCTTGAAGGTTCGGTGACATTGGCCGCCGACGGCCGTGCTTATCCTGTCGCCACCGAGTACTTACCAGGAGGACGGGCGGCTGGGCGTCCGATTTGGGAGCCAGCCGCTGAGCAAGTCCGCCGGGTTCTCCAGGAAGAAGACGAGGGCGACATCCTTGTATTCATGCCAGGCGCTTACGAAATTACACGTACGTTGAGTGCAATCAAAGCCCTGCCGGAAGCCCGTGGCATCGAATGTCTGCCTTTGCACGGCGAATTGCCCCCCGAAGAGCAAGATCGCGCCGTTCGTCCGGGTGCAGATCGGAAAATCGTTGTTTCTACCAATGTTGCGGAAACTTCAGTGACAATACCCGGAATCCGGGCGGTCATTGATTCTGGTTTAGCGCGAATCGCACGCTTTGATCCGTTGCGTGGAATTGACACGCTTTTTGTTGAACCGATTTCGCAGGCTTCGGCAGAGCAACGAGCAGGCCGTGCGGGACGTACGGGGCCGGGCCGGTGTATTCGTCTCTGGTCGAAGACGGACCATGAGGCACGTCCTGCCAGGGAAGTTTCCGAGATTCGCCGCGTCGATCTTTGTGAAACATTATTACTCTTACGTGCATCGGGGTGGGGTGATGCTGGTGATTTTCCGTGGTTCGAGGCGCCCGATCCTCGTTCACTCGACCGGGCACGTCTTACCTTGATTGATTTAGGTGCATGGACGCCGGAGGGGCAACTAACGGACATGGGTCGCCGGATGGCGGTCTTCCCTTCTCACCCACGCCATGCGCGCATGTTACTCGCAGCTGGGGAGTATGGTTGCGTGACAGAAGTTGCGGCGATTGCAGGACTCGCTCAAGGCCGTGATATTGTCTTACGCAAAGTTGATGCCGCGACTGAATCAGCTCGAGACGCTGTCGGCTGTGAACCTGGCTCGGATTTGTTGCAGCGCCTAGCCCTATTGTACCGTGCTACCGATATGCGTTTTGATGCAAATGCGTGTGATGCTTTGGGCGTGCATGCTCAAGGTGCCCTGCAGGCTGATCGTGCTGCACGTCAGTTCCTACGGATAGCTCAAGCTCAGGGGCTAACAATCAATGAGACTCCCGCACAGCCAGAGACTATCCGTAAGTGCTTGTTTATTGGGCTTAGCGATCGCTTGGCGGTAAGGCTCGATGCGGGCACCTTACGTTGTGCAGTCGTGCATGGACGACGGGGTGAATTGCGCAGTGAAACAGTGGTGCGCGATGCACGCTTACTGGTGGCGGCTGAGATGGAGGAAGTGCAAGTGCGCGGCGAAGTCACCCTTTACCTGTCCTTGGTCACGGCAATCGAAGAGTCCTGGTTGCATGAACTCTTTCCGAAAGACTTTTCTGAAGTTGCCACCGTTCGTTACGATCCAACTCAGCGTCGCGTTGTGACTCGCCTTGAACGTCGTTTCCGGGATCTCGCGCTCGCGACTGTTGAGCGAGATGATGCACCTTCAGATGCCGCCAGTCGATTATTGGCCAACGAAGTTATTGCTGGCCGCTTAGAACTTGAGCGCTGGGATAGCCAGGTCGATGCCTGGATTCGCCGTGTTAATTTTGCCGCT
>DNHH01000110.1:4922-7050 GCA_003485955.1 Opitutia bacterium
ATTCGCCGTGTTAATTTTGCCGCTAAGCATTGCCCCGACTTAGGCATTGCCCCGTTGGATGCGGAAGGTCGCCGACTGATTATCGAGGAGCTTTGCATGGGAGCATCAGCCTATCGCGATATTCGTGACCGGCCAGTGATGCCTGCCGTCCATGGCTGGGTTACCCATGAGCAGCGGCTCGCTCTTGAGCGCCTTTGCCCAGAGAAGATTGACTTACCACGCAAGAAGCATCCGGCCCGTATTGTTTATGACGAAGATGGAGAAGCGTGTATCGAAGCAACCGTTCAAGAGCTTTATGATTTCCCTGGAAAGAAACTACGCATCTGCGATGGGAAGGTCCCTCTAGTTGTCTGTATTCAATCACCTGCGCGCCGAACCGTGCAACGTACCACCGACCTCGACTCTTTTTGGTTAGGCTCTTATGCTCAGGTGCGTAAGGATCTCCGAGGTCGTTACCCTCGACACGAATGGCGCTAAATCAACAACGCTGGTCTGACGTACCACTCCATGTTCTCGATTTTGAGGGCGGGGTGCGAACAGGGGTGGTCGAATTTGGCGTCACTACTTTGCTCGGCGGAGAAATTGTTTCTGTTTATACAGGGCTCTGTGCTCCGCTTGCCCCTATCCCTTTAATGGACACGCAATGCCACGGATTGGCAGACCGTGACTTAACTGGGCTTCGCTCCTTTGATGCTCATTGGGAGTATTTTGTATCTTTGCGGGCCTCGGGCGTTTTTGTTGCCCACAATAGTTCAGTGGAGGCACGGCTTTTGGCGGCTACGTGGCCACACCCCTCAGCGGTTCCTTCTGTTTTCGAAGATGGAGTGGCTTTGGCGGAATGGGGGCCTTGGGTGGATACGCTACGACTGGCACGTCGCTGGGCGCCTACTTTAGGAGACTTTCGTCTCGGTGAATTAATCCGGATGCTCCATCTTACTGAGCGTTTAGACGGCCTGGCCAATAGACACTGCCCAGCGGGCCGTAGGCATTACCACTGTGCGGGTTACGATGCGCTGGCGGCTGCCTTAGTCTTGCGACATCTTGGGGGCCTGGACGGTCGGTCAACCCTTTCGCTCGCTCATCTTTTAGCAAATTCTGTGGGTGAAGCGGAGTCGGCGGATTTTCACCAGGGTGAGTTAGGATTCTAAATCAAATCCAGTTTGCGCTTCACAGCCCGTAGGGGTGCGGGGTAGATACCTGCCACCCTTATGTCCACTCGTCCTCCCATTCGCGTCGCTGTCACAGGTGCCGCTGGCAACATTGGTTACGCGGCAATCTTCCGTTTAGCTTCCGGTGCTGTCTTCGGACCTGATCAACCTGTGGCACTTAACCTTATTGAAGTTGGGCCCGGATTGAACGCCTTAGCAGGTGTGGTCATGGAGCTTCAGGACTGCGCCTTCCCTCTGCTCACGGATGTCGTCGCTACTGGAGATCTTGATGTTGGTTTCAAGGATGCGGATTGGTGTCTGCTCATCGGTGCGGTTCCGCGCAAGGATGGCATGGAGCGTAAGGATTTGCTCGGCATTAATGGTAAAATCTTCGTCGGCCAAGGCCAGGCCATCGCCCGCTCCGCCAAGAAGACTGTTAAGGTTCTCGTCGTCGGTAACCCCTGCAATACGAACTCGCTCATTGCTCTGCGCTCCGCTGCTAACTTGCCCGCCGAGAATTTCTTTGCGATGACGCGCCTCGACGAGAACCGCGCAAAGTCGCAGCTCGCCGCCAAGGCAAGTGTCCATAACTCCGTCGTCAAACACGTCGCTATTTGGGGTAATCACTCCTCGACCCAGTATCCCGACTTCACCAACGCAACCATCGGCGGAAAGCCTGCGACTCAGGTTATCACCGACGCCGCTTGGCTGAAGGAGACTTTTGTTGGTGATGTCCAGAAGCGCGGGGCTACTGTCATTAAAGCCCGCGGCGCATCTTCAGCAGCTTCTGCCGCTAACGCGGCCCTGGATACCCTGCGTAGCCTACACTTCCCGACTCCAGCAGGCGAGTGGCACTCCGTGGCCGTCCTCTCCAAGGGTGACTACGGCATCCAGCCTGGTATCATGTTTGGCTATCCCATTCGCACGAAGGCCGACGGCACCTGGGAAATTGTACAGGGCCTGCCGCTCGACGCCTTCTC
>DNHH01000110.1:7208-7542 GCA_003485955.1 Opitutia bacterium
GGGCCTGCCGCTCGACGCCTTCTCGCGAGAGAAAATTTCTCTGACGGAAAAGGAATTACTCGAGGAGCGCACGATGGCTTCCGAGTCCCTTGGTATTACACTCTGAAGTGACTCACGCAGATTCTGCTTCAGGGTCTTTGGGTGATTTGCCTGCCGACCTACGTGCCTTGATTGGTGGCGAGCGAGACCTCGTCGCAAATTCTGCCAACACAGCTGCTTTGCTCTGGCACCGCTTACCTCGGCTGAATTGGGTCGGATTCTATTTCCTGTGCGACGGCGAATTGGTCCTTGGTCCTTTCCAGGGCAAACCTGCGTGTACGCGCATTGCCCTTGG
>DNHH01000110.1:7787-8170 GCA_003485955.1 Opitutia bacterium
GTTCCGGATGTCAGTCAGTTCCCTGGCCACATTGCGTGTGATCACGCATCGCGCAGCGAATGTGTTATCCCTTTGCTTACTTCCGGCAGGTTGCACGGCGTCTTGGATCTCGATAGTCCAGACTTGGCGCGCTTTGACGAAGAGACTGTCAAGATTATCGAAGACATCGCCACGATTGTGGCCGACGCTTCACTTTTGCGGTAGGCGAATAATCGTAATGTCACCGGGTCGAGCTGAGCCAAGTTTCATCCCGCCTGAAGTAGCCGCCTGAAAGAGAGGTGGCTCGGCCGTGTCTTTATCTGCGCTTCCGGACTCAGCTCGGGCACTTTGCATTTCTCGTAAAGCAAGGTAATCTAGGATGAGAGGGTTCGCGCTCGCATAGA
>DNHH01000113.1:0-4156 GCA_003485955.1 Opitutia bacterium
ACGACGTTCTGGGCGCAAAAATTCTGCTCATCCATTGTCCATCCAGTATTTGTATTCGCTGCATCTAATGCGCCACTGGATGCCATTTGCGTCGAAGAAATCAGCGTACCTGTTGTCGATGCGCCGTAGGGTGAAATGTAACTGCGGGAGGCGTTGTACCAGTATGTAAAAGGCGTCCCTGTCGTCACCGTACTCAACGCAGCCGTGGGCACGGTGAGTATGGGTATGGCTTCATTAAAGGTATTTTGGGCATCAATGACGGTACGCTGCACGCAGTAGACTTGCTGGATGGTAGCGCCAGGGACGTCGAACGGGGAACGGCGACCCATGCGGTAAGAAACTGCGCAGGTTTCTCCAGAAATTGCGGTACGTACGCTTCCACTTGTACTCCAACGGGTGCGATCATTCGGTGACGCAAAGAACATGAGTACGGGTTGAAGGTCCGACGAAATATTTGCCAACTTGAGAAGACCCGATGCATCGCCTGTGGCTTGCGGGGCGATAACCTCCATCCAACAACGACCATCGGGACGGAATACGGCTGTATTTAAATCGCGCTCCATGCTATCCAAGACTGAGCGTGCTTCTGCTTGTGTGGAAAGATCGGCAACAACCTTATCGTACGCTGACAGAGTATCAACGGCGACCTTAGTCACTATCAATACTAAGACGATCATGATGGCCGAGGCTACGAGGAGCTCGACCAGTGTGAAACCCCGACGTGAATGGCGTACAAAAGTTTTCATCGATTGATGACGATAGTTTGTACCAGGACTGGCTGCTGATCATTAGTGGCAGCTTTAAAGACCGTGGCGCTTTCGTATTCGTGCGGATAAAATTCAGCCACAATCGGCAAATAGGCTAAAGCGAAGTTGTCGACAGATGCTGGCAAAGATCCGCTGGCGTAGGTTGCAGCCGTGGGCTCACCAGTTGTTGGGTCTAACGTCACACGCTGACCAACCAATAGCTTCGAAAGCGTTAAGCGAACGCGCATCGGACTTCCCAAAACGTTACGTGCCTGTGCTAAATCAGGCGTAAAGTTATCACTGGTCATCTTGACAACTTCAACCAACGCAGGGTTGCCGTTGAGATTGTATGTATTCGTGGCTGACGAAATCACCTCAACAGAAGAGATTACTTGCTTACGCTCGTAGACATAGACCCAGACACCGTTAGCTGGAGTGTCGGCGTTTTTAAGCAAGTCGTAGACGATATCAAAGTTCGGCTTGTCGGCCGTATTATCTAGATAGCTTGCCGTGGACGTATTGGTACTAATCCCGCCACTTGCGGTGAGGTCTTTGAAAATGATGCGCGGGTTATCCAGCGCCGTGACCAAGCCTTGCGCAGACGTGAGTGCAGCATTGGTCTGCATGATGTCGTCCACTTGCTGAAAGGTGCTCGCCAGAATGCCAATAAGGGATGCGATGGCGACACCGACAACACCGACAGCAATAATAACTTCGACCAATGTGAAGCCAAGTCGTCGAGCAACGGGAAGATCAGGTGATGTGTTCATTTCAACAAAGTAGAGGTGCCGGTTGAATCAAGGTCGTTCGTATCTGTCGTCAGCGTGACATCGCCGTTACGACGCAAGAGGATGGCTGCGAATTTATCAGCAGAGGTTAAGCGCGTCTGAGTGCCCACATTCACACCTTCAGCTAAAACTAAGACAACTTTTCCGGTGTGGTTGTTGGATCCGTCGGGTCCAAGCTCGACATAGTACCAGTAACTTCCGCCGCCAACAATCGTGTGTACACCTGTTTGATTATAGTAAACGCCCGTACTTGGGGCGAGGCCCGGTGTAAATATGGGCCGGTAGAGCATCATGGGTGCCAGCGTCGTCGACGTTGGTGTGCAATATTCATTCGCACCGACCACTAAGCCAACGACATCTGCCAGTCCTGGCATCTTGCTCAAACGTGTAGCTGCCGATGGACCTGAAAGCGGGACATCTGTTGGCATCACCACGCCAGGATTTGTCGTCGTACCACCTGAAATCCCGTTGACGACTGCAATATTGGGCGGGACAAAAAAGACCCCGGGAGGGAGGCGTACGGGCGGCTCAGGGGAAAACCAAGTATACAAAGCTGGGGTAGCTCCAATACCTGTACAGCCAATCGCTATCACCATCTCGCGCAGGTGGGTATCGGGGTTCGAAGGCTCACACTTAATCAACAGGCGATAACGGAAGTTCGCAGGAGCCCAATTCGACAGCCACCCATTGATTCTTGGGACGGCTGCGCGATTCATCGTCGCCTGAACTTTCGCAATTCGAAGCATGTCCGCCATCATCCGCTGGCCGTTACCGAGTCCTTCGGGATTTGTCGGACGAATGGCCAACATCATCGAAGCCAAGATAAGGATGACTGTAATAACAATTAGAAGCTCCACCATGGTGAAGCCAGCACGGACCCGACGCCCAATTTTCTGCAGAGGGAGATTCATGCTCACTGGGCAGCGATAACGTCTAAGAAGTCAGAAAGTGGCGTACCAGCTGTCCCAGTCACATCAATCGTCTTAACTTCTGAGCGGGAGGTGTAAATGATGACGCGCGCAGGGTAGCCGGTGGTCGTGGAGTAACCCGCGATTTCTGTAGGAATAGCCGCAGCAGGTGTTGGCGCACCTGTAGCCGATTTCAGGGCACCACTATTGTCGTAATCGATAACCACTCGGATATTTCGGTTACCAAAACGATCGACTAAAAAGTTGCTTGTGCCGAGCGTACCCGTCGTATCCGTGGACGCAGGCAACTTTGTATAGTCCTCATAATCCTGAGGTGCAAAATCGATAAAGGCCTCACTGTTACGATTATACTTTGCGCGATTACCAGCGGCACCTGCCGTCAAACTTGTACTGTTAGGGTTCTTACCCGCCAGCGTCATGATGAAAAAGGAGGCGTTGGTTCCCGACTCTAACTTTAGGCAGGTATCGGCAGTTGGGTAAGAAGCCGCTCCAAGACCTGGATAAAAACCATAGGCTTGTTTGTAGCGAAGAATACCCGAACACCATCCACTCATGACGGTCTGGGAGGTCGCTGCCTTAGCCCGGCGCTGCACACCCATCGCAGCAGGAATCAACACAGCTGCTAGCAGGCCAATAATCGCAATCACTGTAAGTAATTCGATAAGCGTGAAGCCTTTAGAGGAGGGGCGTGACATAGCGAAAAAAATGTAAAGGGGGCAGGATTACCCCTCTTTGTTAATTATAGCGGCATACCGTAGAAGGAAAGACACAAATCGGTAGGGAATACCCCTTCTACCCCCTTTAAATGCTTAATTTAACCTGTCGCTTGCCACCGAGCTCAAGCATGTGGCAGGTAAAGGAAACAGAGTGCCGCGATTGTAGTAGGGGCCAAAGCCCATAGCGCCAAACGGAAAGGCGAAACACCATCTTGAAAATGTGGTGCCAGGATCGACTGACCTGCAGGGTTAGGCGCATTGGCAATCACTGTCAAACCACCACCTGTGACCGCGCCTGTTAAGACAGCATATTGGAGAGCTCGAGCGGCGTCGGTTCCAGATGACAGTGCAGGCACCTGAGAAGCTAAATATGTAATTGCTGCGTTGTCATTAAAAGCGGTCAGGAAAGTTGCCCCCAAGAAAAGACTAAATTCGTCGAGCCGAACGAGCACCGGGGAAATCCACCAACCTTGTAATCCTCCATGTACCACCAGAGATGCGAGAAAGAATGCAACCAGCAAGGGGGAGCGCAAAAGAATAGGCGCTTGCCACTGCGGCGTGGCGACAGTGAAGGCGAGGAAGACTAGGAAACCTGCTAAAAGTAAAGCGGGGTGATGTCCCATTAACATGAAGACAGACCATGCCATGAATCCCGCATGTGCGAACGTCACCCAAAACGGAATGACATCAGGCTTTTCAGTTTCAGTAAATTTAGAAACGCCCTCTGCCATCTGACGAAACTCGTGACGAAAAATAACTGCGTAGAGCAAGTTTGATAAAATAATCGCAAGTAACGCTTTGAGCCCAAAGTCATTCAACATGTGTAGTGTCGTCCACTCCCATTTGGCAGCGACCATCACAACGGGGGGTGCAGCAAAATTGGTCAGCGTTCCCCCAATTGAAATGTTAACGAACAGCAGCCCAAGGGTTGCATAACGCAAACGCGTGGATGGGTTGTAGGCTTTAAACTGCGCTGC
>DNHH01000113.1:4427-14438 GCA_003485955.1 Opitutia bacterium
CCCAGTGAGTGACAGGTGAACCCCCTAAAATATTTCCGACAGCACCGAGCAAACGATTTGCCGCAGTAAGGATGGGCCGTGAAGACGCCATAGCCATAATGATAAAGACGAAGAGTGGTTCGATATACCTCGAAGGCTCCGCAGGCATGACGCCCCCGAGGGCGATCTTCCCAGCGGCATCATAACTCGCCGTCTCAATATAAGCACAGGCAAAGGCCCATCCTTTACCGGGCCAAACAATGAGGACGCTAAAAAGGACGAATGCCCAAAGTCCAAAAACAGCTTCGACCTCACCTAGAAAATGTAAAATGGAAGCACGGAAATTCGCTGACTTACCTTCGGAGCTTACAGCGACACTTCCTAAACGGACACGTTCCGCATGAGCTAATTCCATGCGGTGTGCAATTGCCGCAAACTTTGGGGCAATGAATGTGTGCAGTATCGCAAGAAAGAATAGTGCACTGGCGACCACCATAAACGGGTCGCCCTTCGCTGCATTCACCAGCTCCTGCCATAATGTCAGTGACTCACCCATGCGGTATTTCTGTAAGGACGAGCGTGTGATTGCAACCTATGACCATTCGGCTAGATAAGTCACATGGCGTGCCCCACCCTACTCCAATGTGCGTATCTTTGCCTTGGCTTAACCGTCAATGCGCTGGCCAAAGATGCCCCTGTAGAACGCACCCAGCGCACCTACCATGGCATCTGGGCAGACGATGCCACCGCCACGAATGGTCTCATCAATCCTGACCGTGGCTTCCGCCTTGAATGCCCGATTGCGAACAGTGAAGGCGTGATCCTCTTAACACAGACAGACGGCAGCGGTGCGCGACGACGCGGTGGCAAACTCGAGGGCACTTCCGCTTTCCCTACTCTCGATAGCGACGCAGGTAAATCGGGTTGGTCAGATAAAGCGATGTCCGATGCCCTGATCCGATTGCAGATCGCGGGTATTACGACGCATCTCGGCATTTGTTGGCTCGACGAATATTCCACGAAACCGCTCGATGCCGCTCTACTTGCACGACTCGATAGGTCGCTCGATATTTTCCGTCGCACAGGCACGCGGGTAATTCTGCGATTCGCCTACGAGCTCGATCGTAAAAAAGTGAGTGGACCGAACGTTGCGATGGTCACGCAGCACATCGAAGCACTCCGACCCACCTTGGCTAAAAACGTCGATGTCATCTTGGCTATCCAAATGGGGTTTATCGGGCATCGCGGAGAGATACGAGATTCCGCACGTATCCCTTCGGACCTTACCTCGCACGCCGCCGTACTCAAAGCACTCATCGCCGCACGTCCACCCGCGCGACCGCTTCAGATTCGATCCGCGACCATGCGCAGCGCATTACTGAGCGGACTCAACCTTGCGCCCGAAATTAACCAAGGGGAAGCATTCACGGAACGCACACCTGCAGCCTTTATTGGCTTTCATAATATTGGATTTGGCGCCGACAGTACCGATGACGGTACATTCGATACCGTTGGCCCTGCCGATGCGGGCTGGAAGACATGGTGCCAACAGGGAATCTTTGTCCCGGTCGACGCTGATTTAGGCCCAGGCTTTGCGAGTGCCGCTCCCCTCATGGATGGTTGGAATATGATTACCAAAGCAGCCATGGAGCGCGTCGTCACCTTTGGTATTTCGCGCGCATGGTCAACCGTCTCACCTTCTAAAGCAGCGGGTCCACTGGATGCATGGAAAACACAAATGAAAACCCGCGAGGATGTCGCTGCGCGTGGTCTACCGATTTCTGACGGCTATTTTAGTGATAGCAAAGGCAACGCCGTACCACGTTCAGCTTTTGATTACTTACGAGATCACCTGGGTTACCGCTATGAACTCATCAGCGCATCCTGGCCCAGCTCAGTTAAACAAGGTGCACCCTACGAGTTACGTATCCGTATAACCAATCGCGGATTCGCCTCATGCCCAACCGCGCGCACGTTCGACCTCGCCTACGCTCAAAAATCTGGCCGCTACATCTACTCGCCAGGCGCAGGTGAAAATTTTGATATCCGTACCATCCCGCCCGCCGCCGCACTCCAACCCGAAATTGCCAATCAAGGTCAGGAAATTATCTGTAACGCCGTTGCCCCGAACGCACCCGGCAAACACCAACTCGTGGTGATGTTCCCCGAGGCTGCACCTGCAAAACCTGTGAGCACCAAAAAACCGGCAGCTGCTAATTCCAGTGGTGCGCCAGCCGGTGCAGACGCACGACATTACATTCGATTTGCCAACCGCGATGCCCCTTATTGGGTAGCACAAGACCGAACTTGTGCAGGAGCGGTACTGGGCGAGATTGAGATTACGAAGTGAGAGATATTAGCGGTGGTAGCGGTAGTAGCGGTGGTAGCGGGCTGATTGGCTGGTTGGCTGGATAGCTGACTGGCTGGCTATCTGGTTAGCTTCTTCACCCCCTTTTAATTCTTAACTTCTTAATTCTTAATTCCGCCCGCTGCTTCTCTTTTTACTTTCTACTTTTTACTCTTCCGCAGCCTTTAGTCCTTAGTCTTTCGTCTTTAGCCTCTCCCCATCTTCCCGCTTGCCGCTTCATTCACTTCCTCTTCCCACCTTAAGCAGTCCACTTTGTAATCAAAGGGTCGCATAATCGGTAAAAACCAGCCGTCAAAAGGCAGGCACAGACCAATGCTGGCCAGTAACTTAGCCCCACCCGTAACAAGATTGGCAAAATAATGAAGAGCACCAGGGATGGCACCGTGTAGGCGAGAATGGAAATACTCAGGGCGGAAATGCGACTGGGGTCTGGCGTCTCCACCCAGGTCCACGACATCGTCAGGATCGAGGTCAAAGGTAGTGCGCAGAGTAACGCACCCCATACCAAATTTCGTTTAGCGAGCTCGGATGCGCCAACGATAATTCCCGCGGATAAGATGAATTTAAGGTAAAGCATGACGGTTATTAAGACAAACCCGACCCCGAGGGCAACCTTAGGACACAGTACATCATTTAAGTTTTAATCTATCTAGAAACTCTCTACTATAAATGTATGCGAAATCTCTGCTTTAGCATCGTCTTCTCAAGTTTACTTCTCGGCGTAGAAAATACCGTCCCGCCTATCTCAAGCTATCCCCATGCGCTTAAAGGCAATCGCAGCGCCATGCGACAGGTGGGGAACTACTATGACGATCAATTTGCGCAATCACGTATTCAGCAACAACGGGATGAATCGCTACGCTGGTATAAAAAGGCGTCGAACGAAGGAGAGACGAACTGTTCCTACCGCTTATTCCAAATTTACAGTGAAGGAGATGGCGTACCGCAAGATGATGCAGAAGCGAACGACTGGTTAAACAAGGCTGCCCAAGGTGGCTACCGAACAGCGCATGGAGTTCTCGGAGAAAGAATAGCCAAGGGTATCGGCACCAAGGCGAGTGACATCGATGCACTTTATGAGTTGCTCATCCAAGCATCCATCTCGGGCCTTACCGGGGAACAATCAAACCTGCGCGACAAAATTCTCGCACGTATCAGCCCAGCGGAAGCGGAGCGCGCAGCTACGGAAGCATTCAGGTATATCGAACGTCGCAATAAGCCTGTAAGAAAAGTCGTCACTTCGGTTGGCAGTTCTGACGCCAACAAGGATAGAAATGACGGCGACTCCTCTAACTCAAACCAACCCGAAGACGGCACAGACGTGGCTGTCATTGCTCAAAACAACAAGAAAGAGTCAGAGGCGAATAAGAAGAAACATGACGAGCAACGACGGAAAATGATTATCGAAGGTCGTGAGCGCCTCGAAATCATTAAACGTTAGTTAAACGAGATTCGCCGTGCCCCCGGCTGGACTCGAACCAGCACGCTGTTACGCGGGAGATTTTAAGTCTCATGTGTCTGCCATTCCACCACGGGGGCAAGCGAAGGGGCAAATAGAGCAAACAGATGTCTTGAAAGCAACCCCTGACCGCTCAGAAGCGGACGCGCCCAATGAGTCCCGCACGTGCCCCGCGTCCAGGGTCAACCTCGGTCTCGACCCCACCGACCTGAAAACGCATCTCGCTATCGAGTTCCCAGCCAAGCGTCGCACGCAGGTTCCATGAGCCAGCAACCCAAGCGTAGCCAATATCTGCATAGAGTCTCTGGTCGAGCAGGCGTGCCTCCTGACCAGCGAGATCCTCTAGCCGAGTCTCCTCGCCGTCATAACCGACGGTAACAAAAGCTTCACCTGAGGATTCAAACTGACGTGCGAGCACTAAGGATTTCCGACCCGTAGCCAAAGACCACTCGTGCGCGAAGGCCCAGCGAAAAGTCGGCACCACGAGGAATAGGTCGGATTCCATCTCACGGCTTTCCGCAAGAATGAGATAGCCGAGCGTGAAGGTCTCGTTGATTTTCCAAGAGGAACCACCAGCGAAAGAAATGGCGATACCTTCCTCGGGTCCGGCTGCGTCAGCTGTGCGCGAACCAATCTCAAGCGCGTAGAAGCGTGCGGGTCCACCAGCCTGCGGCGGGCGATGCGAGAGTACCAAGCCGAGGTCGAGCTCGCGAACCGACTCCAGGCGGGGCAAACCGACTACGGTACCAGGTCGGAGATCATGCCCTTCTGCGCCAACGGCGCCCGAGAGGGAAAGTTGCCAATCACGCAACTGTGTGAGTCGAGTCAGGACCTCAACGCGTACGCCACTGGAATCAATGGAAAGTCCATCCTTTCCGCCACCAACATCGTGGCGAGCACGTGCGCTAAACACCCAAGTGTCTCCCAAATCTGCGGGACGAGGAGGCTCTGCAAGTAAGGGGGCGGCAAGGAATAAGGGCAGCAAGCGTCGCATGGGAGCATAGTCTTGGTTCAATCGACTGGGTCAAGACGTAGCGGTCTTTTCGCTTCCCCTTACAGGGCGGCTCCGCTTGCATCGCTGGGATGAGTCGTCTCGCCCAAACCTTTGCCCGCTGTAAGTCCGAAGGCCGTGCTGCCTTTGTGAGCTATACCTGTGCGGGTGACCCCGATGGGCCTACCTCGACCGCCATCTTAATTGCACTCGCGGATAACGGTGCCGATATCCTCGAAGTTGGCGTACCCTTCTCTGATCCGCTGGCTGATGGGTTAACCAATCAACTTGCAGCACAACGTGCCCTAGAAGGCGGCATGACCCACAAGGGCTTACTGGAAATCTTGCGCAATGTTCGCGCGAAAACTGACAAGCCTCTCGTACTCTATACCTACTACAATCTCTTACTCTCGGGCGGGCTAACCCAAACCTGCGCAGCGCTCAAGGCGGCCGGTGCTGATGCGTTACTTACCTTAGATTGCCCACCCGAAGAAGCTAGCGAGTTAGTGACAGCCTCGAAGGCAGCAGGCTTAGAAAACATTTTTATTGTCGCACCGACCACACCGCCTGAGCGCATCGCAAAAATCGCTAAAGATGCTACCGGTTTTATTTATTATGTCTCTCGGTCAGGCGTAACCGGCGAGCGTGCTGATTTGGCAACAAACCTAAAAGATGCAGTCGCTGAGATCCGTAAACATACTGCTCTGCCAATCTGTGTCGGATTTGGTATTTCGACCGCAGCCCAAGTTCAAACCGTCGCTGCCGTCGCAGACGGCGTGGTGGTCGGTAGTGCTTTGGTTAATGTCGTTGCTGAGCACAAAGACGCCAAAGGAAAGGCCCCTGAAGCCGTGGCCAAAAAAGTCCGGGACTTAGTTTCAGGCTTAAAAAGGGCCTAAAAACAGTTTTCGCCTTTTGCCTTGCCAGAAGGAGGCTGGTTTCCACGCTCAACTTGGTTCCGACTTGAGTCGGGGCCATCACGGAAAAACCGCATGGCCACCCGAAACACCTGGAAGCAAAAAGACCTAACCGGCATCGAGACCCTTTCCCGAGCCGAAATAGACCAAATTTTTGCCCAAGCGGATCGCCTTCTTCCCACGCTCGATCAAGAGCAAAGCCCGTCGCTGCTGCGCGGTCGGACCATTGTTAATCTGTTCCTCGAGCCGAGCACACGGACACGTACCGCTTTCGAAATCTCTGCCAAGCGATTGGGGGCCGAAGTGGTTTCAATCAATACAACTGGCTCCTCGCTCGTTAAAGGCGAAACCTTACGCGATACCGCTCTCAACATTCAGGCGCTCAAAGCCGACGCCATTGTCCTTCGACATAGTTCGGCCGGTGCCGCCGCATACCTCGGTCGTGCTTTAGATATCTCGGTCATCAATGCAGGAGACGGTGCGCACGAACACCCCACACAAGCACTTCTCGATGCGTATACGCTTAAGCGAAAATTTGGTAAGACCGATGGACTCAAAGTTACCATCCTTGGCGACATTCTCTTCAGCCGTGTTGCACGTTCGGACATTCTCTGCCTCGCGAAACTCGGCGTCGAGGTGACACTCGCAGGTCCTGCCACACTCGTCCCTGCCCGTCTCGCTGAAGCTTTCCCTGGAGTACGTATCGAGCGCAACCTGCGCAAAGCACTCTCCAGTGCCGATGCCGTGATGCTCTTACGCATCCAGCACGAACGCCAGACCACGACGCACTTCCCCTCGCTCGCAGAGTATACATCGCAATTCGGACTTAACGAAGCGCGGGCATCGTGGCTCAAACCAAAGGCCATCATCATGCACCCGGGTCCTATTAACCGCGGAGTCGAAGTGGAAAGTGCACTCGCCGATGGCTCACGCTCAGTCATTTTAAGTCAAGTCACTCACGGGGTCGCCATTCGCATGGCGGTCCTCCACCTCTGTATTGGAGCACGTGCACGATGAACGCCCCTGACCCTACCCCACTCTGGATACGCGACGCACGCGTCATCGACCCGACATCAGGACGTGATGAAGCACGCGCGGACCTCTTCATTAAAGACGGTCTCATCGTCGAGCGCCTGTCACCGAAGGACCAAAAAGCTGCTCGCCGCATCAACGGCAAAGGCCTCGTCGCTGCACCCGGTTTTATCGATCTTAATTGCCGGTTAGGTGAACCTGGCCGTCCTTCGCGCGAGACCATTCGCACCGGCACGCTGGCAGCAGCGGCAGGTGGATTTACTACCGTCTTAACAATGCCCGATACGTCGCCGTGCGTGGACAACGCCGGAACGCTTCAACTCATCCGCGAAATTTGCTCACGCGACGCTTCCGTCCGGGTCATTCCTGCAGGGACATTAACCAAGGGCCACGAAGGTAAAGCTCTCGCTCCGCTCGGCTCCCTCGCCAAAGCCGGCGTCCTTGCTGTAACCGATACCATTTCAGGGGTACAAAATAATGAAATTATGCGCCGCGCCCTTGAGTACGCAGCGATGTTCGGACTCGTCGTACTCGATCACTGCCAAGACAGCAGCATGACCGATGGTGCCCAAATGCACGAAGGTGCTATTTCACTTCGCCTCGGACTGCGCGGATTCCCGAGCGCATCCGAAGACATTGTTGCTGCGAGCGACTGCGCCCTCGCCGAACTGACCGGCGCACGTATCCACCTCCAGCATCTCTCATCGTCACGCACCGTTGAAACTGTTCGACGTGCCCGTTCGCGCGGAGCCCTCGTTACCGCTGAAGTCTCACCCCTGCACCTGCTCCTGACAGATACCGCTCTGATTGGCTACGACACCCGACTTAAACTTAACCCACCCCTGCGCGAAGAGTCGGACCGTCAAGCCCTGCTCGCCGCTTTGGCCGAAGGCGTCATCAGCGTTATCGCGTCCGACCACTCACCCTATCACGCAACGGATAAAGACTGCGAATTCGACCAAGCACCTTTCGGCGCCTCTACCATCGAAGTCGCCTTCTCCGCTGCCTACGAAGCTGCGGTGCTCAGCGGGGCCATCGATCTGCCGACGCTCATCGCCCGACTCACCTCGGGCCCAGCCAGTGTGCTTAAACTCGAAGCGGGAAGCCTACGCGCGGGTACACCGGCTGACATCGTCCTCCTCGATCTCAAATCCAAGTGGACCCCGACCGCCAAGAATCAACATTCACTCGGCGGAAATAACCCACTCATCGGTCGCACGCTTCACGGTAAAGTTGCTGGTACATTTGTCGGCGGACGGCAAGTCGCCTAAGCCATGGAAGGCCTCAGCACTATCCCTTGGAGTCGTCTGGATGCCTGGGGATGGTCCTTCATCGTCGTAACCCTTGCCTTAGTTCTGACAGGCGGGTGGAGACTCTACGCAGGCGAAGCCACTGCGTCGGCATCTATTTTGGCCGAAGACGGTAATCGACATTACCGAATGCTCATTCGGACGATGGGCGCGTTATCCTTTATATTTATTTTTGGAGCACTCTTCTCTGAAGATGGCCAAGCACTGCTATACCAACTCATCAAACCGGTATTTAAGTTCTTTAAAGCAGACAACGTCGGCAGCTTTAGAAATGAAAACATGTCATTGATGTTTTCAGCAGGTTTAATCGCGCAACTCCTCGCTGCGGGCATACTGCTAGTTCTCGCCCAAACTTTTCCTGGCTTTATGCATGTGCAGCCAGATGGAAACGATCGAAAGAAACTTTATTTTAAACGTGCGGACATCTTAAGGCTTTGGGGACTCTTCGCCACATGCTTATGTCTCTTGGCGATTGCCTCCATTTTATGGTCTTTTTTTGCGCAGATTGCTGCCTCACAAGGTCAAATACTACCCAACGAGATTCAAGATGTCGTACAACTCGTGGCCAATTGGAACGGACCAAGCTGGGTCCTCAGTATACTCTTTCTTAGCGTAACCGTGGGGGCGCCTTTGATTGAAGAAATTGGTTTTCGCGGAATCCTCTATCCTGCACTGCGCGATGCCATTCCGCGCGGCTGGGCCATTGCCCTAACGGGTATTCTCTTCGGGAGTTTGCATGGCAATCTCGCCGCGCTATTGCCGATATCCGTGATGGGTGCTTGGCTTTGCATCGTTCGCGACCGCTTTGGTCTCGGCACTTGCATCCTTCTCCATGCGATGAATAACGCTTGGACCATTTTCTGGCTCATCGCTGCACCCGAGATTGCCACCAAGCTCTAAGATGTCTGCCATCGCCCGAGAAACGACTGACAGCGCGAACCATTTAGGGGAGCGCGAACTGATTGACCGCATCATAACGGCGCTCAGTGCAGCCTGCCCACTGGCACCCCGCGGCCCTGGCGGAGACTGTGCCCACCTTACCACAAATACAGATCGACATTACCGTGTCGTCACCGTCGATGGCGTGATACTCGGCAGGCACTTTGATCTGTCGACCGCAGCTGAAGCAGCGGGGCGTAAACTCATCCACCGTAACCTAAGCGATCTCGCAGCCGCAGGTGCACATCCATCCGACGCTCTGCTTAGTTTCGTTATCGGTGGAGATGTTAGCGTTCAATGGCTTGAGGCATTTGCCCACGGGGCCGGTAAAGCAGCTCATGCGGCGGGTTTAGAAATTGTGGGTGGCGACATTGCCCGCGGACCCGATGGACATATCGCGGCACACCTGTCGACAACGGGCTTCGCACACCGGGTCTTAACGCGCGGACAGGCTAACGTAGGCGATGTACTTTTTGTTACCGGGAAACTCGGGGGCTCGCGCCTCGGCCACCACCTTCATTTCGCGGCACGTACCGTAGAGGGAGAATGGCTCTGCGGACAACCTGCCGTCACTGCCTGTACAGATTTATCCGATGGACTCGCCAAAGATTTACCAGGTTTGTTAGCCAAGAACCAAGGTGCGACGGTTGACCTTTCGAATACACCTATTTCTGAAGCTGCCGAAAAACTTTCGAAGTCAGATGGTATCCCTGCACTCGAACACGCTTGGTGCGACGGCGAAGACTACGAATTACTTTTTGCCGTCGAATCCTCCCGTGCAGATTGGCTAGAAAGCCACTTTGCAAAAACCTTCCCGCAAACTCCCGTACAACGGTTAGGAATCATCACAGCGGACGCGGTGCTGAGCGATACACGGGGTGCCAAAATCCCCCAAGGTGGTCATAGCCACTTTGGCGTTAAGAAAGCTTAGGTCGCCGCCACCGCGTGCTCCCGCTGGGACTTGAACCCAGATCGCCGGCTTCGGAGGCCAGCATTCTATCCATTGAAATACAGGAGCG
>DNHH01000113.1:14604-14762 GCA_003485955.1 Opitutia bacterium
TTCTATCCATTGAAATACAGGAGCGGCGGAAGTCGGAGCAAACGCTCCGCACGCGATACGGTCAAGTCACTTCCCTACGCACTTACCGCTGACCCGCACGTAGTTCCGGCTTCAAACGATACCCTTGAATTTGCACTGAAGTATCCGGTTGGTAAATC
>DNHH01000113.1:14942-15604 GCA_003485955.1 Opitutia bacterium
GTATCCGGTTGGTAAATCGCCATAACATCGTCCATTCGCTGAAAGACCCAAGGCGCGAGGATGTTTTCGCCATTCTTAGTGTAGACAATATCATCGGCGATAAAAACGCACGAGTGGAGAACACTATCGGAGGAAATAAAGGCTAAGACATCGCCAAAGCGATACGGAGCATTCACACGGTCGTACTGGCTAAGCAATGCACCTGCTGCGAGCCGAGTGTCTAGGTAGTACGAGCGGGCACTATTGTTAAAAAAGTTAAGTGAGGTCCAATGGCAATCAGGTAGGCGTCCATTCACCGTCTGATCGAGTGTTGGGTATGTGTATAGACTGCGACGTGCCGATGCTGGCAAGAGATGCGATATATCAATCTCTGTAACGCTGTCCCGCTGAGTCGCAGCCTGGAGCAACGGTAACGTGTCGGCATCGACGAATCCACTGGACCAATAATTGCTGAGTGTAGCTATATCCGCGTTGGGCGGTAAACGCAGGGTCAAAAGCAGAGTCCGCGTGCGGGTGATTGTCTTAAAAACTTGGGTAACTTCTTCGGGTGTCTGCGAAAAGAGGAGCAGCGTACGCAGGTCACTAAAGGCCAGAGCCCGACCGCGACGCCATACCATTTTACGGAACAACTCTTTTTGTTTTTCACTCAACTTTGACTGCCG
>DNHH01000113.1:15780-17297 GCA_003485955.1 Opitutia bacterium
TTGACTGCCGCAACCAGTCCTCAAGATCAGCCCCGATGATGAAAATGGGATTTTGGTGAAACTCATTTAAGTCACATTTTGCCAACTCAAGGTAAACAACCGAACGCATCTCGGGTGTCAGCGCAATCAAGTCGTCAATCGTCGGAAAAATTACCAGCGCTCCATCTTGCTGCTGGCGTTGTGCAGGATCGAGCAAGCGAGTTTGGATATCTGCAGGAATGCCTGCTCGTTGAAAAAGGGCGCGCACTGAGGCGTCCGTACCATTCGCAAAAGCCCAGCGCGGCTTCGAGCTCGGCTTACCAACCAGTTGAATTAAATAAGACGGCGCTTCGAGATAAAGGGCGCGGATAGTAAGGTCGCCATAGATTGCTGACTTGGACGTCCAGACTGGCTCACCATTCAGCACTTCCGCCGTACGCAATCCTGCCTCAACGGGGCAAAGAAAACCAAGTACGAGGGCAAGTAATGCCGGGCGCATACAAAAATTTAACATTTGTAAATTTATTATAAGCGCAAGCCAAAGAGGTTTATTTATTAAAAAAGTCCGCTCAGCGCGTCCTAACCTCAAAAGTCAGCATCGTATCACCCTGCCGTGAAAATCGCTGACTGATAACTGTTGGAAAAGCTTTCTCCCAGTTTTTGGGGAAGAATCGATCACCCTTAATTTCCATCCCAACTCGCGTGATATACAAGCGTTCGCAAAGGGGAAGACCCTCGGCATAAATACGTTCACCACCTGTAATCCAAATTGGACCAGGCCAAGGCATGGATTGTGCCAAAGCGATAGCCTCAGACATATGTGTAACGACTTCAGCTCCCGGGAACACGCCCTGCCCTGCACGCGCAATCACAACAGTGCCACGCGCAGGCAACGGCTTCCCTAGCTCCTTATAACACACCGGCCCCTCAATCATGACGCCACCTTCAGTTAGGGAGTGAAAGTAGCGGGTATCTTCAGGAATGTCCCAGGCTAAACGCCCCCCTGCACCAATCGCTCCATCTGGGGCGATAGCCACGATACAATGTATAGGTTTGGGCACCCCCCTATCGGATGCAGACTCACACCAAAGGCAAGCGACTCTACCTTCATCTTTGACACACCCGCCGGGGTGACCAAGCGTGACTATCCCATGGTTATCACCTGGATTAATAACGCCACTCAGAAGCACCACCGCATTATCTTCGGGTTCTTGCTCGTGGTCGTTGGTGTATCCTTTGTCTTCTACACCGGAGCAACCCAAAGCGAAAGCGGTCTTCGCAGACACCCGAGCTACCTTGGCGTCGACCTCTACAACGAACGCGCCATTGAACGCTTTAATGATGCGATAGCGCTAGGGAATAATCCCGTCGATAACCGCGAGCGCACCTTACAGATCTGTTTAGGCATCGCTCGAAAAAATGTCGCTGACTCCCTCGACATCCCAACGCCAACCGAGAGCGAAGTCCAAGAACGTGTGCGCGCTGTTCTCGCGCGCGGCACGCCCAACGCACCCGCACCTGATGCTAAAACATGGGAA
>DNHH01000113.1:17481-18334 GCA_003485955.1 Opitutia bacterium
CATGGGAAGCCTTTGTGAACACCGTGCAGCAGACCTTAGGCTGTAATCGCGCAGAAGCCTTGGTTCGGCTACAGACTGTCATCGAAGATCAGCTACGCTGGGAGAAAACTGCCCAACTCCTCGCTGGTCCTGGCTATGCTTCTGTCGACGAAGTTCGTAAAGCCCTTGAAGAAGACGGCGCCAAATGGACAGTCCAAGTTGCCCAACTCGACTTTGCGAACTTTACACCGACAATTACAGAAGACCTAACCAAGGCAGAGGCTTACTTTAATTCGACAGCAGAAAACTATCGAATTCCCGCTCGCCTAACACTGCGCGCTGTAACCTTCCCAATACCCAAAGTAAAAGACAGATCTGTCAGCGATGAAGAGGTGCTGACCCATGCCTATAACTTTGCCACGGAACTCGGCTTCGAAGCAGGCAAAGTCGCCGAACAAGCGAAGACACGCCGCTCCGAAATCGAGCAGCGCATTCGCCTGCGGGCAGCCATCGAAGAATCGTCGGCTCAACTCTCGGACGAATTAGCCGAAGCTTTCCCTGGAGCAAAGCCAACCCCTGCCGCCATCGAATCATGGATTAAGTCGCATGGTGGCACCATTCGCGACCTCCCCTCATTCGATGCAGGCAGCGCCACCCAGTCACCCGGTGTACCCGCGGCCGCTATTCGGGCTGCAGAAAACCTCGGCGACAAGAGCTGGCATACCGATATCTACACGACTTCGGCAGGACCTTTACTGCTATTGACTCAAGATCGTACCCCTTCACGCCTACCCGCATTCAAAGAAGTGAAAGATAAAGTCGTGGATGCGTGGAAACAAGCGGAGCGTGGTCGACTCTTTATCGTCAGAGCCAA
>DNHH01000113.1:18497-22695 GCA_003485955.1 Opitutia bacterium
ACTCTTTATCGTCAGAGCCAACGAACTCGGGAAGACCCTCAAAACGTCCACCGCACAATCAAAGAACTTCTCGGACAGCGCGCGCTCGCTCGGGCTAACCTTACAAACAGCACCGGCAGCTTTCACCGCGGCAGAAACACCTGAGAACTTACGCGGCGTCAATACACCCACCTACTTGGCACTCAGCGATGCCGGCGCGGGCAAGGTCACCGATCCAATCCGCGTGGAAGGTGGTAATTTTATTTACCTCTACGTTGCGAATCGCGATGTACCTAAAATCGATGTCGCGACAGAAGACTTTAAGAAAATGCTCAATGCACTGGCACGTCAAAACGCACGCACGACCCTGCTCGGACGCGCCAGCTTTAATTTCAGCGGAGAGAATGCTGGCGAAAACAGCAAAGGTTTGCTTGATGAATTAACGAGCGACCCTGCAGACAGCATACCTCTAGCTCAGTAAACGAATTCCGCGTACTGACCGCAAGTCAGGTCAGGACAGCATCCAGAAACCCACTCCGTGCATCGAAGTGTGGGTTGTGGCCGCTTTCTGGAAGTGTGACGACATCCCCATTCGGAAAATACTGAAGGAAGTTCGGGATATCCTCGTCGAGGACGTAGTTCGACTGACCCCCGCGAATCAAACGTGTCGGCCCTGCATAAGACTCTCCTGACTGGAGCGGGTTTTCTTGAATACCAGGCAGCCCTCGCTCGAGCGCATCGAGGTTTACCTTCCAAAGCCAATCTCCCTTCGGTCCCTGACTGAGATTTGTAAGAATAAATTGCCGGAGCGCCCAATTTGAAATCTTCGCCTCCAATGCGACCTCAGCATCACGGCGACTCTTAAGCGTCGATAAATTAACCGAACGCATGGCTTCAAACTCTGCCATGAACCGAGGCGCATAGACACGTGGAGCAATATCCACAATCGTCAGCCGACTCACTAACCCTGGGTGATCCACAGCGAGCCGCATCGCCACCTTTCCCCCTAAGCTATGGCCCAAAAGATGCACCGGGGCGATGCCAGCGTCTTTAATCCACGCGACCACATCTTCAGCCATGTCAGGCACGCGACAGCCATCAGCCCAAGGCGAATCTCCATGATTACGTAAATCGAGTGCGATGACACGTGGACCACGAAGGGCTAAAGCTGCACCGGCAGATTGCCAATTACGTGAAGAGCCGAGCAGTCCATGCAAGACGATGATTGGCGATCCACTCCCGCCTAACTCACGACTGGTGAGTTTGACGGTCACTGCACAATACGACCACCCGATGTCTGAATGCCCGCCAATAACATTTCAAGCGCACGTGCATTGGGTGAACGCGCTAAAGCTTCGGTCTTATTGACAGCACCTGAACGTACCAACGCATATAAGTCTGTATTCATGGGGTGTGAGCCAGACTCTTTACCTGCATCCACCAAGTCAGGAACTTTCTCGAAGTGCCCTTCGCTCAAAATACTTCGCGCAAGTGGATCGACGCGGAAGACCTCGCACGCAGGCATCACCCCGCTACCATCAGCACGCGGCACCAACGTTTGTACAATGACTGCACGTAAGCACGAAGCGATAGTACGACGCGCAGAGACCAACTCCTCGGGCGTGAAAAACTCGAAGAGACGCTGCACGGCTTGTTGCGCACTACCAGCGTGTAGGGTTGATAAAACCAAGTGGCCTGTCTCGGCGGCATGCAATGCGGTTTCAAAGGTTTCACGGTCACGCATTTCCCCAATTAAAACCACGTCAGGGTCTTGACGGAGCGCAGCGCGCAACCCGTCCGCAAAACCTGGGACATCGATACCAACCTCGCGTTGGCTAAAACTACAAAGGTTATCCGTGAAAATATACTCTACAGGATCTTCAAGCGTCACCACGTGTAAGTCGGCAGTTTCATTTAGATGCCGAAGTAAAGCAGCCAGCGTTGAACTCTTTCCTGATCCTGTCGGACCACAGACAAGCACAATGCCGTCTCTGTATTCCGCTAACTCGGAAAGTTTTGGATCAAGGTGGATGTCTTTTAAGGATGGCGGCGTAGACTTCACCAAGCGCAAGACAACGCTCGGCGTGCCACGCTGAAAGAAAGCATTTACGCGGTAACGACCGCGCCCTGTGGCAATTCGGTCGAAAGCGTAGTCTATCTGGTGATCCTTCTGCCAAGTCTGGACGAAGAGCTTGGGCAGGGTGGCATCGATAAACGCGTTAATCTCTTCGGCCTTCAACGGCTGCATCTCGGCAGCTACCAATGCCCCGTCGACGCGGAAAAGTGCCGTGCGACCTGTCTTCAGGTGGATATCGCTCGCACCATGCTCCACCGCAAGGCGGAGCAGGTCATCAATAAGGGAGGGTATTTCAGCCATGGGGTTTTTGTTTGTCTCCGGTGTAAGTGAGAGGATTGTTAAATCCGCTAAACAGCGGAAACATGGCCCACACCGGCACACAGACAGGCAACCCACGGAAACCCTTTGGGACAAACCATTTCTGCGGCGCACACACTGCGCTGGTAACCCCCTTTAGCTCTGGAAAAGTCGCCTGGACTGACCTCAGCCGTCTCGTCGAACAGCAAATATCGGCGGGTATCAGTGGTTTAGTTTCGGTAGGCACTACCGGCGAATCCCCCACCCTAGGCCACGACGAGCACATCGAAGTCATCCAACGAACCGTGGAGGCTGCCAAAGGCCGCATACCCGTCATGGCGGGAACAGGGTCCAATGCGACCGCCGAAGCCATCGACCTCGTCCAACGGGCCGATGCGGTTGGTGCGGATGCTCACCTCCAAGTCGCACCTTACTACAATAAGCCTAGCCAAGAAGGTCTCTTCCGTCACTTCAGCGCTATCGCTGAAGCTACTGATCGTCCCATCATGCTGTACTCCATTCCTGGTCGCTGTGGCATTGAAATTTCAGTCGAGACGGTTGTCCGCCTTCGTTCAAAGTACCGCCACATCATCGGTATTAAAGAAGCCGGCGGTCAGGTTGAAAAAGCTGCCCGACTCGTACGCGAGCTCGATGCCGAATTCCTCGTCGTATCGGGCGACGACTCCTTGACCCTAGCTTTTGCGGAAGTTGGCGCACGCGGTATCATCTCCGTTGCTTCCAATTTTATCCCAGGCCCTGTCGCCCAACTCGCTAAACTCACTGGTGAGCGTAAATTTGCTGAAGCTAAAATCCTGCACGATAAACTCGCAGAAATTTTCAAAGTACTCTTCGTCGAACCCAACCCTGTACCCGTCAAGCATGCCATGAAACGTGCAGGACTCATCAGCTCGGCAGACGTGCGTCTTCCGCTCTGCGAGATGTCAGACATCAACCGCTTACTCGTTGAAAAGGTCGTCGATGCGACCCTATCCTCCCTTTCATGAGTTCTTCCCTCCGCATACTCCTCAACGGCGCCAAAGGCCGAATGGGCCAAGCTATCACTGAGGCTGCACAGGCATCAGGAGCGACGGTCATTGGTATCGACCAAGGTGACGATGCTTCCGCTCATATTGCCAAAGTAGATGTGGTCATCGATTTTTCGTTTCACGCTGCCACCCTGAGCCTTGCTGAACTTTCAGCTAAAAACGGTAAGCCACTCATCATTGGCACAACCGGCCACACAGACGCCGAAAAAAGCGCTATCACTAAAGCTGTTGGCAGCATTCCCGTCGTCTGGGCAGGCAATTACTCCATTGGGGTAAACCTGCTCAATGCACTTGTCCGTCGCGCAGCTTCGGTCTTGGGGACCGGCTGGGATATCGAACTGACCGAGATGCACCACCGTCTCAAAAAAGATGCACCGAGTGGTACCGCCGAAAAACTATTAGAAATTATCCGCGAAGAACGCAAAATTTCCGTTACCCAACAACGCCATGGTCGCAGCGGGCTCATCGGCGAGCGGCCTGCCAACGAAATCGGGGTACACGCATTGCGCGGTGGCGACGTGATCGGCGATCACACCGTGCTCTTTGCTTCCGATGGCGAGCGCCTCGAACTTACGCATAAAGCATCTAGCCGTACCATCTTCGCACAAGGTGCCCTGCGCGCAGCGTCATGGATTGTCGGCAAGCCCGCCAAGGTCTACGGGATGGATGACGTATTGGGGCTTAAGTGAGCGACTGAAGTTCCGGTGACCGATGCGACTACTCGCTGCGTTCGTAGCCTGGTAAAGCTAGCCAGCTAGCAGGAGGCGCTGCATCTGCCATTTTGCCTCTTAGCGGGCTA
>DNHH01000113.1:22949-28175 GCA_003485955.1 Opitutia bacterium
GTCTTTAGTCCTTCGTCTTTAGTCCTTCGTCTCCCCTATCGTCCGAGCGACGCCTTCACTAACTGGTCAGCGGTAGCTGCAGGTCCTGCCTTGGCAAGAGCCGCACGGATAAGCTTGTCGGCATCAACAGCCTTAGTTCCCAACGCAATTAATGCCGCAACGGCATCGTTGGCCGCGGAGGCTGCAGCAACTTTACCCGTTGTACCTGTTGGAAGGGTAACCTCCCCAAGTGTCATCTTATCGCGTAATTCTAGGACAAGGCGTTCCGCCGTCTTTTTTCCAACCCCAGGACACGATGCAAGCATGTTGATATCACCCGAGGCAATCGCCTGACGGAGAGTACTAAGCGAAAGACGACTGATAAGATTCAATGACATCTTGGGACCGATGCCGGAAACCTTCTCAATGAGCATAGCAAAGAAATCGCGCTCTTCGGAGGTCGCAAAGCCATAGAGCGACTGACTGTCTTCGCGGAAAATTTGGTGGGTGTGTAAAAAGACCTCACTCCCGACTTGTCCAAGTCGCTCAGCCGTCGTCACCGGAATCTGTACCTCATAACCTACGCCGCCACAAATCACGACGGCCCGAAGGACCGTACAGGCAGCCAACTTTCCTTGAAGGGAGACAATCATCGACACTCACAAGGCAACAGAAAGCCCGCGGGGGCTAAAGACAAAAGATACTCCTAACCCCCTCCCTCTCTCTTTAGTCCTTAGTCTTTAGTCTCCCTCTCTCCCGCAGCCCGCTTTCTCCCCCTTCCCGCTTCCAGCCATCCAGCTTCTCTCCTGGTCAGCCGTTCAGCGGGTTAGCTGAATAGCTGTTTAGCTGCTTTACCGTTCAGCTTCACTTCTTTAGTCCTTAGTCTCTCGCTTCCTCTTTAGTCCTTAGTCTCTCGCTTCCTCTTTAGTCCTTAGTCTTTAGTCTCTCCTCCCCCTTCCCGCTTCCCCCTTCCCCTTTAGTCCTTAGTCCTTAGTCTTTAGTCTCTCCCTGTCCCTCCTACCCCATGCACCGCCTAGCTCTCTGGTTTCTCCCCCTTGCCCTGCCGGCAGCCGATTACGTCGTCGTTGTCTCCCAAAAGACAGCCGAGGCACCGGGTTGGTCCGAAGTCGTACAATCGCTCGAAAAAACACGGCAAGCCAAAGTGCTTCGCTTTAAGGGCAGTGTCCTGTCGATCCAGAGCGAGCTACGCACTGAATCACCACGTTGGGTCTGCTGGGTCGCACAGCCCGAAGAACTCGGCGTCAAAGCAGCCACTGACATGCACCAATTGGCACGCGATAACGATGGAGATCCTTATGAAGATTTCCAATGGGGCGTCATTACCGGACGCACCTCGAATGACGCGCTGCGGTTAACGGATAATTCGAAACCGCTCATTATTCGCACAGTTGGGGCGAGTACCAACTTTGCCAGTGAATGTGTCGAAGAAGGTTACTGGTTTGACGAATTCACCGCAGGCGAAAAATGGACGAAGTCCAAAGGCGGCATCGCCGAAAAGCTTTCTGGAGCCAAAGACTCCACAGAGAGCATCGTACAAAAACTGAATGAAGGTAAGACCGACCTATTCATCACTTCAGGTCATGCCACTGAGCACGACTGGCAACCCGGCTATCGATATCGTAATGGGACATTTGGGCATAAAGACGGCACTATTGTCGGCAAAGCTCTCGACGGCAAAGTGTATACAGTCGATTCACCGAACCCCAAAGTCTACTTACCCATCGGTAACTGCTTAATGGGTAATATCCCTGGCAACAATTGCATGGCGCTCGCCTGGATGCATTCCTGCGGCGTTAAACAAATGGTGGGCTACGTGGTGCCAACGTGGTTTGGGTATGCTGGTTGGGGTGTACTTGATTACTTTGTGGAACAGCCCGGACGATTCACCGTCAACCAAGCATGGCTTGCAAATCACCATGCACTCATCTGGAAAAAACTTAATAAGGCTGATGACGCACAAGATCTGAACGGCCTGGAGTTTGATACCGATAAAACAATTTTCTACGGCGATCCCCAATGGGAAGCTCGTATGGCCCCGGGCGCATTGCGGTGGGAAGAATCGCTTAAGCAAATTTCTACGGGCGAGTGGGAATGGACGATTACACCAAAGGCCGGCGTCAAAACCTTTGCGTCCGTTAACACCAACGGCTCACAACGCGGCGGCCGTCCACTCATCGCCTTCCTGCCACGTCACGCTGCAGGCTGGACGCTAGTCGCTGGCAAGGAATGGAACCCTGTTCTCGCAGACGATTTTATCTTACTGCCCAAACCAGGGACAGATACAGCCTTACCCAAGGCGATTGTTATACGCATCCAGGCGAAGTAAGCCTAAACGTATAGATGCATAGAGGCTAGATTGCCTCGAGGATAAGTCCTTTGAGGTAACGACCTTCTGGGAAATTTAATAATTCTGGATGATCGGGCGGCTGCGCAGCACGTTCGATAATGCGCAGGTTGCGCCGTGCATCGGCCGCAGCAGATTCAGTAACCTCCTGAAAGAGACTCTCGGTCACACGTTGCGAGCATGAGTAGGTTGCCAAGATACCTCCAGGAGCGAGGAGTCGAAATGCTCGAAGGGTAATATCCTTATAACCACGCAGGGCACCTTCGAGTGCATCCTTCGACCGTGCAAAGGGTGGCGGATCGAGCACGATAAGGTCGAAGCGTGCTTCCGAAGCGCGCAGCCAATCAAAGACATTGGCAACTTCGAAGTCGGCACGAAGTTTGTTGGCAGCAGCATTAGCTTTCGCTGCGGCAATAGCTTCTTCGGAAAGATCAAGTCCGAGCACAGAATTAGCGCCAGCTTTCGCGCACGCTAACCCAAAACCTCCTTGATTACAAAAAGCGTCAAGGACGCGGCGGCCTTTTGCCAAGGCAGCAACTTTGGCATGTTGGACAAACTGATCGAGGTAGAGACCTGTCTTTTGCCCGCCGAGTAAATCTACATTCCAACTCAGACCTCCGATATCGAGACGACGTGCCGCTAGGGGTTTTCCACTCGCTGTTGTGACGGAAAGCTCAAGACCCTCGAGCCGTCTTACGGGTGCATCGTTCCTTAAAACAATCTCGTCGGGGGAGAGCAAACGACGGAGGTGATCAATGATGGCTGGTAGACGAATATCCATTCCGAGCGTATTGGCCTGGACAGAAAGCAAAGGGCCAAACCGATCAATAATAAGACCTGGTAAGCCATCGCCTTCAGCGTGCACCAAACGCGTAAAGGGTGCACCTTGACGATGCGCAATCGCCGCCGACAACAAGTCTCCCAGCAAAACATTATCTAAACGACGCGGTGCCATGCTGTAGCGACGCCAGACAATCTGCGACTTGGAGTTCCAGATACCAGAACCCAAAGAACGCCCGCGCGGATCGACCAACTCGACGCCTTCGCCGTCCTCGGGAGCCTGCCCAAGAACTTCGACTTCCGCGGCATAAGCCCAGGGATGACCTTGGAGAGCACGAGCCGGACGGCCCGAATGAAGACGAACTGCGCGCATGAAATTAATTAATCGATTTTAAACGAGGAACAGCCCAAGCCGCAAGGAGGGCAACCGGAAGCCAGGCTGCAATCACTGGCGGAATTGTTCCCGAAGCTCCCAACGCCGAGAACAACGCATCAACAAAGTAATAGATGAGAAAAAGTCCGAGCGTCTTCGAAACCCCAATCATTGGATTCGTACGGCCACCGACCACCGCAAAAGGAATCGCAATAGCCACAACCACTAAACAAATCGCGGAGCCCGCGAGGATGCCATGGTAGCGCATGGTAAACTTCGCCATGCGACCCTGTGGAAGCCAACCTGCGTTTTCCGTTACGGCAGTTAGCTCGCGGAACGAAAGTTTACGTGGGTCGACCAAACTAGAGGTCATCACCGCAGGGTCATCATCGACTTCAGGTAAAATAAGTTTTTCGAAGTGCGGCTGGCGGAGTAACTCGCCTGTCGCTGGATTAAAGGTCATATCGCGGCCATCTATAAAACTCCATACCCAGCGGTTATTCGTTTTACGAAAATCAACGAGGCGCGCAGAGATGCGACGGACTTCACGACCTTGGGTATCCAACAAATGCAACCGGACATCTGAGCCCCGTTGCGCTGCGAGACTGAGCTTGGCAATGACCCAACGACGACCGTTCTTGTTTTGATCAAACGCAACGAAGTCCGAATCTCCACTCAACTTAACTTGTCCGCCTTTAGCAGCAAGCGACGCAAACTCAGCTTGCTCGGCAATCGACCGGGCAGTCTCTTGCGATGATGAAACCCAGGCTACATTCAAACAGATAAGCAGCACTGCACAGACAGTGGCAACAGTCCATAAGGGCGCAGTGATACGTGAGATGCTCAAACCCGCAGCTCGAGCAGCCGCTAACTCCTGACTGCGGTTGAGTTGACCCAAAGTATAGATAACCGATACGAGGAGTGAAACGGGTACGAGTAATGTCACTTCACCCACTAAGCGTAGCAAAAGATAAGCCACCATATCCCAGATACTCGCACCCCAATTTAAGAAGTCAGGAACCCAACCATAGGCCAGCGAAACCAAAATGAGGCCTGCCAAAGACACAAAACAGAGCGCAAAGACCTTAGCCCACTCTGTAAGAATGTATCGATCTAAGATACGCACAGACCCTATTTCGCCTGCTCTGCCCTACCCCGCAAGCATGTATGGGGCGAACGACAGCACCCCTACCCATCAATCGACTAGGCCTAAACCCATATCTCCCGCTGCTTACGCATGGCCGCTCCTGCCTAGACCCAACTTTGCCTTGCACCTATCCTCCAAAACCCTCTACATCTGACCTCTTTACCGGCCATGACCCAGCACAATAGCTTCAAGAGCAGCGCCTCCTCCAGCGGAGCCAAACGTAACGTCCTTAAGCGTTTTGAACGCGTTGAACTTCTCAAGAAGCGCAATGACTTTAAAGGCGGCCGCGTGACTGGCCTTCGTAAGACTAAACCGGACGCCTGATCCGGGTCTCCTCGCTGAATGCGAAGAACCCGCCCGGATCTTCCGGGCGGGTTCTTTGTTTTTAAGCCCCCACCTTCCCCCTTCCCTCTTCCCTCTTAATTCTTAATTCTTAATTTTTAATTCCCGCCTCTGTTTCTCTTTTTACTCTCTGTTCAGCTGGTTAGCCGTTCAGCTGTTCAGCTTCGCTCCTTTAGCCTTTAGTCCTTAGTCTTTAGTCTCTCTTTTCCCCTCCCGCTTCCTGCTTCCCGCTTTCTTCTC
>DNHH01000026.1 GCA_003485955.1 Opitutia bacterium
TGGGTCTGTGGCGCTTTCTGGGATGACTTCGTTAATGTTCTGAACTGTGACGAAACCCTTTGATTTCGAGAGGCGGATAAGGCTTTGGACCTTATCGTTAAGCATCTGGGAAATCGCTGCTGGCACCTTGTGTGTCGGGCTCTCTTCGATTGTGCGCGCGCCGAAGGTAGCTTTCGTCGAGGCTTTTACTTTTACTTTGGGTGTCGCTACCGGAGGTACGGTTTTGGCAACTGGCTTTTTAGGTGATGGCTTGGCCGTCGACTTGGTGTGTTTTGTCGTGGCTACCACTTTGGGTGTTGCGACAACTTTGGCCTTTTTGACTTCAGGCTTGGTTGCAGGTTTTTTGGCGGTGGGTTTGGCGGGTCGTTTGGCGGGCATGGAAGGAGTTTAAAGGTTGGATTAGATCGCTGGTGGGTTGATGAGCGTCTTTCGGATGTCGATTTTTTCGCGCAGTAAAAGATTGAGTGCGTCGATTTCTGTCGGAGGGAGTGCCGCGATACGCGCATCAATAGAGCGCAGGCGGGATTGAATGTGCCTAGAGTGGAAAGACTTTAGGACTCCGTTGACGATGCGACGTTGTTCCTCTTCGTCAACTTTCTCGACGGAAGGTTCCGCAGCAATTTGTGCGGCGGTATGCTGACAGGCGTCATCTAAACGTCCTAAAGCGCCGCGAATGGAATCAAATTCGCCGTGAATGGCCTCATTCAATAGTGCAGAAAGCAGCATTCCTGAAGGTATGTCTGTCATAACCCATTCCAGTGGAAGGACTTTTGAAGCATCCAGTACCAATTGTTCGTCCGTTATGAGAATTCGACATAAGTCTTCTTCAGGTGAGGAGAGCTGCGAACCCGTTTTAGGTATGGCAACAGTTTTTGGGGCGGCAGCTTGGAGTTGCGCAGAAGGTCGAGTGGCTTTGCGCGAGATTCGGTCGCGTTCGTAGGCCATGTGTACCTCCCGAATGCCGATACCGGCGTGTCGGGCGGCTTCCGACAGGGCCTCCTGAACAACCTCTTCGGCGCCGGTTTGTTCGAGAACCGTAAAGAGTTCACTTAATAAACTCAGACGTTTGGCCAGCGGCTGCGAAACAGAATCTGCGGGCATTAATGATTGCACACAAAACTGCATCGCTGATCGCGCTTCTGAAACCATCTTTGGCCAGAGCTCGACTCGGTTGGGTTCGGAAAAGAACTCATCGGGATCTTTTCCACCAGGTACGTTGATAAAGCGAATGTCGAGTCCGGCGCGGAGTCCAAGTGGCAGCAAACGCAGCGCAGCTTTTTGTCCAGCGGCGTCGGCATCTAAGAATACTAAGAGTTGATCTGAAAAACGCTTAAGCTGGGCTAAGTGTTCTTCGGTCACTGCGGTGCCTTGAGCGGCGACGACGCCAGGGACGCCTGCGGTGTGACAACGAATAGCATCAAGTTGTCCTTCGACTAAAACAAACGGTGCGCCTTTTTCGCGGTTATCTTTCGCACGGCTGAAGTTGAAGATTGTCCGGTTCTTTTTGAAAAGTTCTGTCTCTGGTGAATTCACATATTTGGCCTCGCGCGTCGGATCATCTTGCGGGGTGATTTCGAGTGACCGTGCGGTGAAGGCGATGACGCGTCCTTGGATGTCGCGGATAGGGATAACCAATCGACCCCGAAAGCGACAATGCCAACGCGTGGGGTCTTTGCTGCGATCGGTACCGAAGAAAAGACCGCTATTTGCAAGAGCATCTGGCTCGAATCCTTTGCTGATTAAACCTTGGATGAGACGGCTGTCATCAACTGGTGCGAAGCCGACTTGGAAATCACCGGCATTATCTAAGCTAAATTTACGTTGTTCGACCCAATATTGACGGATCCATTCCCCGTGCACCGGATCATCGTGTAGACAGCGGTGCCAATAATCAGCGACAAGATCATGGATGTCGAAGAGTTGTCCGCGGATAGATTTGCCCTCGCCGTTGCCACCTTCTTCATATTCGAGGGCATGTCCGAAGCGCGTAGCGACACGTTCAATCGATTCTACGAAATCAAGACCTTCACGAGCCATGACGAGTTTGAAGGCATCGCCGCCTTGTTGCGTACTAAAGCAATACCACAAACCTGTCTCTGGGTTTACTTTGAATGAGGCTGTGCGTTCGGTCTTGAATGGACTCAGGCCCCACCATTCGCGTCCGCGTTGTTTTAACTGGGTGTAGTCACCCGCCAGCGACACAATGTCAGCTTTATCGCGAAGAGCGTCAATTGATCGACGGGTGATGCGGGCCACGGTGAGAAAAGTAGAAGGGTGAAAGTAAAAAATGAAAAGGCGATGTCGTATAGGTGGTTAACCTGACATTGCCGACCTTATCGACCTTAAGCCCCAGGCTTAAGGTCGTAACCATCCTTGCCGTCAAGCATCGTCCAGCCAGCCGCCGTGATTTGGTTTCGAAGGGTATCCGCACCTTGGAAATCTTTGGCCTGTTTGGCTGCCCATCGCTTTTCAGCGAGTTCGCGGATGTTGGCGGGTATGGCCACTTCGGCTTTGACGGCAAAAGGGGTAATCCCGAGTGCGTAGAGAATCTTTGCTAAACCTGAAATATCTTCACGGGCAGCGGCAACGTCCGTTGCCGGATTAGCCAAGGTTTTGAATATTTCACCGAAAGCTCCGGGGACGTTGAGGTCGTCACAAAGTTTTTCCCAGGCAGGGCGGAAACGGCCCCAAGCTGTTTGGGTTTCGTGGGTGGTCGGTGGTAGAAATTCTGCACGCGTAAATCCGGCAGTGGCTAAGAGGGTATCGAGTCCGCGTTCGAGTTTGCCGAGTGCAGAACGTGCGTCATCGAGACCCTTCATCGTGAAATTAAGGGGTGAGCGGTAATGACCACTGAGGAGCGTCCAACGCACTTCCATCGGCGACCAGCCTTTGGCCTTTAAGTCATCCAAGGTGTAAAGATTGCCTAACGACTTCGACATTTTTTCACCTTCGACCATCAGGTGTGCACTATGGAACCAGTGTGCTGCAAAACCTTTTACACCGGTGGCACATTCGCTCTGGGCAATTTCGTTTTCGTGATGTGGGAAGCACAAGTCAACCCCGCCAGCATGCAGGTCAAAGGTCGCACCGAGGTGTTCGAGTGACATGGCTGAGCACTCAATATGCCATCCAGGGCGACCTTCACCCCAGGGGCTTGGCCAGAAGTTGGGACCGTCTTCTTGCTTGCGACTTTTCCAGAGTGCGAAATCGGCAGCCGACTCACGTTCATACTCATCGGCATCATTGGCTTCACCGGCGCTGTTGGTCGATTGGGTGGATAAATTGGAACGGTCGAGGTGGGATAGTTTTCCGTAATCCGGGCATGAGCAGACTTTGAAGTATACGGATCCGTCTTTCGCGACATAAGCATGGCCGCGCGCGACGAGTGCCGCGATCATGGTGATCTGTTGGGGGATGTGGGCAACGGCGCTCGGTTCGACCTGTGGCGGAAGAAGTTCGAGGGCTTGGCAGTCGGCATGGAATTTATCCGTCCAGCCCTTAGTGAACTCGGAGAGGGATTTCCCCGCAGCCTGTGCGCCACGAATCGTCTTGTCGTCGACGTCTGTGATATTGCGCACATGTCGCACATGAATTCCTGAGACTTCTAACGTCCGACGTAAGGTGTCTTGAATGGTAAAGGTTCGGAAGTTGCCGATATGCGCCGGCCCATAAACAGTCGGTCCACAGCAATACATCCCGTAGACGCCGTCAGGGCGACGGGGTAGGAGGGGCCGCATTTCGCGGGACATCGTATCGTGCAGAAGAACAGGCATAGTGCTTGGTCGTCCTTGACCAAGAGCAGGAAGCGGGAGGGGGCAAGCGGGAAGGGCGGAAGGCTTATTTTCCTGCTTCCCGCTTGCCCCTTCCTGCTGCAGTGTGGGTTTACAATGAACCCATCGCGTCTCGGTTTCTTCTTGTTAGGTATAACGCTATCTTTTGGCTTTATTGTTGGTGCTGACCGAATTGGTAAGGCAATCGCCTATCGGCGGACGTCCCCGGAACTTTCCGTTCGTGGCGTCGCAACTCAGCCAGCCAAAGCGGACGTCGCGACGATGGTTTATGGCGTTTCTTGGCGCGGGGAAAACTACGCAGCTGGACGTACACAACTCGAACAACGCCGCGACGTGCTTGTCGCTAAACTTCAATCTGCAGGGATACCGCTCGCTGACATTCAGGTGCGTGCACAGGATTTTAATCGTTATCTACCTGCCCCTGTCGGTACGAAGCCGGAGAATATGGGCCGCTTTGCTCGCGGGACTGTACCCGACTTTGCGATTGAGCAACAAATTGCGGTACGTACGTCTAAGGTGGACACCATTGCGAAGCTCGCACTTGAGCCCGTTGAGTTCATTGATGACGTCATTGTCTCCCGATCCGCGCCTGCTTACCGCATTGCCCAATTGGACGAAGCGAAGCGGGAGTTGCTCGAATCTGCGACCAAAGATGCCCGGCGCCGTGCCGATGTTTTAGTGACAGGGTCCGGCAGTAAGGTTGGTTCGTTGCTAGAGGCCTCCCAGGGGATGTTCGAGGTTAGCTCACCCGATAATCCAGAATCCGACTTTGACACGACCTCGATTAATAAAGTGATCCGAGTCGTAGCCACGTTGCGCTTTGAGATTACGAAGGAATGATCAAGGGCTTAAAGACTAAAGGCTAAGGACTATAGATTGATGACGAGAGATTTAGGCCTCATCCCTGACTACCAAGGGTCGTTAGGTTTAACGCCTTCGTCCTTAGTCTCCTTTTCCTGACGCTCCGCCCTTGCCCTCGAGCGTTTCCGTCCCTAGCGAGAAAGGCGACCATGCAGCCTTCCCGCCAGCCGATGACTCCGCTTCAGGAGATTCGCCACTCCGCCGCTCACATGTTGGGTGCTGCGGTGTTACGTCTTTTTCCGCAAGCGCAGCTCGATATTGGTCCGCCTACCGATGCCGGTTTCTATTATGATTTTGACCTCGAGCATGCGTTTACAGCCGACGACCTCATTAAGATTGAGGACGAGATGCGTAAAATCACTAAAGAGAATCAACGCTTTGAACGTAAAGAGATGTCACGTGAGGAAGCAGTCGCTTTCATTAAAGAGCGTGGCCAAGTGGCATATAAACTTGGTCGCTTAGCCGATATCCCAGAGGGCGAAGCAATTTCGTTCTACACCAATGGAGAATTTTCCGATCTCTGTGCAGGTACTCACGTCCGTTACACGGCTCAAGTTAAAGCCTTTAAGTTGCTATCCATTGCCGGTGCATTCCACCGTGGGGATGAAAAGAATAAACAGCTGCAGCGTATCTATGGTACAGCCTTTGCGACGAAAGATGAGCTCGAGCAGCACTTAGTGCGCATCGAAGAAGCTAAAAAGCGCGACCACCGTCGATTAGGCAAAGAACTTAAACTTTTCCATATCGATGAACAAGTTGGCCAAGGTCTGATTCTTTGGACGCCCAATGGCGCAGTCATTCGCCAGGAGCTTCAGAACTTTATTGCCGAACAACTTTTCCAAACTGGTTATAAGCAGGTCTTCACTCCGCACATCGGTAACCTGGATCTTTACCGAACCTCCGGACATTTCCCTTACTATAAGGACGCTCAGTTCCCGCCGTTAGTTGAGCGTGAAGCGATGGAGATGCTCTCGAAAGAAGGTTGCGGATGTGGCGAGCTCATGAACCGACTCGATTCGGGTGCGGTGCAAGGGTTCTTGCTCAAGCCAATGAATTGTCCGCACCATATTCGTATCTTTGCTTCACAGCCGCATTCGTATCGCGATTTACCAGTGCGCCTCGCTGAGTTCGGTACGGTTTATCGATGGGAACAGTCAGGTGAACTCAATGGGATGACGCGCGTTCGTGGATTTACCCAGGATGACGGACATCTTTTCTGTACGGAAGACCAGGTAGCCCAAGAGGTTCTCGGCTGCTTAGAGTTAGTGAAAGTCGTCTTACGTACCCTTGGCCTTCAAGATTATCGCGTTCGTGTTGGTCTACGTGCCCCCGGTTCAGACAAGTATACTGGGTCGAACGAGAATTGGACGAAAGCAGAAGCCGCTTGTCGTTCAGCAGCTGCGACTCTGGGCGTTCCTTTCAGTGAAGAGCAAGGCGAGGCGGCCTTCTACGGCCCCAAGATCGACTTCGTCGTCCGCGACGTCATTGGCCGGGAGTGGCAATTAGGTACGGTGCAGGTCGACTTTAATTTACCCGAACGTTTTGAACTCGAATATATCGGTTCAGATAACAAACCACATCGGCCTGTGATGATTCACCGTGCGCCTTTTGGTTCCATGGAACGGTTTGTGGGTATTCTGATTGAGCATTTCGCAGGCGATTTCCCGACTTGGTTAGCCCCAGAGCAAGTGCGCGTCATGACATTGAATGATGACATGATCCCACATGGTCAAAAAGTGATTGAACAACTCAAGGCAGTTGGCATCCGCGCTTCCCTGGATGAAGTCAGCGACAAGCTTGGTGCTAAAATCCGTCGCGCTGAGCTCGAAAAAATTCCTCACATGCTAGTACTCGGTGCCAAAGAAATTGAAGCGGGCGTGGTCTCAGTACGCTCACGTGCAGATAAAGGTATGGAGGGCAATATGCCCCTGGCAGACTTTATTGCGAAAGTGCACTCAGAGATCAGCGAACGTCGTCTGCGTGTTCCTGCCCCCGTTGCACCTGTTCCCGAAAAGAAAGTCTAAGCTTTAGACTAAAGTCGTGTGGTGAGGATTATCGTTCCTCTTTGAGTCTTGGGTTATAGTCCAGTTTTATGTCGAGAATCCTAATTGTCTTAACCCTGCTTTTCGTCACGAATTTGCACGCTGCGGATGCTTTTGAACAACAACGACGTCTCGGACGCTGCGTGAACTTAGGAAATGCTTTAGAAGCTCCGACTGAAGGGGAGTGGGGTTGGAAGATTGCGGATGAGGATCTTAGTCGGATAAAACAGGCTGGCTTCGACTCGATACGTATTCCTGTCCGTTGGTCGGCCCATGCGAGTCAATCGCCGCCTTATCAGATTGATCCAGTATTTTCCGAAAGGGTAAACCATGTCGTGCGAACTGCTCTGGCTAAGGGTTTAGCAGTCGTCATGAACGTACACCATTATGACGAGCTTGATGCTAACCCTGGTGCACACCGCGAACGTCTGGCGGGCATCTGGCGGCAAATTGCTGAGAAATATCAAGCATACCCAGATGCCTTACATTTTGAAATATACAACGAACCACACGGGAAGCTAACCGCGTCCGAGTGGAATGCTACGTGGGCCTTAGCTTTGGCAGAAATTCGTAAAACGAATCCGCAACGTGCTGTCCACATTGGTGGCGTACAGTGGAATCAATCTTCGACTCTCAAGGAATTACAGTTACCCGACGGAGACCGGCATATCATTGGACATTTCCATTGTTATGCTCCTTTCCAGTTTACGCACCAAGGTGCGGACTGGGTGAGTGGGTCCAGTCCATGGATCGGCACTAAGTGGGTCGGAGCACCCGCTGAGCAGGCAGAGATTATTAAGGTTTTCTCGTTGGCGGTCGAATGGTCGAAGCAAACCCAACGTCCTGTTTTTTTAGGTGAATACGGATCGTATGGAAAATACGCAGACGCCGACGCACGTGTGCGCTGGACGGCCTTTATGGCCACGACCGCGCGCAAAAATGGAATACCTGCAGCTTATTGGGAGTACTGCGCCGGCTTTGGTCTTTGGAGTCCTTTAGAAAAGCAATGGCGTGAGCCCCTTTTGAATGCGGTATTGGGTCGGTAATTAAGACTATTTGGGCTTTT
>DNHH01000063.1:0-708 GCA_003485955.1 Opitutia bacterium
CGAAGGACCGAAGGGAGACTAAGGCGTGAGAGACTAAAGCTGAAAGACTAAGGCTAAAGACGAACGTTAGCGGGCGTGGCGGACGTCTTCACCACTGAGCAAGAAGATGACTTGCTCGGCGATATTTTTGGCGTGGTCGCCGATACGTTCGTAAGCCTTGGAGATGAAGATGAGTTCGACGTGGGACGCCGAGACTTTGGCGGCATCGCCTGCCTTACCAAACAGCGCGATATAGTTTTCGCGATTTAATCGATCGATTTCGGCGTCGCCATCGAGCACCGAACGCGCCTTTACGATGTCGCCCTCAATAAAGGCATCCATCGCATTGCGCAGCGCCGCGGTCGCCAAACGTCCCTCAACAGGAACATGCAACAAGTCCTTCAACGGACCACGATCTGAAATCGTCAACACACGGCGGGCAACCACAGAAGCCTCGTCCGCAACGCGCTCGAGGTCGTGCCCGATATCACGTGCTGCCAAAAGCAAACGGACGTCGCCACCCATCGGTCCGAAGAGCGTCAGGTAACGCATGATTTCGCGGTCGACGCGTTTTTCAAGGTCATCGACGCCGTCATCCATCCCGCGGACCTGGAGGGCGAGGCCATTATCGCCTTCCTCAAGGGCAGCGGAGTGAGAGACGGGTCATATCGAGGGTGCGTTCGCCCATAAGGACAAGGTCGTCGCGGAGCTGGCGGAGTTCTTCGTGGA
>DNHH01000063.1:758-891 GCA_003485955.1 Opitutia bacterium
AGATGTAAGCCTCGGTCTGGGCCTGGGCAGGATTCATAAAGATTTTTTCAGTTAAATCCGTCTCAATCAATTTTCCGAGATAGAAAAATGCCGTACGATCGGAAACGCGGGCAGCTTGTTGCATCGAGTGAGT
>DNHH01000063.1:1215-1417 GCA_003485955.1 Opitutia bacterium
CGCTGCATTTGACCACCCGAGAGCCCAAGGGCACTGTCTTGCAGGCGATCTTTCACTTCAGTCCAGAGAGCGGCACGACGAAGCGAGGCCTCGCAAACTTCGTCCAAGACACTGCGGTCACTCACACCCGCAATGCGAAGCGAGTAGACAACATTTTCATAAATGGACTTCGGGAAGGGGTTCGACTTCTGGAAGACCATGC
>DNHH01000063.1:1714-2382 GCA_003485955.1 Opitutia bacterium
CGCAACAAGGTCGACTTACCGCAACCCGATGGTCCGATGAACGCAGTCACCTGTCGCTCTGGGATTGTCAGCGTGATGGCATCGAGGGCTTTTTTATCACTATACCAGAAGCCGTAATCCTTGATGTGGATATAGTCGGTACGTCCGTCACTGGGCGTGGACGACTTTACCTGAATGCGTGAGGGTGTGACAGTCATGGGTGTGACAATGTTAGAAGGTAGCGGTTTTGTAGCGTTCACGAAGACGATTGCGGATGGTAATCGCACCCAGGTTTAAGAAAACCACGAGCGCGAGGAGCAAAAGCGTTGAGGCAAAGACCATCGGCTTAGCCGCATCCGAATCCGGCGACTGGAAACCTAAGTCGTAAATATGGAAACCTAGGTGCATGAATTTCCGATCAGCATGCAGGAATGGGAATGTGCCATCGAGGGGTAACGTCGGCGCAAGTTTAACCACGCCCACAATCATCAATGGGGCAACTTCCCCTGCCCCACGGGCCATCGCAAGGATCACACCTGTCAGAATACCCGGTGCAGACGCCGGAAGGACGACATTGCGAATCGTCTGCCATTTGGAAGCTCCGCAAGCCAACGAAGCCTCACGGGCGCCACGCGGGACAGCGACAAGGGCTTCTTCCGTTGCCACAATCACCACCGGCACCGCCAGCA
>DNHH01000063.1:2532-2663 GCA_003485955.1 Opitutia bacterium
TCCGTTGCCACAATCACCACCGGCAAGGTCATCAGCGCTAGCGTAAGCGAAGCCCAGAGCAAACCACCGGTACCAAAGACCGGCGTGTTGTTGTTATAACGCAGTTGGTCGGCAAAGAAGATTTGGTCGAT
>DNHH01000063.1:2930-3154 GCA_003485955.1 Opitutia bacterium
ATACGCACCAAGCGAAGCACCGTTCCTTGCTTAGCGTATTCACGAAGATAAATCGCGGCAATCACGCCAAATGGTGTGACCATCGCGCTCATGAAAACTGTCATCACAAAGGTACCAAAAAGTGCCGGCAGTAATCCGCCTTCGGTATTGGCTTCGCGTGGATCGGTCGAAACGAAATCCCACCCACGCGAAAGTGCTAAGGTGAGCTTATCCCACCACGACAT
>DNHH01000063.1:3348-3602 GCA_003485955.1 Opitutia bacterium
ACATTGGGCTGCCAGAATCGAACGACTGCACTCACCGGTATCTCAATGGCACGGCCAGCTCCATCCTTCGCACTGAGCACCCCTCCTGCATCCGTCGCGCGCAGCTGACGGGCTTCAGCTGCCAGGGCTTGGTAAGACTTTTCGAGTGCATCAAGCTCCGCCTTGGCTGCGACGACATCACCTTTGCGGTCTTCGGCTTTTCGCAGGGCGATTTTCGCAGACTGCATGTCGCTATTCACCTCACCAATTTGAGC
>DNHH01000063.1:3797-4077 GCA_003485955.1 Opitutia bacterium
CGTTCAATGGATATAATCTTTTCGCGCAATTCGGCTGCAGCTGAAACTTCGCGCTGCAATGTTTGCACAAACAAAGGATCAGTGGCTGTAATTTTTTGGCCATTGGACATCTTCAGCTCCTGCGGTAGCACAAAGGCAGCACCATTTTCCATTCGCTCGAGAGCCATCACGGATGGCGGCGTGCTCTCGGATTTAATAATACTTTCATCAACCCACTGGTAAGATTGGCCGTTCACTTCACGGAGACCGACTTGGTATTGTCGTTCCATTTTACCCTCTG
>DNHH01000063.1:4266-6482 GCA_003485955.1 Opitutia bacterium
CCTCTGCCGGCGGCGTACCTGGCTTCAGGCGATTTTGTGCCAGCGGGCCGAGCAAGACGCGTCCGTCCTTCAATTCGACGCGGACGACTTCTGGTGAACCAAATACGGCCAGACCTTGGGTGACGATCACACCGACCAGCATCACCACCATGCCTAAGCCAAAGAGCAAACCGACGCCCGTAAACCAGACAAAGGCCTCACCCGAAGGCGCGCTGGTATTTGGATGCTGAGGGGCGGGTGCGTTCATGATTAGACAACTTTGTAACGTTCACGTAAGCGCTGGCGGAGTAATTCGGCAGCCGTGTTGAGGATAAACGTCAGCAAGAATAAACAACAGGCTCCCAAGAAGAGTGCACGGTAATGGGTGTGGCCGAGAGGAGCTTCGGGCAGCTCGACCGCAATATTGGCCGAGAGCGTCCGCATGCCGTTAAATGGATTCATCTCCATGACAGGCGTATTACCGGTCGCCATCACCACAATCATGGTTTCGCCAACCGCACGTCCAAACCCAATCATCACCGCAGAGAATACGCCCGCCAAAGCTGTTGGCATGATCACGCGCCAGACCGTCTGCCAGCGACTTGCACCCAGGGCGAGCGAGCCCGAGACCAGTGAAGTTGGCACATTCGAGAGCGCATCTTCCGCAATCGTGAAAATCACTGGAATAACCGCAAAGCCCATCACAAATCCGACGACTACAGAATTACGAGCGTCGTAGCTTGAACCTGTTGCCTGACGCCACCACTCGCGGAAATCAGCTACGGGCAAACCTGTGCCAGGATCTGCGACGGTAAAGAGTGCCGCTTCGATGGCAGGAGCCGAAGTCCATGCGAACCAACCCGCCAAAACTAAAACGGGAATCAAGGCGAGAAACTCGCGTCCGGGCGGAATGTGCCGACGCACGGAAAGCGGGAAGCGTGCCCAACCCGCGCCAAACAACAGTCCTGCAATCGGTAAAGCCAATGCGCACGTTATCAAACCGACTAAATGTACATCGACCAAGGGTGCCAACCAGAGTCCGCCAATAAAGCCCAACACCACCGAAGGGAGGGATGCCATAATTTCCATCATGGGCTTAATCACATTCTTCACATTCGGCTTCAAAAACTGCGAAACGTAAATCGCCGAGAGCAAAGCAATCGGCAGAGCAAAGAGCATCGCGAACAATGTACCCTTAAAGGTTCCGTAGATCAATGGCACCAGGGAGAACTTCGGCTCGAACTCATCATTACCCGAACTCGACTGCCAAACATATTCCGGACCTGTGGCACCTTCGTACCACACTTTACCAAAGAACGCTTCCCAACCCGCCTCAGGGTGATGGTCAACGAGCGACCAGCGTTGTAAATCTCCCTGACCATCAACCACCGACAGCATGTCGTGGTTGCGCGATAAGAATGCCTGTCGGAAGCCGTTGACGGCTGGTCCTTCCCAGCGCTGCGAACCTGTGGTGAGGTGTCGCAACTCCAAACTCTTATCCGTAACAAGCAGGTAAGATTTATTTACAGTGGCTGCGGCAAATCCAAGCGCAGCACCGGCTAAAGGTTCTCCGTCTCGAATGTGGCCCCATCGACGGAGCATGCGCCCATCGGGCTGCTTCTGTGGGTAGAGCGACCAAACATGTTCCGTGCCTTGATTGGATCCAAAGACGGCAGTGACGTCGCCAGAGATTAAACCTGCGCTCGTAATTTTCGCACCGGGCAAATCTACGAGAGGACGAAATGATTGTATTTTCTTAAAACCATCACCGGCATCTGAAAAGACGACAACTTCACTCGTCTTGGAAATCGCCAAAACCATGTCGGCCGTATTGGCAACCAACTCGCTATCAATCGCAAGATCACCACTGCCTAGGGTAAAGGGCTCGCCGGGTGTATTGCGCACCTTACCGCCTAAACCTTTACGCTCAGTCACGCGTACGCCAATGAGTCGAGCGACACCAGCTTCGGTCTGCCGCACCATATAGAGACGTGAACCCGGGGCACGTACCACCCAGACAGATTCGACCGGGGAAGCTTTGCCGACAGCCTGTATGCCGAGTAATGTTGGATCAGCTTCGACCGTACGCTTATTCGCGCTATCAAATTTTGTGCGATAGCCCAGACGTACTTCGGCGACGGAGCCATCCGACAATCCCAGAGTAATGATACCCGCGCGGTCATCGCGACGGGATGCCGTTACCTTACGTCCACCGAGATCCGCCTTCCATGTCTTCG
>DNHH01000063.1:6748-10918 GCA_003485955.1 Opitutia bacterium
TGAACCTACAGGTGCCGCCAAATGTACCGGCGGCAATGGGTTAACTTTCGCTGCCGAGAAAAGCGGCAAGACAACCGCCACTAAGAATACCAACATACCGAGCACTGCGAGGATGACAGAAATTCCGCCGACGTGGATGAGACGTCCCATCCAGCGATCGGCCGAAAGCGTCCGTGCGCTTACAGCAAACCGTTGAGTCGGTGCGGATGTGTCAGAAGTGTCCACTGTGTGTCTTTTAAGTGTCGGTTTTTATTAAAAGGGACAGCGGGCGTAAGCCCGCTGGAGTCGCTAACCCGTCATCGCTTTTCCTTCTTTAGGCCGACCCCGAAGGGCGTGGCGAGGAATTACGATGAGGGTCGAGCGACAAAGCTTACTCGGCTGAGTAGTACTTAAGCGCACTACGACCTTCGTCCGCAACCGAAGCTGGGAGTGGGTAGTAGCCATCCTTAATCGTGATCTCTTGACCTTGTTTCGAGAGCACGAAGGTGATGAACTCCTGCGTCAACTTATCCATATCCTTGTTAGGGGACTTGTTAACGTAGACGTAGAGGAAGCGAGCGAGAGGGTAGCTGCCATTTTCGCAATTAGCCTGTGAAGGCTCAACGAAAGCTTGGCCATTTTTCTCGGAGAGAGGTAAAGGACGTACACCGGAGGTGCGGTAGCCGATACCCGAGTAACCGATAGCCGAGAGATCGGAAGCGATACCTTGGACGACCGAGGACGAACCAGGCTGCTCTTTGACGGATGACTTGAAGTCACCTTTCGCCAAAGCGCTTTCCTTGAAGAAGCCGTAGGTGCCCGAAGCTGAATTACGACCGAAGAGCGAAATCGACTTACCGGACCACTCGCCCTTTAGGCCAGCTTGACCCCAAGTCGAAGCATCTTGTCCACCGCGCTTATAGGTCGAAGAGAAAATCGCGTCGACTTGTTCCAAGGAAAGACCTGCGACGGGATTGTCTTTGTGCACGAAGACCGCGAGTGCGTCCACAGCGACGGCAATCTTGGAAGGCTTGTAGCCGTAGCGACCTTCAAAGGCAGCGATTTCGGACGGCTTCATTTCACGGCTCATCGGACCAAGCTGGGACGATCCGGTCGAGAGTGCGGGCGGAGCAGTGCTCGATCCTTTACCTTCCACTTGCACATTCACGTTAGGGTAAAACGTTTTGAAACCTTCGCTCCAGAAAGTCATCAAGTTGTTCAGCGTATCTGAACCGACGGAATTCAAGTTACCCGAGACGCCTGAAGTAACAGCGTAAGCGGGAAGCTTGGGGTCGAGGACTGGCGACGTTGCAGCTGCAGGAGCTCCTTGGGGAGCTTGCTGCGCCATAAGCGGAGCGGCCGTAAAGGACGCGAGTGCGAGGGACTTGAATAGGGTGTTCATGGTTGGAGTGCACGGGCATCATCGCATGCCTATGTTACAGAATGATGACGAAAGAGGGACAATTGCAGGAAGTTAGCCGAAATATCTCCTTCTTTTGCCTTTAGCCCTAGGCCCTTCCTGCCTTACCTATCACCCCTCCTTTTACTGTATGCATCTGAAAATCGCTGTTTTACCGGGTGACTATATCGGGCCTGAAGTCATGTCGGCCGCCCTACCCGTCCTCGAAGCTGTGCTCAAAAAAGGCGGCCACACCCTCGAACACTCCACCCATCCCGTAGGCGGCGCAGGGATCGATACCCATGGTAAAGCACTACCCGACAGCACTTTGGCAGCCTGCCAAGCAGCCGATGCCATCCTCTTTGGATCTGTTGGCGGACCGAAATGGGAAAAGCTCCCACCCAAAGAACAACCCGAACGCGCCTCCCTCTTACCACTGCGCAGTCACTTCCGACTCTTTGCCAACGTCCGCCCAGGGCTTCTCCCGAAAGCCCTCCTCGACACCTCCCCCCTCCGTGCCGACCGCATCGCCAGCGGCATCGACATGGTTTGCATCCGTGAACTCACCGGTGGCCTCTACTTCGGCGCAAAATCGACCAAAGAAATTGCCGGTGGTGATATCGAAGCCATCGACACCATGGTCTATCGCCAATCAGAAATTGAACGTATCACCGATGTGGCTGTCGCCACTGCCCGCGCACGTCGCAAACACATCACACTCGTCGACAAAGCCAACGTCTTAGAAACCTCCGTACTCTGGCGCAAAGTTGTCGCCGCACGCATCGCCGCAACCGCTCCCGACATCACCCTCGCCTTCCTCTACATCGACAACGCTGCGATGCAGCTGATCTTACGGCCTGGACAGTTCGACGTCGTTCTCACCGAAAATATGTTCGGCGATATTCTCTCCGATGAGATGGCTGTTGTCTGCGGATCTCTCGGTATGATGGCTTCAGCCTCTTTAGGCGTCGGCCACAATCGCTACAATAAACCCTTCGGACTTTACGAGCCCTCCGGTGGCACTGCACCTGACATTGCTGGACAAGATAAAGCGAATCCATGCGCCCAGATTCTTTCCGTCGCCCTCATGCTACGTCACTCCTTCGGCCTCGAAGCTGAAGCCAAGCAGATTGAAAACGCTGTCGACCGTACCATCGCCGACGGCATTCGCACGGCCGACATCGCTTCCGGCAAAACAGCTGTCGGCTGCAAAGCGATGGGTGCGGCCATCTTGGCTCGACTGTGAGCGAGGCGGATCGCGAAAAGGCTGCCAAACGCAGGCTTGAAGCTGTCACCAGTAGCTTCATGCGGGTACCACGCCTACCAGTCGACGTCGCCCGCGACCTGCTCGACGCGGGCTATGGCCACCTCGACCAACTCTCCGGCCGTTCCGCCGAATCACTTCTCGCAGAAATCAAAAAACGTAACCCGGAGGCAAACACCACCCACCTCGCCGCCCTGCGCCTCGCTATCTATGTAGCCGAGACGCCGAGTCCCGACCCCAAGTTACTCTTTCTGGATTGCTGGCAGCAAGCGAAGTGACGGTCGGTTTGCTTTCCCGAAAACGTTGATTAGTTTAGAGGGATGGCCGCCGAAGATTTTCCTGTCATCCTGCTCGATGGGTGCTCCTTGCTCCCCTTTCAACTTCTACCCCTACACCTTTTCGAACCTCGTTATCGAAAAATGGTGGAAGCAGCACTCGCCACCGATCGCCGCTTCGCTGTCGCCGAATCTATCTTAACAGCGGACGGCAAACAGGGTGTCGGACCTTGGGCAACACTTGGACATGTTATCTCGCACGAAAGTTTAGATGGTGGTCGCCACCTCGTACTACTCGAAGGCGAAGTCCGTCTCAAAGTCGAAGGCCTTTCCAAACTTCGTCCTTACCCAACGCTCCGCGCCGAAATGATTCCCGATGGCGATGCCGGTCCTGATGCACACATCGCACTCGCTCGCACAACCGCAACCATGGAGCGCTTACTCACGAAAGCCATCGGCGAAGATGAAGCAGCGACATTACTTCCGCGCCTCCAACAACTCGCCGCTTCGCATCCCGGACGTTTTGCCGACGCTGCCGCTGGACATCTCATTCAAGACACGAGCTTACGTCGTAAACTTTTAGGACTGACCAATCCCCTTCTCAGACTGCGCCACGTCCAAGACGCTTTGACTAAGTTGGAGGTTGAACTGTCGCTTGGACCCCAGACGCCTGGCTTCGATCCGACCTTAAATTAGGCCTCCAGCGGGCTTATTCTAGGGTACTTGCAGCCTAGGCTTGATATTTAGAATGATTCCAATTCTTATGCTTATTGCAAATGCGTCTCAACACCACCGATCTTGAACGTCTCAAGGGCTCCCTGAAACAGGCAGGCCTTAAACCCACCCGTCAACGCGAGCATGTTTTGTCCGTCTTACTCGCCCGCCGCGATCACCCAACCGTCGAAGAAGTTTGGCAACGTTCACGCACACTCTCGCGCGGCATCTCTCTAGCCACCGTTTACAACTGTCTCGAATCATTTGTGGAGTCGGGCCTGGTAAAACAAGTGAACTACGAACGCGAACCCACGCGCTACTGCCCTAACCTTCGTCCACACGCTCACTTCAAAGATCAAGAAACCGGTCGCGTCTACGATATCGATCTGCCGAACGAAGTTCTCATTCAACTTAACAGCATCCTGCCCGAAGGCTTCCGCCCCGAAGCGATTGAGATCTCATTCCACGGAAGGACGAAACAGCAAGCCAGCTAACCAGCTATCTCGCTAACCAGCTATCCAGCCATCCAGCCATCCAGC
>DNHH01000061.1:0-4744 GCA_003485955.1 Opitutia bacterium
CGCTCGAAGTTCGTCTTCCTGAAAGGTGCGAATTCGGTAGCCAACACTATAACCATCTTCTCGCTCGGTTAAGATTTCTCCGTTCGCGTACGTTTTATGCGAGGATGGCGGGCGGATGATTTTCTCGCCATTGATGGGCACAGGGTATTCGTTTTCCCCGTAACGAATTTTTGCGCGACCCCCGGTTAGGTTGATAAAGCGAAGAGTTCCCCATGGGAATAGCGTCGGCGAGTCTTGGAGTGAGGTGATGCGTATCCCGCCTTTGTTGTCTGGAATAAATAGCAAAATAACTTGAGATCCGTCTACGAGTACTGTGTTAGCCAAGGGTTTTGTTGTCCCATCTTTATTCAGGTATATAAAGCTGATTTCAGCGGGACCGCGGTAGTCTTGTTCGAGGGTAAAGAAGTCGCTGGTAATTAAAAGTGGTACGCGGTCTTTCTCTTTAGGGCCCGTTTGATACGCGGCATCGGGAATGGGTGCGACAAATGCGAGTGCGCGGAACTTTACATGAACATTGGGCACTTTGGGCTCGTCGGCCGCAAAGGCGAGAAAGGGCAGGCACAGTATAAATAGTCTTTTAAACATTAGATTTCGTTCGGTCCGAGCCAGCGTACAGAAACAATGCGGAAACGACGGCCAAGTGATTTGTTTGTAGCTTTTGTCAGGGTAGTAGCTTCCGCGGAATCAGCGGTATTGCAGAAGTCGGGTGTACGTTGAACAACTGCCTCGATCCAAGCTCGGCCACGGGACATATCAGATCCACCGGGCGCACGTACTTCACCATAAGCACGAATGACAAAAGTGTCTGAACGCGCCGTGATGTGTGGGCCAATGGCAGCAAGGATGTCTTGTTGGAGCACTGAGCCAGGCGCGAAGAGGGCGACGTGTGACTGATTGGAGGGTGACTTTGAGGTCACTCCTGCTGAGCGGGTGCCAGCATCTACCATTTCGATACCTGCACCATTTAGTGGATCCGTCCATGATTGCTGGCCGACTGCACCTGTGCCCGATGCGAGTTGGTTGGTACCAAAGGTCGGTATAGGTGTTGCGCGATTCGTGATTTCACCTCCGTCGGCTTCAGCGCGCGCGATGGCAGATTGCAGGCAGCCTGCTTTAGCGACAGCGTTGGACGTTGAGGTGAGGTCGAGGAAGCGATTCACGAATTGGGCAAGACCGAGGAATGGGGTGGGGACGAAGGCAGTTGTTCCAGTTGTAGCTCCGCGGAATTTACGTTCAGGGAAGTTGGTGGTACCACCTTTCTTGAGTTGACGGTCAACGGGAGTGCGTACGTAGAATTGGGTACGGTAACGAATTTCGTCGACGATTGCCCGTGCGAGGAGTCGCAGTTGAGCGTCATCGAGCGAGGCGAAGCCTGTCCATGATTTGTCCGCGGTCCATGCTGCCCGTGGGTCGCTGAGTGCTGCTGCGTCAGTACGGGTTGCTCGTGGGAAGCGTGCGTTGCGTGTTGCTGCAGGGGTAGTCGCAGTATCACCGCCGTTGGCTAGACGTTTAGTGCCGCCAAGGACAGCTGCCCAGGCATCAACAGAGGTGGAGTTGATGTTAAAGGCGCCGTCGATCACGAGTTGAGCGGCTGCTTGCTTGTAGTCGCTAAGTTTAACGGCGACATCTTTGCGGGTAGGTGTGGTTGTTGAAAGTATGGTACGATTGCGACCCTCCCAAATGCGTATGCGTGGGTTGAGTAAAGGGGTCGTGCCATCCACAAAGTCATCAATGACTTTAACCAGTGTACGCGGTGAAGCATTACCTGACCAGGGTGGTGCGGCTCCGCCAAAAGTATCAACCGTTACCACTGAGTCAGGTGCGGATGGAGGTGTTGGCTCGGGTGAAATTGACGACAAGAAATAGCGGTCCCAGATTGCGAGATTCGCAAGGTAGGGGCGATCCACATCCGTCCAGTTTTGATTTGGACGGTAATGTACAACTTTATCGAGAGGAAGGTTAGGGGATGCGAAGCTACTCCCGATACAATAGAGCGGATCCTGGTCGCGCATGCCGAAGTTCGCATGCGCGTACTGCGCCAGCGATGTCGGCGGCATCATGGGCAGTTCGCTGAAGACCGCTTTGGTTCTGCCGCCGAGACCGGATGAATTCGATGCACCGCCGAGGGCCATTTGAGCAGACCCATCCCCAGGTTCAAATGCTTCTGGCCATGTATTCGCTGAGCGTACGGTTAAACGGTAACTAGGGGAGGTTGTGGCGTACCCGGTTCCCATATTGGCACCGGTCTTGTCGGCTCCTCCGGGCGACCAACCTGTGGCATCCCCACGGGTCATGAGTGCGAGTGGGTTGGAGTGTGTGAAAATCGGGTAAGGTAGGCTGTCTTTAGGCCAGCGGACAGAGTAGTCGACCACTGCAAAGATGCTCGGTGGTGATCCGACGGATGGGACGTTTGCAAGTGAGCCATACGTCTTTGCACTGGCAGTGCCGTTGCGCGCACCACTCATCTGACTATCAAAGAGCTCTGTGTGTTCGCTGCACTTATTGTACATCGAGTCGCTACCGATGGCAGATTCCATAATCGAGTCGCCTGGCCAGCAACTCATCAGATGTCGGACGTATAGTGGTCCCGAGGTTCGGAATCCGAAACTAAAGTTATCACCTGCTGTCGGTGCGAAAGTGCTACCATCGGGTTTTAGACATGGAACCCAGAAGCCACCATTAAAGTCGTAGCTGTTACCTGTTGTAGCAATACGCGTGAAGGGAACAGGTGCACTCGCTGCGGCTGAGAATACACGAAACTCTCCTGGTTGCAGGGTAACCTCGGGAATATATGTGCGCATATTTTCGCCACTGTAGGCGCTGGCATCGAGTGCGCGGGTTAGTTCTTCGAGTGTTTTTGCCCACGATCCTACGGACGGTGCGCTCATGTCGATAACCCATGAATTCCAACTACGGAACGAGAGGCGCATCGCAGCATTATCTGCAGGATTTTCACGCTTCAGTTTGAGTGCTACATTGTAAGGGTTATGAAGAACGGTAATCGGTGAGAGAGTGATACGAAGCGGGTAACGTGTGCCAGGAGCTTGTTGCAAACCAAAGACAACCATCTGACGGGCGATATAAGGGGTGCTGGCAACTTTGACGGGGCGAATGCAAGGCGTGCCTGCGGGAAGCGAGTCGTGCGCTCTCGCTGCGGTAGATGAGTCGTAAGTGCTATAGCCAAAAGGTCCGGATGAGATGTCTGTTGCAAATGGGTCGCCTGTTAGGGATGCGAAATTTCCATTATCCATCCGGTTAAAAATGTGTGAGTAGTGGTAGGTGCCGCCTGTTCCGGCCTGCATCTTCTCGTTGGAGATAACGTTTGGAAAAACGGTGCGTGCTCGAATCGTCGGAGCTATTCCACTCCAACTCATCTGACGATAGAGACGGTGATAGTCGCGGATAATCATCCAGGTGGGGCCACGGATCTGTGGACCACCTCCTCGAGTCGGCGAACTATCTGGATCATCCCAGTTAAAGGTGTAAATGGGTGCGATGTCGTAGCGCGTTGGTGTGCTGTTCGCAATGCCCGTCACGCCCGTTGGATCGCACCACCACATCGGTTGCCAAATTTTTGTGCCGGCATCGAGTATCGTCATGATAGGCGGAAGCGCCTTCGTTGTCCGATCCATTTGCCAGAAGAGAAGAGTGTTGCGTCCATCGCCTTCGCCAAATTCACCTGCATGGAAAGCGCTATCGTCTTGTTCAAATGCTGTCGACAGATCCACGCGTACTCCGCCCCAAAAACTGTCGGTGATTAATCCCGTCGACCAGAAAGTCACATCTGGCTGGCAACGTTTATTCGGAGCTGAGGTTGCGGGTACAGGTGAGACGGGCGTATTATTAAAGCCGGTTGCACCGGTTAGCAGCGGTAGCTCATAATTACCCGACAGACGTGTAAAGTTTATCCCAGGAGTCATTGCTTCAAATCCGGCAAGCAACTCCATGCCATTACGTCCTGTCCCGCGCAGTGGAGGTAGGTTTGCGGGAATACTTTTCGCAAGTCGTGCGTCGTTAAGGTTGGCCCGGGCCTTGATGCCTTCGTCACCAATCCAGTAAGCATAACTAAAGCCTGTGCCGCGGGTTGTTAGACTTCCGACATCTGGCGAAGTTACGAGAGGGAGGGCAACGCGTCCATCGGGTCTACCTGGATCAGTTGCCGTTGCTAATTCGGCGGCTGTGGCTGTCGCATCGCCGACCAATGGAATGAGCGTGGCGGTCGTTGTAGAATAATCGGACTGCCATGGAATCCATTGATTGGCGTCATAATCCGTTTTGCCGTAGAGCGAGACAGACTGAATCCCCGCAGCAGTATCATGTCTTCCGCTGATAAGCCATGCGGGGGGTTGTTCGGGAACATCGCTGCGCCATACCCCGGTCCACATTGGGTTACGAATTGTGGCCCAAGTCCAATTGGCTTGTGTGGCGTCGGCCGTGATATCTGCGCGCGCCGTGACGCGTCGATCTGGTCCGGCTTCTTGTTGAAGATGTCCTAGGGCAAGTCGCATAGAAGCGACGGCCGAAAGGCGTCCCTGGGTCAGCAATTGTTGGCTGTAAGCCAGCCGTGACTCGATGTTGAGGAAACCTGCCACACTCAAAACCACCAAGACCAACAAAGCCATGATGGTTAAAGAAAGTACGAGGCTAAACCCCTTCTTTTGGCTAGGCGAATTCAACCCTTTTAGAATCATCAACCTGAAGCACCGAAGCAATACTAACCCTGATGGTTTTACTTCAATTTCGC
>DNHH01000061.1:4924-5492 GCA_003485955.1 Opitutia bacterium
TGATGGTTTTACTTCAATTTCGCAGCCTCAACCCTCAATCCGGCCGCCTTTATCTCAGCTTCTTTCATTGCGATGCCCTTCGGCAAGCCGGGCCGTTTGTGACCCGTTTGCGTTAGCCAAGCATCACGTAAAAATATCTGTGCCTTTTGGTAGTGTTGAATACGAGCATCGGATCCCGCATTTGGCTTATCCATAAGTTTCAGAAGTTTCCAAAGTTCTGGAAGTGCTGCCTCAGCAATCATACGATGTCCAGTGTCTCCAGGATGAACTTGATCGGTAGAGTACTGAAAGTTTTTATTCTGTTTACGGGCTAACTGAATGGCGTCGCGCAGGCCGGGACGGATATCAATCACTTCCCAGCCCATGGCGGTTTTGGAGTTCAACCATCCGGAAAAAGTCTCGAGTACGTTATCATAATCTTGAGGACTCGTTTTAGCTTTATCGGGAGCGTGCAGTGGAGGTGTAAGGATGATACAGCGAGCGCCTTTTGCTTGAATAATCGAAACAAGTTTCTCCATGCCCCTTTTGTACGCTGATAAAATCTCTGGGTCGAATGGCTGGTATATCA
>DNHH01000061.1:5642-7018 GCA_003485955.1 Opitutia bacterium
ACGCTGATAAAATCTCTGGATCGAATGGCTGGTATATCCCATCGTTCATGCCGTAGCATGCAATGACGAGGGTGGGTTTGGTTTGAGTCAGTACAGCCCCAAGGCGGTCGTGGATGCAGGGTCGTGGGAACGTTCCTCCCGCATGACCAGGCTCTGATAGTCCACTGGCAGTCTCACTGGGTAATCCTAAATTGAGAATCGTTGCGTTGGTGTAGGTACTTGTTGAGCGGAGTGCTGACTCAACCCGGGCAACCCAACGGCCATCATAAGTGATACTGTCGCCGAGAATGACCACGCGAGGCTCCTCTGCTCGGGGTGTCACAAAAACTAGGCAAATTGAAAGTAAAGTAAGTATACGATACATCTGCGGTATCGTTAGCAAGGCCTGTGGGTTCGTCAATCTTACGACTTTAGGGAACATTTTAAGAAACATGTGGTCTTGGAATACACACCATGCGTCCCCTCATTCTAGCGCTTGTATTTATTTCGGCTTCAGCCGCTAACCTTACAGTCGACAATGCCACACCTGTGCGGTTTGGCGCAAACTTTGCCACTGCCGATGGGGTGAGGATCGCACGTTTTAATGGTGATAACGGCGTTGATATTCCTTTGAGCACTGAAGATGCCGGAGATACAGAAGTGATTGCGGTTCTCAAGGCGACCAAAGGTGCCAAATTTAATCTTAAAGCCAACATCGGTCGGCGCGTTGTTCAGGCAAGTTCAGTTGGTACGGGCGAGTTGCAAGAAGTCATGTTGGGTCGACTGCAAGTTCCTGCCGGCCTCTCACGTCTATCCGTAAATGCACCTGAATCTAGACGTGCTCAGGTAGAGTTGAGTGGACTTAAGCTTCCGGGTCTTGTTTCGATAGTCTCACCTGCAATCTTACCTTTGCACACGACCTATATCGACGATGCAAAAGGTGACCATACGAGCTGGAAGGGCATACAACTTCTGTCAGGCGGAGAGGCGCGTATCCCGATGGTTAGTGACATTGATGGACAAGAGCGTGCGTTTACCCTGCAGCTGCGTGCTTCTGGGGCGGGCAAGTTAACCCTAGCGACGCCTGCAGGATCCGTTTCGATTGATTTGAATCCTTCAGTTACAACCGTTAAGACGAAGACACTCAAATTTCCTGCGGGCATTCAGTTTTTACGACTGAAAGCGGAAGGAGCAAATGTNNCTGCCGGCGCTCAGTTTTTACGTTTGAAAGCTGAAGGCAGTAATGTGCGAATTGATGAGATTGTTCTCGATTCAGGAAGCGTTTCTCAGCTTTGGCCCTTGCCGAATGGTAATGCCCAGTCCGTGCACTTTGGTTATGACGTGCCCAAGGGTGTGCGTGCACAATGGGCTTACGCGGAAGCCCTAGCTGAACCAGG
>DNHH01000061.1:7049-9427 GCA_003485955.1 Opitutia bacterium
GTACGCATTGATGAGATTGTTCTCGATTCCGGAAGCGTTTCGCAGCTTTGGCCCTTGCCGAATGGCAATGCTCAGTCGGTGCACTTTGACTATGAAGAGCCCAAGGGAGTGCGTGCACAATGGGCTTACGCCGAAGCCCTAGCTGAACCAGGCCCTCCCACAACTTACCATTGCGTACTCGGCTTCGGACAAGGCTACTTCGGCTATCAGGTGCGTGGCTCCGGGACTCGCCCTGACGATCGCTGGTTCATCTACTCGCTTTGGGACAACGGCTATGTTCGCAACAATCAGAAGGGTGCCGTCGTCAGCGAAGACTTGAAGGATAAAGTCGTCACACTCGTTACCAAGGGTGAGGGCGTTGTCGCTAGTGCCTTCGACCATGAGGGCTCGGGCGGGCATAGTCACATGGACTTCCAGTGGAAAGATCGTGAGCCCTATAAGTTCCTCCTTGGTGTAAAGCCGGACGGTAAAGCAGCCGTCTTCTCAGCTTACGTGAGTGGCCCTGGGTTGAATGGCTGGAAATTCCTCGCCAGCTTCCGTCGCCCAAATACCGATGCGCGTCTCGACGGCCTCTACTCGTTTGTTGAAGATTGGTCAGGCCGCTGGGGCGATCAACAACGCGCCTGTCGCTATCGCAACCTATGGGTGTGTGGCACAGATGGTAAATGGGCGCCGATTCTCAACGCAAAGGCTACAGCGACCGCTGAGCTAGGCCGTGGAGATTATAGTCATAATCTCGTGAACGGCATGTTTGAACTTCGCACGGGTGGCTACGACCGCACCAAAGGTGATACGGGTAAGCTTCTCAATGTTTCGGGTTGGGGAGACGCTCCGCAAATCGACTTCGAGAATCTTCCAAGTCGCTGAACGCATTGCGAGTTTTTGCGTTATTATTTCTGACGACGTGTGCTGTCGCAGGTCCTGACACGCTACGAATTGAAATTCAGCCTTTACCATCATCGGTACGTCCCCTGCTTGAGCAGGGTAAAGCAGGTCAGTATGTCTTTAGTTATCCTGACTATTACACATGGTGCCCGAGTATTATCCGTGACGAAAAGGGTCGGTATCAGCTCTTTCACTCGCGGTGGCCCAAAGCAAAAGCTTGGACATCTTGGTTAACCCATTCGGAGATCGACCGTGCCGTCGCAACATCTCCCGAAGGACCTTATACACCGATTGGGGTAGTCATTCCCGCTACAAGTGAGGGTAGGGGAAAGTGGTTTGATGCTCATAACCCCAAAATAGAAAAGTTTGAAGGGTCTTACTGGCTATATTTTATCCAAACATGGGGAACGGATATTACGGAATCGATGCGCACAGAGATTGCCCGCAAAGCTTACTCCCATCCAAAGTGGTCAGGAGAACTTCGTCCCAACCAGCGTACATTTGTTGCCAACGCTACGTCGCTCGATGGTCCATGGTCGATTACGCCTGATCCAATTGTTGAGCCTGCCAGGACGATTGTAAGGCTTACGGTTAACCCGGCAGTCTGCCGCCGTCCGGACGGGAGTTACCTTATGATTGTGAAAGGTGATAAACCAGGTGAGAGAAAGTTTATCCGCAATCAAGCGGTGGCGACGTCACCCAAGCCCCAAGGTCCATGGACCATTACGGATAAGCCCGCCATCGACTACATGGATACCGAAGATGTCTCTTTATGGTATGATCAAGTGCGCGGACGCTATTATGCGGTATTCCACGAGACAACAAACAGCAGAGGATTTATCGGTATGATTACGTCGGAGGATGGACTGAATTGGGGAAAGTCAGCACAGTTCGAGTTAACCCCTAAGGTTGTTCATTTAGATGACGGTACTATCTGGAAGCCGGACATGATGGAGCGTCCCTATATGCTGTGTGACGAAAAAGGTAATCCCACTCACCTCATCGTGGCCTGTAGCATTACTACGCACAGTTCAATCGTCATTCTTCCCGTTAAGGTTAAGTAACGCGATTGATGTTTACTTTGAGCGCTGCTTAATCCGCTCCCAGAGCGGCAGTATAGTTTTATCTGTTGTGCCATTCAGCATGCTATCACGAGATAGGTAGCGTTCAAGTTTCCCGGTCGGTCTTTGTTTGTCGCTTGTGCTGCCCCTAAGAATTTTCCTTGTTAGCTCGTCAATCGATTTAGACCAGTAATGGTTAATACGTAACGTGTGATAGGTTAGTTCGCAGTCTTTTTGGCGCTGTTTGATGGGACGACGGTTTTCGTCGACAGCTCTACCGTTCCACAACTTTTTTGGCAGATGGAAGCTGTAAGTACGTAATTGACGTGGGTTGACGATACTTTTGCCGTCTCTTGACCAGCCAGTGACGTAATTACCTGAGTGTCTATCCGTTTCTCCGTGGTCAAAAGTATCGGCATGGGCGCCAGCTTG
>DNHH01000061.1:9650-9963 GCA_003485955.1 Opitutia bacterium
TACAGATCCGGTCGGGCGACTTTGGTGCCCTGAGGAACCGAACAGTACCCAGTAGACGAAAATTGCGGAAACATCCTCATAGTCTTTAAGTACTTCAACGACACTATCGTTTTTAGGGCTAAATAGAAACTCATCGAGATCGATAAAGGCAATCCATCGCGCCTGTTGACGGTAATGACGTATGCAGTGTTTGTAAGCAGACCCCTGAGATTTTTCTGCCCAGGGGATGAGTGTGACCAAGCCTTTTTGAATCCATGGAGCTAAGACTTCTTCGTAGTTGTCGGAACTATTGTCGTTATAGAGGTAAAAATGA
>DNHH01000061.1:10193-16045 GCA_003485955.1 Opitutia bacterium
GTAACTACCCTCGTCTTTAAAAATCGCCCCGATCGCCAATTCGTAATCAAACGACTTTTGTTGATCTCGGTATTGGGCAATCTTGCCGCCGATAAATTGAATAAGTGCGTTCAGCATAGTTGCTAAATATCTATTATGTATAAAATGTACTTCAGACTATATTAGCCACAATGGAATGTTTGGGTTGTGTTTTGTGTATATGATATTTAGCAATACTCTCAGTGTGAATACCCCTTCATTCTATCCCAACTCCTACTCATTTATGCGCCTACTCTCCCTGTTTTTTGCTACATTCCTCTCCTTGGTTAATTCAGTGACACTGAGCGCTGGAGTTAACGGGGGCAAAGAGGGTTCGCCTGAGTACAATGCCCGTGCGCAGTGGCTTCGTGATGAGAAAGTCGGCGTATTTATCCATTGGAACCCTTCTGCCACCATTGGTAAGGAAATCTCTTGGTGCCGGACCAACCCAGTATACGGTAATATCGGCGCAGAGAAATACGATGCTCTGTATAAAGATTTTAAGGGCGAAGCTTTTAATGCCGATGAATGGATCACGCTCTTTCGCGAGAGTGGTATTAAGTACGCAGTCTTTGTACCCAAGCATCACGATGGTTTCGCAATGTTTGCGACCAAGACCTATGATTACAATGTGATGAAGTCGCCGTTTGGTCGTGACTATATTAAGGAAGTATCGGAAGCCTGTCGAAAGGGTGATGTGCGCTTTTGCCTCTATTACTCGGTGCTCGATTGGTGGAATCCTCTCTATAGTCCGAAGCAGGGAGCCGATCTCTCTGGCTATATTGATAAGGTATTTAAGCCTCAGATGAAGGAGTTACTCAGTAACTACGGACCCGTCGGTTCCATCTGGTTCGATGGCCATTGGGATGCTTCTTGGACGCATGCGTACGCCAAAGATATGGAAAAGTTTATTCGAAAGATTCAACCGAAGACACTGCTCGGTAACCGTCTTGACCAGCGCTACGCGGGTGACCCTGGGCCCAACTGTTCGTGGACAGGTAGTTTCTTTAATGCGCCTGACGCTATCGACGATTACCAAGCTCGAGAGGTTGATTTAGGAAAGTATTACACTGAACGTGCCTGGGATTCCTGCTACAGTCTCTGCGGTGTAAATAACAAGTGGTCATGGGTTCCTCCAATGAATCCCGTACCGCTGGCTGACATCGTCAATTGGTTGATTCAATGTATTGGTCGCGATGGCGGTATGTTGCTTGGTGTTGGACCACGTGGAGACGGCAGTATCGATCCAGCGAGTGCCGCGCGCATGCTCGAGCTGGGTGCTTGGCTTAAGATTAATGGCGAAGCCGTCTACAAGACCCGTGGTGGCCCATGGTTGCCTGGCACATGGGGCGTTTCAACGCGCCGTGGAAATAAGGCGTATGTCTTTATCTCAAAATGGAAGGGCACCGACATCCAGTTACCTGCATTGTCGATGGGGGTGACTTCAGCTCGTTTAGTTGGTGGGGGTCCAGCCACGGTGACCAAAACACCTGGTAGCATTACTATCCACGTCGACGCTGCTTTGCGTAAGCCGATTGCGACCATTATCGAATTAACGCTTGAGCGTGATTGTATGTCGCAACCTGTGCTCGAGGTTCCAGAGCCAGTAAATCTCGCAAAAGGTATTTTGCCCAAAGTTTCCTCTTTCTGGCCTGGTCGTGAAAAGGAGCTTTCAGTCACACATATCACCGATGGGAATATGGGAACGCTCTGGGCGACTGAGGAAGCTGCACGTGAGGGCTCAGTCTCCGTTGATCTAGGTAAAGAGATAACCATCTCCGATGTCATGTTGAGCGATGCGCCTTATAACCGCACACAACAGTTCTCGGTTGAAGCCCAAGTTGGTGATACATGGAAAACCTTGGTTTCCGGAACTACCATTGGTGGCGAGTTACATCTCAATTTTGAACCCGTGAAAGCACGTGTCTTCCGCGTGAACATCCTTAAGGCTAGCGACACGCCGACTTTAACTGAGTTTCAGATCTTCGGCTTGCCATCACAGGCTGCACCTGCCCGTCGATAAACCACTGAGTGCATCTCGGCCGCACCTTTTCGTTTAGCGACTTTTCGCTGGCGCGTGCACTTGTAGTCGTCGAATCAAGGGTGTGCCGACGGACTCAGTTATGCGGACGCGTACTTGGCTGACTTCGGTCGGGTTGCAGCGGGCTAGCATTCGGCGACCCACGGCAGTACCTTCAAACAGTTTCACCCAACCTTTACCATCGAAGCCTTCAATGACAAAGGCACGGATACGATGGCCGTAACGGTAGTCTTCCCAGAGATCGATATACCCAACAGTTCTAAGACTTTCGAGATTAAGGGCAGCTTCTTTGCCGGCGACTTGCTCAATTTTTCCAAGGGCATTGCCGAAGCGTTGGCGAATTTCATTACCAAACTCTTCATACCGTTTCATGTCGTCGGGATGCACACTGCCGTCTGCCTGTGGGGCGCAGTTGAGAATTAAGAAGCTGTTACGTCCGACGGACTTCTCATAGCAGTCCATCAGCGCCTCGACGCTACGCCGGTGCTTGAGTGCCGCAGGACGCATGTGCCAGAACTTGTCGTGGAGAGGGACATCGGCCTCCTGTGGTGCCCAGTAGTCGCCGTCGGGTGATTCGACACCTTGGATCTGGCGTCGGTCAGCCTCCGCTTGGTTGGGCGCCTCGGTGGCGGCGATGCGTGCTCGGTCGAGTGTGGACCAGCAAGGGTAATCGACGACGCCGCGCTCGTTACCAGGCCAGCGGATGGTTGGCAGTGGGTCGCGACTGCCTACGGCGGCGATGACGGCTCGAGGGGCGCGATCGGCGATACGCTTACCGATTGTGGCTTTGATGGGTTGGTCGATCCAAATCTCAGTGACCAGATCAGACCCTAGTCGGTCCATGATTTCGTCGAATCGGCGTTCAAGCAAGCGATTGGACTCCTCCCAGGTGTGCACTTTATCCAACTTGCGGTAGCTGATAGTTGAGGTGTCTTCGGCGACTTTGCTCGGGTGGGGGAGCCAGAAGTAGAAGCCCGCGTTGAGTCCGTGGCGGCGGCAGGCTTCCGCGAACTCTTTAACGACGTCACCTTTACCATCTCGATAGGCGGTATTTCCAATATGGTATTCGGTTGTTTTACTTGGCCACATGCAAAAGCCGCCACTGTGCGCCAACATGAAGACGATCTCTTTCGCCCCGAAGGACTTCGCCGCTAGGCACCATTGATTGACGTCTAACTTTTCAAAACGTATATCTTTGAGAGGCGTACTACCGTCGTCATACTCGCGCTGCTGAATGGTCGCAGGATCGAGTTGTACGAACATAGCCAATTCTTGCTCTTGCCACTCGTACTGAGCTTTAGTGGGCCGTGCCAACCGTGCAGCTACGGGGTCCGCAATGGCGGTATCCCAAGCTGATTCCGCAATTATCTCACACGGTGCGCTCAGCAGAGAGAGCAAGAGCAGTAGCTTCATCTATGGTTTAATCACTTAATTTGCTGGTCGAGCCAAGGGGCAATCTTCTCAGCCCAGGCTTCGCCATGAACTTTTAAGCCTGCTTTGCTAAAATGAATACCCTTGCCGCCATGGTCGCGCAGATCTCCGAGCATTGCGTCGGTATCAGGGCCCTCGAAAGCGATACGCTTATCCCAAAGTTCTTTTTGGCCTTGCGTGACGGGTGCTTCGAGCGGCTTGCCTGGGCGATAGGATGCCTTGGCGACGAACCAGGTGAAGTTGCGACCTGACTGCTGTCGCATCTCGCGAATGATTGTGCCGAGGCCATTGGCATAGGCTACGCCTTTCATATCTGCATCACTTTCGCCCTGGTGCCAGAGCAGGGCGCGAAAACTAGGGCAACCTGACACCGCTGATGCTTCGAGTTCCTTAATTCGACCAAGTGTCCAATTAAAGAGCTCACTGCCAGATTTCCATTGATTGATGGAAGTGCCGCCATGGCCGGTCACAATGACACCAATTGGCACATGGTAGCGTGCGGTCATCGCATCGCCGAAAGCGGGCCAGAAGCTGCCACCTTGGCTTTTGTCATGTGTGCCGAGTTGTGGATCATTGGCGATACGCCAAGACTTGCCGTCGAAACTCGAGACAAGCCCTGACTTTGTCTCGATGCGTCCATCCGTCGGCAGATTCGATCCACCGCCACCGCAGTTGGTTGAGTTGGATTGGCCAGCGCCAACAAATACTTCACCCACGCCGAACTGTGCGACCTTAGTGGTAGCTACTTCGTTGTTGGACTTCATCGCGCGAAACTCAGCGGAGTACCAACCACCGGCCGGTAAGGTTAGCGTTGTGGAGAAGCCGTTCTCTGTTGCCCGATATTTCACATCAACCCAATCGCCCTTGAGTGGTTTTCCGTCGAGGTCATTACCCATGACACGCACCTGAACCGTATCGCAAGGTGTAGAGACCTTGCCGGAGACTCGTATGGGGCCTTCATTGCGTTTGGTGCGCTGAAAGACTTGCAGTTCTTGTGGATAGATGACGCTCAAGCTAGCGTTGATGTCACCAGTGGTAGCAGGTGCAGCTATCCCAAGTGGCGTGAGTAGAATGACGAGGGCAGCCGTTAAGTAGGTGCGCATAAGGGTGGGGTTTCACTACAGTCAGCAAAAACTAGAGCGAGTTCCAACAACGTTACTATGCTTGAGACTAAGGACGAATGACTAAGGACTAAAGCAGATGCATAGATGCGGCCGGGCAGGCAGAATGCATAGTCATGACTTTCGTCGTTAGACCTTAGTCTTTAGTCTCTTCAATCCACTGGCGGAGAGGGAGGGATTCGAACCCTCGGTACCTTGCGGTACACGGCATTTCCAATGCCGCGCGATCGACCACTCTGCCACCTCTCCATTCAGTCGGACTGAAGTGTCCAGCAAAAGGGGCAAGGGGGTTAAGTCAATGCCAAGAGGCACTGTCCCAGGCGTAATCCTACCTCACTTAATCGCTGCCTTAGCCCAGCTGTCTTTGAGTGTGACCGTGCGGTTGAATACTGGTTTCCCTGGCGTACTATCCTTAGTGTCGGCGCAAAAATAGCCCACACGTTCGAATTGAACACGTGTCCCAGGCTTTGTCTGGAGCAGGGAAGGTTCGACCTTAGCACGGGCCACTTTAAGCGAATTCGGGTTAAGGTGGGTGCGCCAGTCTTCACCGTCGGCGAGCGAGTTGAGATCTTCGAGGGTGAACAGTCGGTCGTAGAGGCGGACTTCGATGTCGCCAGCGTGCGCTTCGGAAATCCAATGAATGGTCCCCTTAACTTTACGACCATCCGGTGGATTTTCTCCTCCACGTGTTGTAGGGTCATAAGTACAACGCACTTCGAGGATATTTCCGGCGGCATCCTTGGTTACGCCCGTACATTTTACGAAGTAGGCCCAGCGTAAGCGCACCTCTTGTCCGGGTGTTAAACGGAAATATTTCTTCGCAGGAATTTCCATGAAGTCATCGCGCTCAATGAGTAGGTTGCGAGAGAAGGGCACTTTGCGTGAACCTGCTGCAGGGTCTTCAGGGTTGTTAATGGCTTCTAGCTCTTCGACTTGACCTTCGGGATAGTTTTCGATGACGAGGCGAATGGGGTCGAGTACTGCCATGGCGCGTGGAACCGTTTTGTTTAAATCATCACGAATGGCGTGCTCGAGTAGTGCAACATCGGTTAGTGAGTTGTGTTTGGTTACCCCAATTGTTTCGCAGAACTTACGAATCGATGTTGGTGTAACGCCACGACGACGGAGCCCCGAGACCGTTGGCATTCGTGGGTCATCCCAGCCGCTAACGCGTTTTTCTTGTACAAGTTCCAGGAGGCGACGCTTGGACATCACCGTGTAAGTCAGATTGAGGCGCGCGA
>DNHH01000061.1:16212-16387 GCA_003485955.1 Opitutia bacterium
GTGTAAGTCAGATTGAGGCGCGCGAACTCGATCTGCCGTGGTTTGGCTGGAGTGTCTAATGTACGTAATAGCCAGTCGTAGAACGGACGGTGAATTTCGAATTCGAGCGTACAGATCGAATGGGTAATACCTTCGTAAGCATCTTCCAGTGGATGCGCGTAATCATACATCGGGT
>DNHH01000069.1 GCA_003485955.1 Opitutia bacterium
CCTTCGCGCTTGTACGTGCGGAGACTCTCACGGGCGCTCCGTTTACTCAGACCAAAGCTGTTTTGGGCCAGCCCTGAGTCTTTTTCTTACTACCCACTTAAACCGAATCATGAATCTCTCAAAAATTCTTATACCCTCCATAGTCGTCACAGGTCTGGCTGTATCGGCCTGGCTTTATCAGGGTGCTCACGCCCATGACGAACATGGTCATGAAGGCCACGGTCACGAAGCTGCCGAAGAACCTGTGGCTAAGGGGCCCAACCGCGGACGTTTACTAGCAGACGGCGACTTCACGCTCGAACTGGCGATATTTGAGGCCGGCGTACCGCCCGAATTCCGTGCTTGGTTCACGAAAGCTGGTAAGGCGGTAGCACCTGCTGACGTAAAATTATCCGTCACGCTCATTCGCCCGGGTAATGTAGAGGACCGCTATAGCTTTGCTTCCGAAGGGGAATACCTGCGTGGTGACCATGAGGTCGTCGAACCGCATTCGTTTAATTATGTGATCGTCGCCGAGCACGCAGGGGTCGCGCATAAGTGGGCATTTGAGGCTCCAGAAATGCAGACCGTCATTGCCGCAGCGGCTGCCGAGAAAGCAGGCGTGAAAGTCGAAAAAGCTGGGTCTGCTGAATTGGATGAATCCATCGAGGTTTATGGTCGCATTGCACTCGATCAGGATGGCGTCCGTCGCGCCACCTCACGCTTTTCGGGTGTTGTCCTTGAGGCGCGTAAATCGCTCGGTGATAAAGTCGTCGCCGGCGAGGTCGTTGCACGTGTTGAGAATAGTCATACACTTGTCTCCGCCGAAGTGAAGGCTCCGGGAAGTGGCTTGATTATCGCGCGGTCAGGTGCGGTCGGTGAAACCGTCGCAGAAGGGACGCCGCTTTACACCATCGCTAGTCTCGAAAAAGTTTGGGTCGAACTTGAGGTACCTCGCAAAGATCTTGCACGGGTGAAAACAGGACAGTTGGTTGTGCTCAAGGCGGATGATGGTACTGAAGTTGCCAAGGGAACAATCGTCTCCATTTCTCCACTTGTTTCGGCCGATACCCAATTAGCTATCGCGCGTGTGGTTATCCCCAATCCTGATGGCGCTTGGAGACCGGGAGGATTTGTTAAAGGTGCGATTGCCGTCTCTTCTTCGCGGGCTACGGTTACGGTTAAGTCGTCCGCAATTCAAACGCTCTTCGATTTCACGGTCGTCTTTTCGCAACATGGCGACGTCTATCAAGCGCGCCCGCTTGAACTCGGGCGTCGCAGTGGCGACCGAGTAGAAGTGCTTAAGGGACTCGCTGAGGGCGAGGCTTATGTCTCTGAAGGTAGTTTCTTGATCAAGAGTGACATTGGTAAATCTAGCGCTTCCCATGACCACTGAGCCCATTTCTTTACTCGAACGTGTTCTGCAGGGCTCGATTCGTCACCGCTGGCTCGTTTTATTGGCCACCGTGGTGATGGCCGCTGTCGGCGTCTACCATGCTCGCACTCTGCCCATCGACGCTGTCCCTGACATCACCAATGTCCAGGTACAGGTTAATACCGAGGCTCCTGGCTATTCGCCTCTCGAGACGGAGCAACGGATTACTTTCCCGGTGGAGACTGCGATGGCTGGCCTGCCTAAGCTCAGCGAGACTCGTTCAATTTCACGTTACGGCCTTTCGCAGGTGACTGTCGTTTTCGAAGATGGGACCGATATCTACTTTGCGCGACAGTTGGTGAACGAGCGGATTCAACAGGTACGATCACAGCTGCCTTCCAAGATCCAACCTACGATGGGTCCGATTGCCACGGGGCTCGGCGAAATCTTCATGTACACGGTCGAGGCCAAGCCGGGTGCCCGTCGTCCTGACGGCAAGGAGTGGACGCCGACAGATCTGCGTGAACTCCAAGACTGGGTGGTCCGTCCACAGTTACTCAATCTCCGAGGCGTGACCGAGGTTAATTCCATCGGTGGTTTCGAGAAGCAGTTCCATGTCACACCTTGGCCAAATAAACTCCGTGCCTACGGTGTTACGCTAAAGGATATCGTCGACGCACTTGCACGAAATAATGAAAACGTCGGTGCGGGATATATCGAGAGGCATGGCGAGCAATACCTCATACGCGTGCCTGGACAACTCGGAGGTATCAGTGACATCGGTCAGGTGGTCGTTGCCGAGCGCGGTGGTACACCGTTACGTCTAAAAGATATCGCAGATGTTAGCCTTGGTCGTGAGTTGCGCAATGGAGCTGCCACTGAGAACGGACGTGAGGTTGTCTTGGGCACGGTCTTCATGCTCGTCGGCGAGAATTCCCGCGAGGTCTCCATGCGAGTCGCAGAGCAATTATTGAAGGTTAACGAAAGTTTGCCTGAGGGCGTTATCGCACAGGCTGTCTATGACCGAACAACTCTCGTCGACAGTACTATCCGCACCGTCAAAGCCAACCTTCTCGAGGGTGCGCTACTGGTTATCTTCACGCTCTTCATCTTGTTGGGCAACATCCGTGCTGCACTCATCACTGCGGCAGTTATTCCGCTCTCGATGCTCTTCACCATCACGGGAATGGCTGCGAATAAAGTCTCTGGGAATCTGATGAGCCTAGGGGCGCTAGATTTCGGCCTGATTGTCGACGGGGCTGTCATCATCATTGAGAATTGTCTGCGAAGATTTGCGCAGGAGCAGGGTAGGCTGGGTCGTCTACTTAGCCCGACCGAACGGCTGAAACTGGCATTTGCTGCCACCCGTGAGGTGCGCGAGGCGACCATGTTTGGCGAACTTATCATCGCCATTGTTTACGTCCCTATTTTTGCGCTCGGTGGCGTCGAAGGTAAGATGTTCCACCCGATGGCCTTCACGGTGATTGCCGCACTGCTTGGTGCGATGATTCTCTCTGTGACTTTTGTGCCGGCGGCCGTCGCGATCTTTATCACAGGTAAGGTCTCTGAACATGAGAACGTCGTCGTGCGCGGCGCGAAGGCTGTCTATCTACCGCTATTGCGGATGCTCATGCGGGCGCGGGTTGCTGTCGTCACTGGCAGTTTGGCGGTTGTCGCCGTAGCGCTTGCGGCGACCACGCGTTTGGGCAGTGAGTTTATGCCGAGTTTGGATGAGGGTGATATAGCCCTTCATGCATTGCGGATTCCTGGGACAAGTCTCTCGCAGTCACTTGAGATGCAAGCGGTCCTTGAAGCACGGCTGAAAGCGTTTCCTGAAGTTAATAAAGTCTTTAGCAAAATTGGTACCGCGGAAATTGCTACAGACCCGATGCCTCCGAGCGTCGCTGATACCTACGTCATGCTGAAACCGCGGAATGAATGGCCAGATCCGAGAAAGCCAAAGGTAGAATTTGTGCGCGAGCTCGAGGTAGCCGCCAAAGCTGTACCCGGAAACAACTATGAGTTCACCCAGCCGATTCAGATGCGCTTCAACGAACTTATTTCCGGTGTGCGCACGGATGTTGCTGTCAAGGTTTACGGCGACGACCTCGATGTTATGCTCGCCTCAGCCAAACGCATTGAGGCAATCGTCAAAGAAATTCCGGGAGCGGCGGATGTGAAGGTTGAGCAGACCACAGGGCTGCCGCTGCTGACTGTCCAACTCGATCGCGAGGCACTCGCACGTTATGGGTTGATGGCAGAGGATGCACAGCAAGTGGTGTCCACGGCATTGGGTGGCATGATGGCGGGCGAAGTCTTTGAGGGCGATCGACGTTTCAGCATCGTCGTTCGACTACCTGAGTCTATTCGCACGGATGTCGATGCCTTGGGTGATTTGCCCGTACCGCTACCAGTCCGTACTTCAGGTACGTTGCGTGCATTTATACCGTTGCGTGAGGTGGCGTCCGTCACGATTGCACAAGGTCCTAATCAGATTAGCAGGGAGAATGGTAAGCGTCGTGTTGTTGTGACGGCGAATGTGCGCGATCGGGATCTTGGATCGTTTGTCGTTGAGGCTCAGAGCCGCGTGAAAGAGGCCAACGTCACCCCGCCAGGCTACTGGGTGGAATACGGCGGTACCTTTGAGCAACTTATCTCTGCCAGCGACCGACTCAAGATTGTCGTTCCCGCGACCTTACTCCTCGTCTTCGGCCTACTCTATATGAGTTTCCGGAGTATCAAGGATGCACTCCTCGTTTTCAGTGGAGTGCCGCTTGCGCTAACGGGTGGTGTTGCTGCCCTTTGCGTACGCGACATCCCGTTCTCAATCAGTGCAGGGGTTGGCTTCATCGCTCTTTCGGGAGTAGCCGTGCTCAACGGGCTTGTGATTATTAGTTTCATACGCGTCTTGCGGGCTGAAGGACGTCCATTGGATCTTGCGATTGAGGAAGGCTGTCTCACACGGCTGCGTCCAGTTCTGACGACAGCACTGGTGGCCGGTTTTGGATTTATCCCTATGGCTTTGGCAACCGGTGCGGGTTCTGAAGTTCAGCGACCACTGGCCACCGTCGTCATCGGTGGCATTATTAGCTCAACCTTGCTCACGCTCGTTACGCTACCGGTACTTTACCGTATGGTGCATGAAGAAAGAATAAATTAGCGGTGAGAGCGGTGTTAGCGGACTACCTTCTCTCTGTTCCGCGGGTTAGCTGATTGGCGGAGGTAGTACACGACTCGCCTCCAGCTCGACGAAACGCTACGCTGAAGATCGGTGACCTTGGTCACCTTGACGACTCGCCCTTGGGCTCGACGAAAGTTAGCACATCCTCGTCAGGTCGTAGGCCGTATCGTCAGCGCAGCGTAC
>DNHH01000118.1:0-714 GCA_003485955.1 Opitutia bacterium
AAGTCGCGCCAATGCGAGTGTGTATAATCCGCCGCGCGAAATGCCGCAAACGACAGGACGTTTCGACAGGCCATACTTGGTAGTTACTTCTTGATAAAAAGCCTCCCATGTTGCCATGGCTTTGGGGGATCCGAATTGGTCGTGACAATCAACGTAGGCTACGTGCCAGCCAGAACTGACTAAGGTGTTTTCGAAGGCAGAAAGGTGGCCAGGGAATTCAGCAACCCAAAGCCATGGCTTTCCGTCGGCCGCCTTACCAGGTGTGCGGAGTTTTGCGGTACGACCCTGAATGGTCATTCGGATTTCTTCGCCAAACGGCGCACAAGCTACCGCCACAGGCTTTTCTTCGGCGTAGCTCAAAGTGGCAATGAGACTCAAGAAGGTCAGGGTGAGGCGCATGGGTGCGTGGTAAGTTAAATCTTATAAAGCTTTCTGCGACTTGATTTTCTCGCCCAAGCCGTTCCTCTGTCTTTAGTTCCGTTTCGACCCCATGAATCCCCTTGATGACCTTAAACCACGCTATGACGCCGTTGTCATTGGCTCAGGTCTTGGCGGGATGACTGCCGCCAACAATCTGGCTAAATTCGGCTGGAAAGTTCTGCTCTGCGAACACCATTACCAGTTAGGCGGTTTAGCTACCTACTTTAAACGCAAAGGTGGACATGCGTTCGATATCTCACTTCACGGATTCCCTCACGGGATGATCAAGTCTAC
>DNHH01000118.1:847-1398 GCA_003485955.1 Opitutia bacterium
CGGCCATGCGTTTGATATCTCGCTGCACGGATTCCCCCACGGGATGATTAAGTCGACGCGCCGTTATTGGACCAAAGACATCTCAGACCGCATCCACCAGTTAAAAGACGTTCGCTTCATCAATCCTGACTTTGATGTGCGTACGACCTTTGACCGGGCTGATTTTACGCGAATCCTCATCGAGCAATTCAAAGTCCCCGCAGAAACCGTAGAGGGTTTTTTTGCGCACCTTCGGGCGATGAATTATTACGACGACGACAAACGTACCACCCGTCAGCTCTTCGACGAATTTTTCCCAGGTCGCCCCGACATCCAGCGCCTCTTACTTGAGCCCATTGCTTACGCCAACGGCTCAACCCTCGACGATCCTGCCATCACTTTTGGTATCGTATTCTCGAATTTTATGTCGAAAGGCGTCTTTATTTTCCAAGGCGGCACCGACTTACTCATTCAGTTGATGACCGCTGAGCTTAAGGCTAATGGCGTGGATGTTCGCCGCAATGTACTTGTTGAGAAGGTCGTCACGGAGCGCGACGCGGCAGGGGGCCGCC
>DNHH01000118.1:1574-5409 GCA_003485955.1 Opitutia bacterium
ACGCGGCAGGTCGCCGCCGTGTCGTCGGTGCAAAACTTCGCGATACACGTTTTGGTAAAGAGGCCGACGTCGCTTGTGCCATCGTCATTTCGAATGCGAACGTCAAAGACACCGCTCTGCGAATCGTCGGCGAAGAGGCATTTGACCCTGCTTTCCTTGCCGCGGCAAAAGCCGTACGCGTTAACAGCTCCTCGTGTCAGGTTTATATGGGTATACGCGAGGGTGAGACCATTCCGACTATCGGGGATCTTGTTTTTACTTCGGAGGCCAAGCCCTTCAGTTCAACGGAGCTGACAGACTTCAACACGTCTTCGCGTACTTACTCTGTTTATTATCCTGATACGCGTCCGCAAACGAAGGTTCCGCACTACGCAGTCGTCACTTCGATTAATCAACTTTGGGATTCGTGGGCGAATTTGAATGAAGCAGACTACGCCCATCACAAGGCGCGTATTATCGAAGAATCATTTGTCGGGCTCGAAAAATTTATCCCAGATATCCGCAGTAAAGTTGATTGGGCAGAGGCGGCGACTCCGCGCACCGTGAATCGTTATGTGCGCCATACCGGTGGCACTTCTTTTGGTACGAAGTTTGAAGGTCTAAAAATTTCTATGGATTTACCGGCGCACGTGGGTGGCCTTTACCACGCAGGGTCAGTGGGTATTATTATGTCAGGCTGGCTTGGCACGATTAACTACGGCGTGATTGTCTCTGCTAAGGCCGACACGTATCTGCGCGACCCGCAGGCGGGTTGAGTATTCTTTTAGGCTAAACCGGAATTTTGACCTAACTATGCCGCACACAGCGGATTCTCGTCGGCATAGAAAGCGCGACGATCTCGGCCCACAGTGGCTTGGCGCACGCGGTCATCGCGATTCGGCACCGTAAGTAAGGTTTAACGACTATAGTCCGACTTGAGGACCCCGCGATAGCAGGACTTTTATTTTCTCGGCCATCTGACCTTTCCTCTTTTCTCCGGCCAGCTTTCTGGCTTCATGTGTGGTCCACCTATCATGGCCCTCCCCAAGCCCGCCTTCCTTGCCAAACTGGAAAGTCTTTTCGAAGGAATCATCTTCTCGAGTCGCTGGATTCAGGCGCCTATCTACGCCGCCCTCATCATCGCAGCCGGCGCGTACGCTTGGAAGAGCATCGAGGAACTCATCCACATCCTCTCAGATTTTAGCACACTCAGCGAGGCGCAGATCATGGTTGGCCTGCTCTCACTCGTGGACATCTCGATGGTGGCCAACCTCGTCAACATGGTGGTCGTCGGTGGCTATGTGACATTCGTCAGCAACATTGATTTCAAGGACAACAAGGACCGGCCCGACTGGCTCGACCACATTAACGCCAACACCCTGAAGACCAAGTTGGCCGGCTCGCTTGCCTCCATCTCAGCCATCCATCTCCTCAAGAGCTTCATTAACATCACAGGTTCGGCGACAGTGACACTTTCCGACAACGCCGTACGTATTGTCCTCTGGCAGTCTGTCATCCATGGCGTCTTCCTCGCCTCGATGATCCTCTTCGCCTGGAGCGAGCGCATCCAGCGCCACAAGGACCACTGATTCGTGCCCTAGTGGTGCGCCCTAGGCCCACCCAGGCGGCAGTTCCTGGGTAATCCCTGCACTTTGTTTCTGCGTCGTGCGAAGCATCGTGCCAGCATGCGCCACCTGTGCCTTCTCTTGCCTTTATTGCTTCATGCCTTGCCCGTGGATAGCGATGCCGATGGCTGGCCAGATATTGAAGAGCGCGCCAAAGGTTTTGACCCAAAATCGCCCGCATCTTGTCCGCCCGCACCGCGTTATGCCGTCGTCGATCTCGGGCCGCTTTCTCAAAACGGAATGCCCGTGGCCCTTTCATCGACGGGCCAACGGGTTTTGACCGCGAGTGGCCGCCGTTGGTCTTGGCAATCTGGATGGCAGCAACTGGCATTACCTTCGGACGTCGAGGTCAATTATGATATCATTCGTTCAGACGGTGCCGTGATCGGTCGTATGGAGCACTTCGATGCACTTGAGCCTTATGGAGAACTATGGTTTTGGGATAGCCATGGCGATGGCCGTTCAATCCCAGGAACACGTCGTGATTATACAGTGAAGGATTTGCCAGGCGAAGAATCTTCTTGGGAATTTTATCCAATAAAATGGCTTCGGGCGGATGACTTTTTAACGCGAGCGATCCCGCTCACAATTGAAATGGCACCGATTCCGATCGATGTGCTTGTCGCCAATGCTGTGGGTGCGCCTAGGCCGGTTCGGCGTCTCTCAGAAGCATCAATCGCCGCAGATGGTTCTGGTTCGAGGTGGGTTAAGCCATTTCTTTCTGTCGATGGCGAGGCCGCGGAGTGGCGACTCGAAGGTGCTGCGCCACGTGCGACACTCTGTGCAGATGCCCAGCCCCTTGCGCTCACGGACGACGGAGAAATGCTTACACATTACCGTCGCTGTCTTTATTGGTATGCCTCGCTGGCAACCGAGCCCGTGCCGTTGTCCGAATCCAACGGCGTCAAGCAAGCTGCGTTAACGGTTAATGACGCAGGCGAAGTTATCGCGCTCAGCTTGGGTCCATCGAGTTTGGTTTGGGACTTACAAGATATCACCAAGCCGCCGTCACGATTGGTTAATCTAGTTGAGGCGGAAGAAATGTGGGTAAACTTTTCCTCTATTGCAGCCGATGAGCACGGAGCTATTTTAGCTATCGGTTCGCGACTCAAGTCTGCTCAAGTAAAGCGTTCTTCGGACGGCGTCTTACTTGCCGACGGCTGGGGCGTTGGTGACGTCGAGCTACGTATCGTACTTTTGATTCCGATGCGCGTGCGTTGCGATTTGGAGCGAGCTGTTGATGCATCTGGTTTGCGACTTAATTTCCCTATGGATGACTCTGGGCACACGCCTGCGGCGCGTCCTATTCGCCTTTGGTTGAACGACGATCATGACGCCGGCGACTGGACGGATGACCCTGATAGCGACCTGCCAGGCCTTGTATTGCCGACCCCGCATAACGCTTTGCAGGCGCGGGTAGGGGGTCGCAGTGACCTCGTGGACTGGTTTCCAGTCTGCCTACGTCTTGGCCGTGCCGCCCAAGATTTACCGTCTTTTCGCCTACGAATCCTGAGTTCTAGTCTGCCCATCAACGCCGTTGAGACAAGTTTGCCGATTGTACGAGCAACACAATATTTTCAACGCGAGTTTGGTTTGCGGCACGGGCCTGGGCTTAACCAACTTTTATCGGAATCCATTAAGTCCATACCATCTGTGGGCGGCATTACTTTTTCCGCTACCTTTTCAGATCAGCTAAAAGAAGAACGTTTATTAGGCACTGGTGAAGGAACGTTCTTAATAGAGGGCAGGGCGAAGGGTGATGCGTTGGTATGGATTGCGCTTATTAAGGCGAATGTTCCCGATTCGAGGGCGCCATTGGCAGATGAGATTTTGCTACGCGCACCTTTGCGCGTCAAAATTGCTCCAGTCGAAGATTTTTACCGTCAATGGGATGCCCGGGCTTTGCGTGCGCGCCTTTCTCCAGAACCAAGCGCACTACCTGATGCTCAATGTCCGGGTCCTTGGGTGATTTTTACACACGGATTTAATGTGAATGCACGTGCAGGGCGCGCTTGGGGCGCGGAAATCTTTAAGCGAATGTATCAAGCGGGTTCATGTGGTCGATTTATCAGCTTTCGCTGGTTTGGTGACCAAGGCCCAGCGAATTATGCAACAGCCGTTGAATGTGCACCAGCAGCTGCTGATCGCTTAGTTGAACAAAGTCGGTCGCTCGAACTTGTAGATCCCAAGCGGCCCTGGGTCCTCCTCGGTCATTCACTGGGAGCGTATGT
>DNHH01000116.1:0-6583 GCA_003485955.1 Opitutia bacterium
TGCGCCAACTTGATGAGAAATATCCAGCTTATGGATTTGCTGTCCACAAAGGCTATGCTGTGCCACATCATGTCGAAGCAATCAAAACACATGGGCCTTGCCCTGAACACCGTGAGTTATTTCTACGAAAAATACTTGCCGGCGAAGCTGTACCATCCGACGAGCAAGTTGAGTTTGAGTTCTGAGGCCGTACAGCGGCCTCAGAGCAGGAACGAGCAAGCGGGAGAGATCTGTCGAAGATTCTCGAGTAGATTGGTAACACCTTCCCGCTTACTGCTTGCTCCTTTTTACTCTGCTTAATCGCGACTAGCGCTTAAGCAGCCGCATCTACCAATAACCATGCCCAGGTAGCTCGAACGCTGCCGTCTGGATTTCCGTACAGTCGTGTGTAATCGCGAAGGAGCGCCCGCAACGTCCCTGCATTAAAATGCGGCTCACCGGTGACGCCCGAGTAATGCAACGTACGGAGAAAATCAACCGATGAAGGATAAATCTCTGGATGCTCGAGTACAGCGCTACCACGAACCTTAAAACCCGCCCGACGAATCATGGCGATCCACATTGCCTCATCACGCCAGTGAATTGGCCCCTCTCCCGCCAAAGCACGTAATTCACAAAAGCCCGGTTCGCACGGCACTCCTAACAACAATCGACCTCCTTGGTGGATGGATGCGTGCCATCGACGCAATATATTACCTGGATCGGGTGCCCATTGAAGCAATCCATTGGATGCTAAATTGTGGCATGGGAATATTTCACCAAAGCCGTCATGTATAGTCCACGTGGCCGACGGTGCAGATAACTTACCAATCTCAACCATGGCTGGAGACCCATCGGAAGCGTCGACCACCGCACCTTGTGCTAGTAATGCACGCGTCAAGAAACCTGTACCCGCACCCAGCTCTGTGACGCGCTCGCCCGATTCAAAAGGCGCAAAAGCCGCTAAGGCTTCCGCAAAGCGTCGCTGGGGAGTCGCATGCGCCTCGTAGGTGGACGCCTTGGCATTAAAGTGCATGACCATCCTCCTTTACTAAAAACTCAGAAAGCATGTGGCCGGCACCTTCGACACGCACACAACCTTTAATGGCACCCACTACACCTTCTGCATGCAATAAAGGGTCACTGTCGCCTACATAAGCTTCCCAGCCATCAGGCAGGCCGTGCCGTGCATAGGCAATTAAGCCCGCACTCGCAGGTTCAGCTAAGCGCGTTAAGCCCTCTTCTAGTAATTCCTGAGCGTAAGGCAATTCACCCTCGACTGCAGATGGTCCAAGACCTGCCCGCACCCTAAAATCAGCCAAAGCGGCGAGAGGATCTTGGCGCAGCTGACGCACCATCCATTGCACTTGAGTGCGCGAAATTTTCCCGCAACCACCATCCTCTCTGCAAAACGACGTGAAAGGCGCGACGAGTAAAACTTTGCCTGGGAAACACACCCCCCGTGAGGCTGCTTCCAAAACTCTGTGTGCGCCAAATGACCACGCAACGACTGCCTGACAATCCGCCGCAGCTTCTGCAGCACCTGGAATAGGTGCGAGTAGGACATGCTGTGCATGAGGCGCATGGGCCTCTGCCAGCGGACGGAGTTCCGCAGGTGAAATCCCCCAGCCACCTACCCAGCCAATCATCATAAGTTTAGTCCCTTCAGTGCGGCGATAAACCCTGCGCGCGTATTCTCTGTTAAGTTCCGGTGTAAAGAAATGCGAACGCGTGCCGTGCCGTCAGGAACTGTTGGGGGGCGTATAGCAGCAACTAGGAACCCGGACGCCCGAAGGCCTTCAGCGACTTTCAGCGCACGAACCGCATCACCCATCACAATCGGGATAATCGGCGAGTGTCCGCTCGGCACCGAAAAACCCGCTTCACTGAGACCCTCTCTCCATTCGCGCGAAAGGTTATGCCAGCGCGGACGATCCACCGAGAGATCGTGCGTACGGCTGATTGCAGCCAAAGCGGCGGCAACGGCGGGCGGGGCGAGGTGCGTCGAGTAAACAAATTCACCAGCGAGATTCACCAGCGTCTCGCGAATGTCAGGATTGTGACAAAGCACATAGGCGCCTTGCGAACCGAGTGCCTTACCAAGAGTTCCCACTACAACGTCTGCAGCAGCGCGACAGCCCTGCTCTTCCTGTAAACCAGAACCACTTAATCCGTGCCAACCCGTTGCATGGGCTTCGTCGAGAATCCACACAAAGCCATGGCGGGCGCGAAGCGCTGTCAGTCTAGACAAGTCAGGCGCATCGCCGTCCATGGAGTAGATACTTTCGGTAACAACAAAGACAGCTCCGTCGCGTCCAGATTCTTCAACAAGCATCAACTCAAGGGCATCGAGGTCGTTGTGCGCAAAGCGCCGCAGGCGTGCCCCTGAGGACAAAATGCCATTGACCATGCTCGCATGAATGAGGCGATCAGCCAAAACAACATCGCCGGGCTTAGGGAGCTGTCCAAGCACCGCACCATTGGCCGCATAACCGGAATTCATTACTAGTGCGTGCGGATAGCCATGCCAAGCGGCGAGCGTCTCTTCGAGCTTAGCATGTAACTCAGTATAGCCAGTAACGAGTGCACTGGCCGATGCCGATGCACCCCAGGTATGCAGTGCTTCTGCCGCGGCAATGAGCACTGCAGGGTCGTGTGCAAGGTCGAGGTAATCATTGCCCGCAAGATTGGTACGCGAGTCGGTAGATGGACGTGCGGTGATTTTACGCAAAAGCCCAGCATCCTCGCGGGCTGCAAGCGCTTCGCGTAGACGTTGGTCGACACGGTCCTTCATGGTAGTTCCATTCTCTCCGGGTTGAGGGCACCAAACGATGACTCTCCAATTATGCTTAAGCCAGCATCACGGATTCCCTCGCGATTAGCCAATGCGACAGCGGGATCAGGCGTGGCATGCGCTGCGTTGAGCCAAATGCCGACAGAGCCAGCATGACGCGCCGCGAGGTAATCAGTAGCCAAGCGAGCTTGGTTGATGGCACCCAGACGGTCATCGACGACCACAACAACAAGGTCGGGGCGAATGGCGGCGATAAAATCCGCCCAGTCCTTACCAAGTGGATCTATGGGCACAGCAACACCACCCGCACCCTCAATCACTCGGTGTGCGGCGGCTGGCAATTTAGTATAAAGCCCCGTCAGCCACGGAAGACTTAGGCGTACGTTTGCCTGAGTGGCAGCCGCGAGTGGTGCAAGTGGAAGCGGAAGCGCCACAAGTGTATGAGCGCTAGCCCAGTCGCCCGCAGCGGCAAGGGCATCCGCAGGGCGTCCTGCGGCCACTCCACTTTCAACCGGCTTAACAACCTGTGTCACGCCACGCGCTGAAAGCGCACGGGCAATCCAACTAGCGACGCGAGTCTTGCCCACGCTGGTGTCGGATCCTGTGACAAAAATCGTAGCCAAGGCAAAAGCTTAGAGTTTACAGCCACAACCGGAACCGCAGCCCTCGTCGTCGCCTTCAGCAACAATGGGTGCGAGCTCGGCAGGATTTGGCCAAGGCGCAGGCGTAGCTTGGTCGGGCTTAATTTCGCCCTTATGAACGCGACGGGCTTCATCTGGGTGCAACGGGTGAAGACCCAGTCGTTTCATTAAGTTCATATCTTCTTCGATGTCTGGATTGCCTGTGGTCAGAAGTTTTTCACCGAGGAAGATTGAGTTGGCACCTGCGAGGTAGCAGAGCGCTTGGGTTTCGTCGGACATATTACCCCGTCCTGCAGAGAGACGAACCATTGCCTTGGGCATCAGGATGCGCGCGACTGCCACAGTTCGCACGAATTCGATGCTATCAACAAATCGACGGCCTGCGAGCGGCGTACCCTCAACGGCAACGAGGGCATTGATGGGCACGGAGTCAGGCTGAGGGTCCATCACCGCGAGTTCGACGAGCATCTTCAAACGGTCATCAACCGTTTCGCCCATACCAATGATGCCGCCTGAACAGACCTCAAGTCCGGCCTTACGCACATTGGAAAGCGTTTGTAGACGGTCATCGTAACTGCGCGTTGTGATAATCTTAGAGTAATGCTCACGCGAGGTGTCGAGGTTGTGATTATAGACATCACACCCAGCATCCTTGAGTCGCTTAGCTTGTGGCTCAGTAACCATCCCAAGCGTACAGCAAACTTCAAGGCCGAGAGATTTTACGCCCGCGACCGTCTGGAGAACACTGTCAAATTGTTTGCCTTCCGCTACGCGACGCCAAGCTGCGCCCATACAAAAGCGGGTTGCCCCGCCAGCTTTTGCGCGTCGGGCATCCACTAGAATAGTTTCCGTTTCCATTAAAGCCTCGGCTTCAACGAATGTGTTATGGTGCACGGACTGCGGACAATACGCACAGTCCTCAGGGCAAGCACCGGTCTTAATCGATTTCAGCGTGCAGAGCTGTACGCCCGCCGGATCTTGGTGGGCTTGGTGGACTTGCTGAGCGCGGAAGAGCAACGTGTTGAGCGGCAAATCGTAGAGTGCGCGAGCTTCGTTGAGGTTTGTTTTCATGAGTTGATTTAAAAGTAATAAGGAAGGTTTAGGATAGGACTTCACTGGCTGCTTTGCGCAGGGCAGAGACAAGATGTTTAGCTTCGGCGGGCTTAATAGAGATTGGCGGCACAATCAGGACGGAGTCACCGAGGGGACGGATGACCAAGCCATGGCGTCGAGCGGCAAGGCAGATGCGGTAGCCGATGCGGGCATCGGCTGACCAAGAGGGCGCGCCGACGGGAGCAGCGAAGTCGACTGCAGCAGTTAGGCCGAGTTGCCGAACGCTACGGACGTGCAGGTCAGCGGCAAATTCAGAGAGCAACCCTTGGCCGATGATCTTAGCGCTCTCGGCTGGGCGGCCCGAGGCAATCAGAGGACGTAGCTTGCGGAGTGAGGCAAGCGCCACCGCGCAGCCAAGTGGATTACCTGAAAAGGTGTGGCCGTGGAAAAAAGTACGTCCTTCGGTGAAAGTACCAAGGAAAGCATCGTGAATGGCGTTTGACGTCAAAGTTGCTGCAAGTGGCAAGTAGCCTCCGGCCAAGCCTTTCGCGAGGCAGAGAAAATCTGGGGTGACACCTTCAGTCTCTGCGACCGTTAAGCCACCTACCCTGCCAAAACCAGTGAAGACCTCGTCGAGGATGAGATGGACCTCGTATCGACGACAAAGCTCGGAGACCGCACGCACAAACCCGGCAGGTTGCTGAACCATACCTGCAGCACCTTGCACGCGTGGTTCGAGAATGACGCAAGCAATGCGAGCTGCATCGCGCGTCAGCAAAACTTCGAGCGAGCGAAGTGATGTGACTGCGTCAGACTTTGCGACCTTGTCGGCACACTCACTGTGAATGGGCGCGGCAACACGCTCAGCAGAAAACATCCAGGGCGCAAAGCGCTCATGGAAAGATTCGCGGTCGCCCACCGACATCGTGCCAAAGGTATCACCGTGATAAGCGCCAGTGATACTGACCACGCCACGCTTCGTAGGCTTGCCGACAAGTTGCCAGTATTGGAATGAGAGTTTGAGTGCGACTTCGATGGCGTTGGAACCATTGTCGGTATAGAAACAACGCGGAAGGGCCCCGCCCGTCAGGCCAGCGAGTTGCTCGGCAAGCGCAGAGGCGGTCGGGTGGTTAAGGCCGAGCAGTGTGACGTGAGCAACAGCATCAAGTTGGTCGCGGAGAGCCTGATTAAGATCAGGGTCATTGTGTCCATGGACATTCGTCCAGACTGAGGCATTGCCATCGAGGTAGCGGCGCCCTTCGTGATCGATTAGCCAGCAACCTTCGGCACGTACTATATGCAAACGGGGGTTACCTGCGTACTCCTGCATCTGGGTAAAAGGATGCCAGGCGTGCCGCTGGTCGGCGGCATCCACGGCGTCGACGTTCGACGCGACCGCTAAGGGCGGCTGAGGCATGCCCATAAGGTGGACGCCCTATGGCCCATTGTTAAGCCTGAAGTGTGACCAGGTTAACGGTGGCTGCCGCTTGCCCAGAAGGGCAAACCCCTCACCATGCAGCTATACCATGAGCACTATGACTGTCCGCGCATTCGGAACCCCCACTGCCAAGAACCTCCTCGCGCCGATGGACATCGCTCGACGTGAGCCAGGTGAGACTGACATCGAGATTGAGATTCTCTTTTGTGGCGTTTGCCACTCCGACATCCACCAAGCTCGCAACGAGTGGAAGAACACAGTCTACCCTTGCGTCCCTGGCCACGAGATTGTCGGTCGCGTAACCAAGGTTGGATCCAAGGTCACTAAACATAAAGTCGGCGATCACGCTGCCGTCGGCTGCATGGTCGACTCGTGCCGCACGTGCCCGAACTGTCAAGCTGGCCTTGAGCAATACTGCCACAACTGGGCAACGTTTACGTATAACAGTCCAGATAAACATCTCGGTGGCCACACCTTCGGGGGCTACTCAAGTCATGTGGTAGTCGACGAAGCTTTCACACTGCGTGTGCCTAAAGAACTCGATCTGGCTGCGACCGCACCACTACTTTGCGCGGGCATTACAACCTACTCTCCCCTTCGACATTGGAAAGTCGGCCCTGGCAAGAAGGTTGGCATCGTCGGCCTCGGCGGACTCGGCCACATGGGCGTAAAGTTTGC
>DNHH01000116.1:6845-7113 GCA_003485955.1 Opitutia bacterium
CATGAGGTCGTGCTCTCAAGCGATAAAACGGCGATGGCCAGGCATGGCGCTTCGTGCGACTTCGTACTCGATTGCGTCTCCGCTCAGCACGACATCAATGAGTATATTGGTTTGGTCAAACTCGATGGCACCCTTTGCTTGGTCGGGGTGCCCGAGAATCCATTACCCGTTCACCCTTTCAGCGTCATCTTGCCCCGTCGCAGTTTCGCAGGCTCAGGCATCGGCGGCATCGCTGAGACTCAAGAGATGCTCGAGTTCTGCGCGAAGC
>DNHH01000116.1:7278-7627 GCA_003485955.1 Opitutia bacterium
GAGATGCTCGAGTTCTGCGCGAAGCACGGGATCGCTTCGGACATCGAGCTTATCGCCATGCAAAAAGTCAATGAAGCCTGGGAGCGCATGCTTAAGCAGGACGTACGCTACCGCTTCGTCATCGACATGAAGACGTTGGCTTAAGAGAGATTCAAGGCTAAGGCCCAAGAGGCTCCTCAACTCCTGTAGCCCATTATTAAAACCAAAATTAGAAGCCGGCTGTCGTCTTATAAAAGCCCAGTTTGCTTAGTTAACTCACGCACCCGGTTGAAATAATCGTAGCGAGCCAATAACTCATCGCAGTACGCTAAATCCTTTTCAGAAAAATAATCTGTGTAACCGCCTCCCT
>DNHH01000019.1:0-202 GCA_003485955.1 Opitutia bacterium
GCACGATAGCCGCCAATGTTGCGGAAATAGAGCAACAGCAACAGGTAGATGCCAGCCATCGTTAAGGGGATATAGGAGTCGACCTTGAGGGTCGCACGATCGCCTGCAATCGAAGCCGCGACGAGTGCTTTATCGGCTTCGCTGCCCGTACCAGCTTCCACGGATTTTTTAGCATCAGAGAGTTTGCCACCATCAACAGCGG
>DNHH01000019.1:369-618 GCA_003485955.1 Opitutia bacterium
CCATCAACAGCGGTGACTTCGTCGAAGGAGAGGAACTTTGAAGGACTCTCTGCTTTGTTTGCCGCATAAACTGCAGGGCTCGTTGCTTGAATGGTTTCTGCCGTAAAGCGGTCTTTGGCGAAGCCAAGTCCTGGCCCGCCAATTAAGCCAGCGGATAGCATGCCGATGCCGCCGATGATGGACATCGCGACAGCGCCCGAGCGCGGGAAGCGGTCACCGACAATTGCCAACATCGTTGGCCAGAAGAAT
>DNHH01000019.1:789-4647 GCA_003485955.1 Opitutia bacterium
ACATCGTTGGCCAGAAGAATGTTTTACCCACTGCATAAATCCCGACGGCGAGTAGTGCGGCCGCAAATGTGTCCATGTCGCTAGCAAGGCGAAGACCCACGAAGGCCAGTAGCGAAGAGACCAGAAGAATGCCGAGCGGCGAAAGCTTTAACTTTGTTTCAATAAAGTGAGCGCTGAAGCGGAGGCTGAACATGATCACGCAAGCCCAGACAAAGAGAATCTTGCCGTCGACCTTGCTGAAGAGGTTGCCCGTAATATTTTCAATCCAGCCATCAGTACCGAGTTCAACCGAGCCAACCAACGCGTGGGTGACGAAGAGAACAAAGAGAAGGATTGAACCGAAGGAGAATCGGGTAATTAAGCCGACGGCAAGGAGGCACAAGCCACCGATTGCCCAGCCAGCATTTTGGTGACCTGTTACATCGCCAAGGAAGAGAGAGACTAAGTAGCAAGCAACGGCTGCACCCAGCAGGCCGACATCCTTAAACATCTCGGCGAAGTTAGCACCTTTCTCTGCAGCTTCGGATTTAGGGAAGGTTTGTCCTAAGAACATCCACGCGTAGATTGCAGTTGGCACCAGGTAGAAAGCCATTTGCCAGCGCCAGCTCAGGCCTAACATGTTTTCTGCACCGATAAGGTAACTCGCCCCTGCGCCCACAATCATCCCAAGAGGCCATGACGCGTGGAGAATATTCAGGTAGTGCGTACGATTTTTCGGGAAGCATGTTGCCACGAGCGGATTGGCGACGGCTTCGAGTGTGCCATTGGCATAGGCGAAGATGAAGGCGCCCCAGTAAAGGTAGGCGTACGCATTGGTTGCGTCCGTCGCGCCGAGCGCGACGATCGCAGAAACGATGTGTCCGACTAAAGCGAGCGCGACGAGTTTTCCGTACCCTAACTTATCAACGATCACGCCGCCGAAGATGATGCCAAAGCAAAAGCCTGAGAACCCTGCGCCACTAATCGCACCGAGCTGCGTTGCCGTAAAGCGGAACTCTGATGCCCACGCCCCGAGCATGCCATTGCGCAAGGCAAAGCCGACTCCGGCGGCGAGGATTGCAGTGAAGCCGGCCCAGAGTAGCCGCTTAGCATTGGGTACAGTTGTGTCTTGCATGGTATGAGTGGGGTGAGGATGTTTTAGACGAAACGAGCGCGGCTTGGCGAGAATTCATCGCTTCCATGTTTTATCTTTTTAAAAGGAACATTTTTAACGTCTAACTGTCATTTTAAATCCGATGTACCGCATTTTATTAGCTTTATTCGGCTTAGGTTTGCTTGGCGCTGATGCGCCCAAGGCTGAACCTGCCACAAAGCCTGACGCAGAGGCACTGGCTCGTGGCCAGGCCGTCTACATGCGCACCTGTGTTGCGTGCCATCAACCCAACGGGAAGGGCATCCCCGCGGTTTTCCCACCGCTCGAAGGCTCTGATTGGCTTGAGAGCGACACGACCTTTCTCTCCAAGATTGTGCTTCGAGGACTACAAGGCCCCGTTACAGTTAATGGCGTGACCTATAATAGTGTCATGGCTCCTTTGGCTGACACTTTAAAAGACCCTGAGGTTGCCGACGTTCTAAATTACGTACGTACAACTTATGGCAAAGGCGGCCCACTCGCTACACCCGAGATTGTGAAAGCAGCTCGCGATGCTTCGGCGAATCAAAAGCAGCCCTATACGGCGGCCGAACTTGGTCGGAAGTAAGTTATCAGGCGGTTGACCCAGCCCCGCTCCTGCTTAACTTCAATTTCTATGACCACGCCCAAGGAGCCTTGGCGTCAACGCGACGCACTGACCGACCTCTACTATATGGAGGCACGGGCGCGCCTTCTCGACGTTGCAGCATTTCTCGACCGGATGGATCGGGCCGCGGGGACAGACGACCACCGCCTGCGGTCATTGCGTGCCGCCCTTAGTCTTTTAAGCGACGGCAAAGGTGACCGCACCCGTCGCATCCTTGAGTCATGGAGCGATCCGAGTGCGGCTCCCGCTGACAGCGCAGACACCAAGGGCGCTACGGGAGCTTGGCCAAAACTTTAAACCAACATGCGTTATATTGAACCGCATGCCCATATGGTTAGTCGGACCACGGATGACTATACCTCAATGGTTACCGCCGGATGCGTTGCCGTTTGTGAACCCGCTTTTTGGGCGGGCTTCGACCGCTGTTCCGTCGACGGCTTTCGCGATTATTTCCGTCAACTCACCGAAATCGAACCGCGCCGCGCCGCGCGTTATGGCCTACCACACTTTTCTTGGCTATGCATTAATCCAAAGGAATCTGAAGACCTTGGTCTCGCCGAAGACGTCCTGTCCATTATCCCGGAGTTTCTCGATAAACCCAACGTACTTGGTATCGGAGAGATTGGTTTAAATAAAAATTCCCGGAATGAAGTAAAAATCTTCGAACGGCATGTGCAGATTGCCGTCGAGAACGATCGCTTAATTTTAGTTCACACGCCACACCTCGAGGACAAACTCAAAGGCACCAAACTTATTTTGGACGTCTTACGTAATGCGGGCGTGCGCCCAGGCCGTACCTTGATTGATCATGTCGAAGAGCATACCGTGCGACAGGTTCTCGATGCGGGTCATTGGGCGGGCATTACGCTCTACCCAGAGTCGAAGGCGACGCCTGCGCGGGCAATTGATATGGTCGAGCAATATGCCGCCGAGCGTCTCTGGCTAAACAGTGCCTGCGATTGGGGTCACAGCGATCCATTGGCTGTGCCCAAGACAGCTCTCGAAATGCGCCGGCGTGGGCATTCTGCCGCAGCCATCGACGCACTCATTTTCGGAAATCCACTTCGATTCCTTTCACAGTATTCCGGCTTTAAGGTAGCCGATCATGTAGGGGGATCGGTGTGAGGATTGGGCCGCGAGCCCATCTTGCTTACTGTACCAACGTCCATCGCGGCGAAGATTGGTCGCAAGTCCGTGCCTCATTGGAAGGCCCTGTGGCTGCCGTGCGTGCAAAGTTTTCTCGCAGTCGCCCATGGGCACTTGGCCTGCGACTCTCGGGGCCAGCCGCTAATGAATTGCTGACGAATCCATTAGAACTAGAGTGGTTACGTGGCTGGCTTAAGCAGCAGAACGCTTACGTCTTTACGGTGAATGCTTTTCCGCGCGGTCCTTTTCATGGAGCCCGCGTGAAAGAAGCGGCTTACCAGCCCGACTGGGGAAATTCAGAACGCGTAACCTACACGTTAGAGGTCGCCGAAGTTCTGAGTGCGCTCGTACAACCTGATACACGGCCGACCATTAGCACCGTGCCGCTCGGCCATCGGTCTTCTCCGCCGAGCATGGCTGATGTGCATGCCAATCTGCATCAATGTTGCCTGGGTTTGGCGAAACTTGCGGAGCGCACCGGCGTGCGCGTGCGCTTAGCGCTTGAGCCTGAGCCCATGTGCGTGCTGGGAACTTCTTCCGAAGCGATTGCGTTTTTTCAGGAGCATTTTGCTTTGCACCCGGCGAACCGCGAGTGGCTAGGCGTCAACCTTGATGCGTGTCACCACGCGGTTGAATTTGAAAGTCCCTCTGCCGCTTTCACTGCTTTTCGTTCTGCAAAAATTACTGTTCTGAAAATACACCTTTCTGCGGCTCTCGCGCTACCTCCGACTGCCGTGGCGCTTCAGCGACTCGAGGCACTCGATGAAAATACGTATTATCACCAAACATTTTTACAGCGCAAAGCAGATCATGCAGTTATTCGCTGTAGCGATATTCCTGAAGGTATTGCGGAAGCGCGTCGTGACCTTTCACAGCTTTCAGAAATACGTAGCCATTTTCACGTGCCCATCCATGTGGAGTCTTTGGGCGATGGTTTGCGTTCTACGGCGCACGAATTAAAAGGACTGATGGA
>DNHH01000043.1:0-1435 GCA_003485955.1 Opitutia bacterium
AAGCAGCAAATCAGCCAACCAGCTAGCACCGCTAACACCGCTAAAGAGCCATCAGCGCGCTTTGCGCGGTCCGCTACTATTCGTACGCTTCTTGCCAAAGACTTTAACGCGAGCAGGCTGTATCCACTAAGCCATGCAACTGTGCGGGAATACCAGAGGCCTTGTCGCCTTCATTTTGCTTTTCCTTAACATGGGCGACCGAGTTGTTTGGGCTGATTCACCACCGCCCAAAGCGCTTGGCAGCTTTAAGCCGTTGCTTGTCAGCGAAACACCTTGTCCGGATCCTCAAATATTCCATGACGGTTCGGATTGGTATATTTTCGGCACTGCTGCCCAACCCTTCTTCCTCCAAGGTCGCGAATTGGGTCCCGGAAAAATGCGTCAAGCGTCCTTGGACATCGACTATGGTGACTTCAAGTACCCAGTGCTTCATGTCTGGGGGTTGATTGTGGAGCGCGAGAAAGACGGTCGTTGTTATGCCTATGCCACACTCCATCTCGGTAACATCCGAACGGTTATCGCTGCGTTTGTGCCACGTGACAATGCTCGGTGGGAACCTGGCAAGCCGATTACCCGATGGCGGCTGGCGAAAGTGCTCATTGGCGATGTCGCCCGTGACGACTGCAGCTATTACGAGTCCAAGATTATCCGAGAAGCGAATGGGAGCCGGCACCTCATGTACGTTGCACGTTTGGGCAGAGATAACCACATCCTGTTGCAACGCATGAAGTCGCCAACCGAACTCGATTCCGCCGCCGCACCTCGCCTCCTGTTACGTCCATCTGGTTATCCCTCGGAGGATCGGAACGGCCCCGGCAGCATGCAGTTGGTCGAAGGCCCGAGCATCATACGTCTCAACGACAAATATGTGCTGCTCTACAGCGTCGGCGACTACCTCCTTAACAACTACAAGCTGGGCATGGCCTTCTCGGATGCGCTCATTCCTCCTGCGGGACAAACCTACCGCACAGTAAAACAGACCATACCAAAATCATCCCGCGAACTCGGCACGACTAGAGAAGAAATCGCTTACCTACTACAGTCGGAGTATCCCGAACGGCCCAATTACGTTGCCAATGCTGTCGTCGGACCAGGTCTCGGCAGCGTGGTTGAAATCAACGGAAAACCTTGGCTGTTTTTCCATGGGTACAAACCCGACGATCATGTGCGCAATCCACAGAACCGATTCGTATTCCGCGTACCTCTGTTAGTCAGCATCGACCGCGGAGAGCCCCGACTGGACTGGCTACGCCCGGAATTAGCAAAGTAAGAAGAGAAGACTGCTGAACAGCTGAACGGCGGAAGAGAGACTAAAGGGAGGCGGGGCCGGGAATTAAGAATTAAGAAATTAAGAATTAAGACTGCTGAACAGCTATCCAGCTATCCAGCCAATCAGCTAGTACCGCTAACACCGCTAGCACCGCTAACACCGCTA
>DNHH01000043.1:1594-1895 GCA_003485955.1 Opitutia bacterium
CGCTAGCACCGCTAACACCGCTAACCAGCCAATCAGCTAGCCAGCCATTTCCCGCCAATACATTGACACCTCGTCGACCAAACGACAAAAAACGTCCACCCCTTCCGATGGAAACTATCCACGGTGCCCCCAGCTTCACTCTCCGGACTGCTCAGGTCGATCTGGCCATCACGCAGACCGGGGGACACCTCGGTCCGGCGACTTTCCACCTGCCCGGCCTCCATGCCTCTCCTTACTCGCTCTCACCTTGGCAACCGCACGAGGTCGACCCGTCCCTGCCCAACCTGCTGACTTACCTGCG
>DNHH01000043.1:2104-5806 GCA_003485955.1 Opitutia bacterium
CTGCCGTTTGGTGGACAGGAGAAAGGCCCGCCACACGGTGACACCGCCAATGCGAAATGGGATTTCCAAAATCAAACAGACCATTCGTTAGTGTTGCGCCAAAAAGGGAATGATACCGGCGCGACGGTGACCAAAACGATTTCACTAGTGGATGGCCATCATGCCATCTACGCCGAGCACGTCATCGCCCAACTCGAAGGTCGCTGGAATTACGGCAACCATCCGATTCTTAATCTCTCATCCGTTGCCGCAGGCGCCGCGCGCATTGCGACAAGCCCGTTCCGCTTCGGCTCAGTCTACCATGCTGAATTTTCCAATCCAGCCGCTGGTGAATCAGGCATGCTTAAACCCAACTCCCGTTTCACCGACCTGCGTAGCGTAACTTGCAAAGACGGTACCACCACCGACCTCACCCGCTATCCTGCACGGGCTGGTAATGATGATCTCATCATGCTCGTCAATTCCCCCGCGACTGAAGCGCAACCCTTTGCATGGACAGCGGTGACCTTCCCAGAAGGTTACGTTTGGTATCAACTGAAGAACGTCGCTGACTTCCCGAGTACACTGTTCTGGCTCTCCAACGGCGGTCGCCCGGGTCACCCCTGGGAAAAGCGCCACCTCGGACGTCTTGGGCTGGAGGAAGTTTGTTCACACTTCTGCGATGGCGTCGACATCTCGCGCGAAGACCGTTTGGCCGCCGACGGCGTCCCTACTACCCGCTTGTTCCGTAAGGATCAACCCGTCCGCCTCCCGCTCATTCAGGCCGTAGCTGCGGTCGGCCCCGGCTTTGGCCAGGTCAAGTCCATCACCCCCGTCGGGCCTGAGTCCGTGCGGATTTTGGGCGAAAACGGTCAAGCCGTGACCGTCCCGCTTAATTGGAAATATTTGAAGTGCTGAACCCTCCCGCGATGAATACCTTTCCACCCCCCACGAACTACCCTAAATCTCACTCCCCAATCTTTACTCACGCTCATGCCTAAACCTCCTCAGACCACTCATGACCTGACAACGAAGAAGGCCAAAGTTGCCTCCCTCGTCGAAAAAGAAATTGCACGCACGGGCGGACTGCTCCGCCTCGCTCCATGCTGGGTACCGCGCTCCTTCCTGCAGCCTGGCAAACGTCTCAAGCTGCACCCGGATGATCTTTACGCATTCGGCCTTAGCCGCGGCGGTATCGACGAACGCTGGTTCGCTTCCACCACCGAGGCCGCCAACGATAACCGTACGCCCGACGAAGGTCTCTCGTACGTCGTTATCGGAGACACACGCTTCACGCTCAAACAAGCCGTCGCCGAGTGCGGCTCCGCCCTCATCGGTTCCGCTATCTGGAAAAAATATCAGAAGTGGCCCGTCTACTCTAAGTTCTTCGACAACATGGGTCCGATCCCGCACCACATGCACCAAAACGCCGAGCAGGCCAAACTGCTTGGACTCGAAGGCAAGCCGGAGTCTTACTATTTCCCACCGCAGCATAACAACGTTGGTAATAATTTCCCTTACACGTTCATGGGCTTCGAACCTGGTACGACCAAGGCTCAGGTCCGCGAGTGCATTGCCAACTGGCACAAGGGCGACAATAAGATCCTCGCTCTCTCCAAGGCCTACAAACTCGAGCCGGGAACTGGCTGGCTCATCGACCCCTGCATCCTGCACGCACCGGGTTCCCTTTGCACCTACGAACCCCAATGGGGCTCGGACGTTTTTGGTATGTACCAGAATCTCGTCGAAGGTCGCGAAGTACCCTGGGCCTTGCTCGTCAAGGACATGCCCAAGTCCAAGCATCAGGACGTCGACTTCATCGTGGACCAGCTGGACTGGGACAAGAACGTCGATCCAAACTTCAAGGACAACCATTACCTCGAGCCCGTCGTTTCGGTTCGCGGCAAGGGCTACGTGGACAAGTGGATTGTCTACGGCAAGGTTGATAAATTCCAGTATTTCACCGCAAAGGAACTGACCGTCGAGCCAGGTGCCGAGTGCACCATCACCGACAACGGCGCCTACGGCCTGATCTGCGTCCAAGGTTCTGGCACGATCAACGGCGAGGTCCTCAACAGCCCGAAGCTTATCCGTTTCCACGAACTCACCGAAGACGAATATTTCTGCACCGAAGCCGGCGCCAAGAAGGGCGTCACCTTCCGCAATACTTCCACCACCGAACCGCTGGTCTGCCTGCGTTACTTCGGTCCGGAAGTAAATCCGAGCGCCCCTGCCATGGGCGCTTACAAAAAAGCTAAACAGAAGTAAGCCTCACTCCCTACCCCAACTCTCAAAACTATGAAACTGCACAACGCCATGTGGCCCGGCCTCGTCGGCAAGGAGCCCAACACCGATCACCCACCGATCGCACTCGACCAGATGCTCGACATGACAGTCGCTGCGAACGTCGACGGTCAAAAGTTCGACGGTGTCGACCTCTTCCTATTCCACCCGCACACTGATCCGGATATTTCCTCCGACGCTCTCAAGGCGATGGCGGACAAAATCGCCGGCAAGGGCCTTAATATCGGCTCGCTCGTGGCGCCGGTCTGGGGTGGCACCGTCGGCGATTCGGCCATGGGCACCGACGAACAGCAGAAAAAATTCCTTCTCGCGATCGAGAAGTCCTGCCGCATCGCGCAGATGTTGAACCAGCATGGCGTGCGCAAGTACGGCCTGATTCGCGTGGACTCTGCTGAATTTGGCGTGGCCAAGTGGCGCGAAAATCCGAAGGCCAACACGGCCCGCATCGTCGATACCTTTAAAAAGGCTGCCAAGATTGCCGCCGATCACGGCGAGCGTATCGCCGCTGAAGGCGAAATCTGCTGGGCTGGTATGCACTCGTGGAAGGCTATGCTCGATACCCTCGAAGGCGTTGGCATGCCCAAGCACTTCGGCTTCCAAGCCGACCTCGCTCACACCTACCTCTACCTGATGGGCTACAACGAACCTGAAGCTGCACTACTGCACGAAGGTTATACGCAGGAACAGTTCTGGCCCGCCTACCGCGAGATGGTCAGCAAGCTCCGTCCTTGGACGTACGACTTCCACGTCGCCCAAAACGACGGCACTGTTCACGGCACAGGCTCACACGAGAAGACCGGACGACACTGCCAAGCGGACGACGCGAACGGAAAACTCGACATCACTGCTTGCTCTAAGGTCTGGCTCGAAGGCGCTGCCGATCGCGGTATGAAGCACATCTGCTGGGATGGTTGCATGTTCCCGAATGCCACCCTCGAGAACCCGAAGACATGGAATGCCATCCTCTCCGCGATGGTGAAAGTTAAGAAGGCCCTCTGAGATTTTCTACCCCTTCCACTAAATCTCTATACTCCAATCCTCTCGCAACATGTCTAAACCCGTTCGCATCGGTCTCATCGGTTACGGCTTCATGGGCCGCACCCACTCCAACGCCTACACGCAAGTCGGTCACTTCTTCCCCAAGGACAAACTCACCACTGGTCACCACATCGTCCGCCAAGCCGTCTGCGGTCGCGACGAAACCAAGGTCAAGGAGTTCGCTGAAAAGTGGGGCTACGCTTCCTATGAAACGGATTGGCGCAAACTGGTCGCGCGCGACGACATCGACGCCGTCGATATCTGCACGCCGAATGACTCGCATGCCGAAATCGCTCTGGAGTGCATCAAGCACGGCAAGATGATCCTCTGTGAAAAGCCGCTCGCCCTCAACGGTGAGCAAGGCGAGAAGATGGTTGCTGC
>DNHH01000043.1:6011-6294 GCA_003485955.1 Opitutia bacterium
AACCTCGTCTGGTATAACTACCGCTTCCTCCCAGCGGTGACGTTGGCGAAGAACATTGTCGCTGCCGGCGAGCTCGGACGCGTCTTCCACTACCGTGCCAACTTCCTCCAGGATTGGACCATCTCGACCGACCTCCCGCAGGGCGGCGCTGGTCTCTGGCGCCTCGACGCTGCTTCCGCGGGTTCGGGCGTGACGGGCGACTTGCTCGCACACTGCATCGACACCGCTCGCTGGATCAACGGTGAGATCACCGAAGTTTCCGCGATCACCGAGACGTTCATCA
>DNHH01000001.1:0-268 GCA_003485955.1 Opitutia bacterium
TCCGTAATCTCATCGAGAAGGCCGATGAGATTATCATTGGTGGCGGTATGGCTTACACGTTCCGAAAAGTCTGTGACGGTATGGAAATCGGCAACTCACTCTTTGACAAAGATGGCGCCCTGATTGTGCAGGAACTTCTCGATAAGGCGAAGGCGCGCGGCGTACGTATTACGTTACCAGTCGATTTCCTTTGTGGCGACGCGTTCTCACCAACAGCTAATACACGCCCCGCTGACCTCGTCTCGGGTATTCCTGCAGGCTGGGAAGG
>DNHH01000001.1:478-731 GCA_003485955.1 Opitutia bacterium
GGCCCCAAGTCGATTGCACTTTATCGCGAGGCTATTGGCCGTGCAGGTACAATTATTTGGAACGGACCCTGCGGTGTTTTTGAATTCGATCTCTTTTCGAAAGGGACTCAGGCAATGGCCCAAGCGGTTATTGAAGCGACGACACGCGGTGCGATGACCGTTGTGGGTGGAGGCGATACTGCGACGGCGGCAAAGAAATTTGGCGCTGATACCAAGGTATCACATTGCTCGACGGGTGGTGGCGCATCGCTTG
>DNHH01000001.1:991-1129 GCA_003485955.1 Opitutia bacterium
GGGGTTTACACCCTGCGGTTTATTATACGGGGACTTCTTTCGGGAAGGCTTGCACCGTTGGCTGGCCTCGGCTCTCCTTGAGCCTCGTATCCTTTATGTCTAAGCGCATCCCACTCATTGCTGGTAACTGGAAGATGA
>DNHH01000001.1:1292-4785 GCA_003485955.1 Opitutia bacterium
GAGTTTGAAGGATTGACCATGAAGAGAAAGCTCATTGCTGGTAACTGGAAGATGAATAAGACGGCGACCGAAGCGACTGAACTCGTTCAAGCCCTTTCTGCCACCATTGGTAAAGAATCCAATGTTCACGTCGTGCTTTGCCCGCCCTTCACCGCACTCGAGCGTGTCAGTGGCTTGTTGGAAGGTACCCACCTCGTTCTGGGTGCACAGAATGTACACGATAAGGTCAGTGGTGCGTTCACGGGCGAAGTCTCCGTGGTGATGCTACGAGACTTGCACGTCACGTACGTCATTGTCGGACACAGTGAGCGTCGTGCGATTTTTGGTGAGACCGATGCATTCGTGAACCGAAAAGTTCTCTCAGCTCTCGAAGCATCCCTTCGCCCGATTCTGTGCGTTGGTGAAACGCTTGCTGAGCGTGAAGCTGGTAAGGCCTTTGAGGTCGTCAAAACCCAGCTGGAATCTGGTCTGACGGGCGTTGCCCAGGCAAAGTCCGATCAAGTGGTCATTGCCTACGAACCGGTTTGGGCCATCGGCACAGGTAAGACGGCAACCCCTGCGATGGCTCAAGAGGTTCATGCATTTATCCGCTCAACCCTGAATACACTCTTCGGTATCGAGGCAGCTTCACGGATGCGTATTCTCTACGGCGGATCTATGAAGCCTGACAACGCCGACGCACTGCTTGCAGAAAACGACATTGATGGAGGTCTTATTGGCGGCGCCGCGCTCGAAGCGAAGAGCTTCACCGAGCTTGTCCGAAGTGCCGCCCGCTCTGTCTCCCGTTGATTTAGGGGATTAGACTTTAGCGGGTACTTTGGAGGATTCCCTAATAGTTTGAAACGCCACTGGGTTAGCTCGAGTGCTAACCCTGCCTTTAGCCTATAGAATTAAGTTCATAAACTGTTGTTAAGCATAGTTTTATATTACTTATTAGCAGTTTTTTCATAAAAGTATCCTTAACTCGATTCTCGGCCGTAAAGGGCAGGGTGTTTGCGGTTAGCAGAATAGGGTTGCGAAGGGTTTCCCGCTCTCCTGTTTCCGAGTATAGCCGTGCACATGCTTCACTTAATTGGACCTGTTCACTCCGCCCTCGCCGGGTGGGTAGTCGCGTTCTCGAAGCCGCTTCCTTTTTCATTCACTGGTCTTTACCCGGTGATTACCCGCTAACCTATCCACATCGCACGACCGATGCGCCGTCTCCTCGAATTCCTCAATCGCCCGACTCATTCAGGCAACTTTTTCCCTCGTTGGTCAAATGGTGCTCCACTTCGCATCATTTTCTTCCTTGTCCTAGCAGGCGCGCTCGTGACGGCTGCGGTAAATGAGTATGCGACGAATAAGTACCTTAACGTCGGCTACACCCCCGATCAGCCAGTGGCTTTTGACCATGGTTTCCACGTAGGCGTCTTGGGTTTGGATTGCCGTTACTGTCACACCAACGTTGAGAAGTCCCCGCATTCCAATGTGCCTGCAACGAGCACTTGTTGGAATTGCCACAGCGTCATTAAAAAAGATGCCCCAACAATTGCGCCTATTCGCGAGAGTATGGCTTCGGGCGCGCCGATCCAATGGGTCAAAGTCCACAAGGTACCCGATTACGTTTACTTCCCGCACTCTGTTCACGTCAGTCGCGGTGTCAGCTGTGTGGAATGTCATGGTCGCGTTGATCAGATGGAAGTCGTCGGGCAGCAAAAGCCATTGAGCATGTCCTTCTGCTTGGATTGTCACCGTAACCCCGAGCTGGCGGTTCGTCCGGTTGATAAGGTTACGGACCTTGCATGGTCTGCAACGACACCTGCCGCTCAAGTCGAGCAAGGCACCAAGTTTGTTCACGATTGGAAAATCGCCCCGCCCCAAAGCTGCTCGGGCTGTCACCGCTAACCCGCACCTATTTATTTACCGATGAGCAAGCGCGTTTTTATTCACCCTGAGCCTAAAGTTGGCGATGTGACCGGTCCAAGTTACTGGCGCAGCCTCGAGGAGCGCAATAAGTCTCCTGAATTCCGCACACGTGCGGAACGTGAATTCCTTGATGGCGCATCCACGCTTAGTGAAGTTGATCGTCGCTCATTCCTTGCCTTGATGGGCGCTTCGTTTGGTCTCGCAGGTTTAGGTCTCTCGGGTTGCCGCGAGCCGCGTAACCATACGCTGCCTTATGCGAAGACGCCTGAGATGACGATTCCAGGCATCCCGACTTATTACGCATCATCTTTCCCTGGCGAGTATGCCAACCAACCCATCTTGGTTGAAACACAACAACATCGCCCAACTAAAATTGAAGGTAATCCGAGCCATGCGGCGTCGGGGACAGCTTCTTCAAAAGTTGCGCAAGCGAGTGTCTTAGGTCTGTACGATCCCGATCGGGCGACAACTTCGGTTGGTGTTAATGGTGCACCCATTTCTTCTGCAATCGTGCGCGATGCCCTCGTGGCATTTGCGAAAGATGCTGGCACTGGTACGGGACTTGCCTTCCTGGCTCGTCCATCGACTTCACCAACGCGCGCTCACCTTGTAAGTTTAATTAAACAACGGTTTCCTCAGGCGATTTGGGCAGAATACACGCCGGTTGATCAAGGTGCCGGCGACCGTGCGCTCGGAGAAAATGTACGCGTCATTCCTGATTTTGCTGCAGCGAAACGCATCCTTGCAATCGATGTCGACTTCCTTGGATCGGGCGACCAACAGGTCGAAGCGACCCGTGCTTACGCTGCCGCTCGCCGTGCCGACACGCCTGAACAGGCCAAGGAGATGGTTCGCCTTTACTCGGTCGAGTCACTCTTCACTTTAACGGGTGCTGCTGCTGACCATCGTTTGCCTTTAGAGAGTTCGCAAATGGCAGCCTTCGCTGCGCAACTTAGCGCCGAGGTTATGCGCCTGACAGGTGGTTCGAGTTCTATCGCGGTGCCCAAACTTGATATCGATCCGAAGTGGATTGCTGAGTGCGCTGCAGACTTAGTGGCTCGCCGTGGCCAGTCCCTCGTGGTTGCGGGTGCACACCTTCCGGCTGCGGTTCACCAGCTTGTCGCCCAGGTGAATCAACAGCTCAATGCGGTCGGCAAGACCGTTCGCTATCACGTCACGGATCGCATCCCTGCGTCGACGATTGCACAACTCGTTGCGGCGAAGCCGAAGAAGTTGGTAATCCTTGGTGGTAACCCTGTTTTTGACGCACCGGCCGATCTTGGTTTTTCGAATATCGTGAAGGCGACGACATCCTTGGTGCGCTTGGGTGGCTACGGCCCCGATGCCGACGAAAGTTCACGCCTGACGCGCGATCAAAAAGGTCTCTTTGTTGCTCAATCCCACTACCTTGAAGCTTGGTCCGATGGTCGGACGCTCGATGGTACTTACGTGCCTGTGCAGCCGATGATTGCGCCGCTTTATGACACGCTTTCTGAACTCGAAGTCTTGGCGGCTCTCTCGGGTTCAGGTAACACCGATGCCCTTCACTGGGTGACCGAGAAATTTAATCTCATTGCCGGTGGTTTTT